>JAPPNY010000146.1 GCA_028818385.1 Spirochaetaceae bacterium
CGTCTCGAATCCTCAATTCAGCCAACTTTCGGGCTGGAGCGCGAATAACCCGGGTCTAGTGCTGCATCCGACCCGAACGTAGGTTCGAGAAGAGTTCTGATGTAGTCAGCTTCGCGAAGCCTCGGCGCCTCTACTATCGGACGCCAAAGGCATTCCAGCCCTATGTGACTCTGAAGTACGGCGCAGAGATTGTCGTAGGTATGGAGATGTGAAGCAATCATCAGTTTACGTAGCTCTACGTATTGTCGCGATCCTAGTAGACTGAGAGCTTCATCGCCTTCCGCAGTCAACTCATAGCCGGATCGCTTTGATCGCGCCAACCGCAGATGAACTAGCTCTTGGCACACCTTCTCCCCAGTGGTTTCGAACGTGCCTCGTGGTTCGGGCAACATTAGACGTAGCGCCCGGTCATAGACCAGTTTATGTACACCCCGTGAGATGGTGTCCACCTGATGGCGCCGCCCCACTTGGGGCGGAATGGCAGCCAAGACCCGCAGTCCAACATAGTGATAACTTACGTCGGTGACGTTATAGCTAGAGATATTCATTTGACGCTCTTGGCAGCCCGAAAGTGGTCGAGAAGATCGGCACAGTCTGCGTTAAGTTGCCACATCTCCTGAGCTAGCGCGATAGTTCTGAGGGGCGCTACGGCCTTGAGCACGATCTTGTCCTCTGAAACATGGCCACAACGGCTGTCCAGCCAAGTGTCCCTCAGTGTCGATGATAGGTTGTTCAGGCGCGCGCACATGTCGTCGAATCTTTCCTGCGTTTCGGCGGGAACTCGGAGACCTCGTCTGATTTCTGACTCCATTATAATGGCGTTTCTCACAAGAATGGGCAGTGGCCTAATGTCGGGTCCAACGGGGTGTATGCCAAGCCCCATGCATGCGGCGAGACCTGTTGGTTCGAACGGTCCACTTGAGACGAAGACGAGACACACGTCGTTATCAATAAGCGCAGTATTAGCGGCCAAGTAGTCTAAAATCTTGGCGAAGAAGACAATCACGTCATTCTTTGTAGGAGGGGCGCTCTTACGATTCTTCACCTCGATTATTGCCGTCGATTCCGGTCTTCGAGCGACTATGTCGATTTCATGCAGCACGCCGGAGGCGGTCTCGAAACCGGCTCCGAGATACATTTCACGCTCTCCCGAGACGGACCAGCTTTGTAGGCTTCGGATGCAGCTTTCGCGGAGACGTTGCTCAAATCCCTCATCTGGCAGCGAGTCTCGAGTCGCGTGCGGCCACTCGTGGCGTACGAACATAAAGCAACGCTTGAGGACCTGGAGCGTGTCGCCGGATGCTTGAGACTCAAATCGGATGGACATAGACTTGCGTTAGGTACACTGTGGCGAAGTGGGGAAGCTTCTGCAACCGGTGGTGCACTATGGAGGATGTGGCTGTCGCAGGTCCAGGCATGCGGCGCGTGGAGGGAGGCAGTGTGGACGGCCGGCGTCTCGCGGGGAGACGGGATCGTAGCCATGGGGACGGAACCGACGGGCTTGGGTGGGAAGGGGCGGCCCAACTCTGAAGCGGTGGCTGAGGTGCCGCGCCGGGACAACCCTGTCGCTAACGGAGTGAGGCAGAAGTCGTCGCTGAGTCTGGGGCGGAATCGTGGGTCGTGGGTCGGGACAGTCGCCAGGATGTGCCCAGCACGTCGGGCGAAACCGTGCAGGTGGCGTGTCTATGGGCTACGCAACAGTCCACTCTCAGGCTCGCCACGCTGGGTAGTCAAACGCCACCGCCGGTGGGTTGGGCGCGAACTCTGACATTCTACGAGTACAACGACCGCGCTGCCAGTACCACTACCAGCACACCGGCGGCCGCATCCCCGGCCCCGACACCATGGCGCTGTTGACCGATGCGCAGCGCGCCTTCTTCAACTCGCCACGGGAGGCATTCGGACCGGAGGACATCTACCGCAACGAGCTGCCCGAAACCTGACGCTCGTACCTGCGAGGGTAGCTCGTCCCTCCTGTCCACCGATCGGCTTGTGACGGCCTGATCTTCGACGTAGGATTCGTAGTCGCGGCGGCCTTTGACGCTGCGTCACTCCCGGCTCAGGAGGGTCACCGGCCATGCGGCTCATCGACCGCACGATCACCTATCCCGAGGGTCCGGAGGGTGCCGCCTACGAGCTCGCCGGTTACCTGACCGCCGACACGCTCGACATGATCCGCGTGCGGACGATCGAGGTGCGCAGCGACATCTACGACCACTGCACGATCAGCTTCTCGGTCGACAACGGCCAGACCTGGTCCGAGTCCCAGCCCTATCCCGTGCGGCGGGAGACGCCGGAAGGCGTGCATCGAAAGTCCTTCGGCAACACCTTCGTCGATCCGGTCAACGGGCGTCTCCTGGTGACCGCCAGCCAGACGTTTCTGCCCACGGACCAGATGCTCGAAGCCCTCACCCACTCCACTCTGACCTACCGCGTCTCCGAGGATGGCGGCAAGAGCTGGCTGTTCGACGAGCAGGTCGTCCAGCACGGCGACGCCTACTCCGCCGAGTACCCCATCGACGGCGTGTGGACGGGAAAGAACGTGGCTCACGTCGCCAACGAAATGGTCTTCTCCTCCGACGGCCGCCTTGTCCTGCCGCTGCAGCGCACCTGTCTGCAGGACGACGACACGCTGTTCTGCCCGCCCGGCGCGCTCTCCTACCACGACCTGATCATGTTGATCGGGTCCTGGCAGGACGACGGCCGCATCAGGTGGACCGCCGGGCAGCCGGTAACGTTGCCGCCGGAAATCTCCACCCGCGGGGTCACCGAGGGAGCGGTGACGGAGATGCCCGACGGCCGCTTCCTCATGGTCATGCGCACGAGCAACGCCGGCAACCTGGAGCTGCCGGGGCACAAGTGGTACTGCGTCTCCCACGACGGGGGCGAGACCTGGGACACGCCGCGCCCGTGGGGCTACACCGACGGCAGCCTGTTCTTCTCACCCGCCAGCTATTCGACCATCGCCCGGCACTCATCAGGAGGCTACTACTGGTTCGGCAACATCAGCCCGCACAACCCGGAGGGCAACCTGCCCCGCCACCCGTTGGTGGCCGGCCTGATCGACCCGGACAGTCTCCTGCTCAGACGCGATACCGTGATGGTCGTGGACACCCGGCGGGGCGACGAAGTGCCGCCGCTGCTGGGCAACTTCCAGGTATACGAGGAGCGCGGCACCGGCCATCTGATCGTGCGCTCGACCCGGCTGTGGGTCGAGCATCAGGGGGAGCGCGCCTACCGCGGACACGCCTACCTCTACCGGATCGAACCGTAACCGGGAGCGACGCCATGGAGGCGCATCATGAGTGAAGACGAGAACGCCACGTTGTGGATCGAGCCGCGCTGCCGGCCGTTGCCGATCACGGACTACGGGACCAGGGACTTCCCCGAGCAGATGGTGGTGACAGGCGACGACCGCCTGCTGCAGGTGACCGGCAACGCCTGCCGCACCAGCGCCGACGATGGGGTCACCTGGTCGGCGCCGGTGCCCATGACCGACGGTTCCGAGCCCGGCGTACCGCAACAAGGGGCCATGGTTCGGACCAGGGACGGCGACATCGTCCTGACCTACGGTGACTCCACGACCTACCGGTGGGGGTGGGACGAGACCACCAACGAGCCCGATCCCGACGTGCGCTGTGACGTGTGGTCGATCCGCAGCGCGGACGAGGGCAGGACCTGGACCGACCGCCAGCCCATCTTCCTGGGCTTCTGCGGCGCGGTGACCGACATCATCCAGACGCGCGCCGGCAACCTGGTCACGCCGGTGCAGCACCTCTGGCGAGACCCGGCCCGCCACGTCCAGTTCACCTGCGTGTCCACGGACGGAGGCCGGAGCTGGCGGCAGAGCAGCATCATCGACCTGGGCGGCCACGGCCACCACGACGGCGTCTGCGAGGGCACCGTCGCCGAGCTCTCCGACGGACGTCTGCTGATGCTGCTGCGCACCAGCCTGGACCGCTTCTGGGAGGCCTGGTCTGACGACGGCGGCCTGTCGTGGCGGGAGATCCGGCCCAGCCCGATCGACGCCAGCAGCGCGCCGGGCTACCTGCTGGGCCTGGAAAGCGGGCGCCTGGCGCTGGTCTGGAATCGGCTCTACCCGCAGGGAGAGGACAGCTACATTCGCGTGGCCCTCCCCTGGGCCGAGCGCCCGATGAGCGTGCACCGCGAGGAGCTCTCCCTGGCCTTCTCGGACGACGACGGCCGCTCGTGGTCGGAGCCCGTGGTCATCGGCCGCATGCGCGCGGACCGGGTCACCTACCCGTACGGCCGGCTCTGTTACCCCTACATGGTCGAGCGCCGTCCGGGCGAGATCTGGATCGTCACCACCCACAACCGGCCCAGGCCGCCGGGAACTCCCCTGGCGGTGAGCGTGCGGGAGCGGGACTTCGTCCCCGCGAGGTAAGCGCCATGGCCCTGGAAGGGAGCCTTTTCGATCTGTCCCGGTGCACGCCGCGGTCGCTGCTTTCACCCGTGCCGCGCAAGGGTTTCTGGCGGACCGTGCCGTGGGAGGGGGTTCACCAGCACCAGCGGCTGTCGGGGACCATGCTGATCGTCGGCCAGGAGACCCGGCCGCGGCCGATCACGCTCGACCCGCAGCTCGACGGCCCGCACGAGCTCTCCCTGGGAATGGCGCAGTTCGGGTCGATGGGGCCGAGCTCGATCATGATGCGCCTGGACGACGACCCCGGCTGGGTCATCCTGCGCAACGATCCGTTCGACGACGCCGCGAACGCCCATCACACCCGCCAATCCGTCCAGGACTGCCCCTTCCGCGTCGCCGACATGACCGGCCGCACGGTCCAGCTCGCGCAGGTCGAGTGGGGTGATCGGCCGGAGGGCGCAATGCTCGCCTACCTGCGCGCGGTCCCGACCAGCCACGCTCACCTGGAACGCGTCCGCAGCCGCGGCGACAAGCGGTTGGTTGCGATGAACGACGGCCACGGCATCTTCTACATGGGCGTGAGCGAGCCGGAAGAACTCTGGTACTTCATCCTGCCGTACCGCGACAGCGGCTACCGCTCGATGCTCTTCTGCATCTCGGGCGCCGACCACTGCAACTACCCCACCGTGGTCGGCTCGCTGGAGGGCGAGGGGCTCGACGATTTCCCGACCGCCGGCTACCGGCGCTACACGGAGAGCCTCGCGGGTCTGATGCGCCGCGGCATCGACCCGATCGCTACCGTGCGCGACATGTGCCGGTCCATCGGGCTGGAGTTCCATCTCTCGATCATGATGGGCGCGTTCGCGATGGAGCCCCCCTACGACGGCGTGTTCATGTCGCGCTTCTACCGCCGCCATCCGGAGCTGCGCTGCGTCGACCACGACGGCCGTGTGATCTCGCGGCTCAGCTACGCCTTCCCGGAGGTGCAGCGGCACGTGCTGGACATCGTCGACGAGCTCCTCGCCTACCGCCCGGACGGCATCAACTTCATCTTTCCGCGCGCGCAGCCGTTCGTCCTCTACGAGGAACCGTTCCTGCAGCGCTTTCGCTCCCTCCACGGCGCCGACCCGCGCGAGCTGCCGGAAGACGACGCGGACGTGCTCGGGTTGCGGGCCGCCATTATGAGCGAGCTCATGGCCGAGGCGCGCAGCCGGACGCGGAAGCAGGGCGCCGAGCTGTCGGCGCTGGTGCTGTCCGACCACCGTTCCAACGAGCTGCACGGACTGGACGTGGTGCGCTGGGCCCGCGAGGGCCTGCTGGACGAGATCCACCCGACCGTGTGGGACTACCGCCGCTGGCGCGTCGTTCCGGAGGCCGACTACCTGGTCGAGCCGTGCCGCGCCGGCAACTGCCGGCTGATCGTCAACCTGCATCCGAACGAGATCGGCAACGCGGAGTTCCTGTCGACCGCGCACCGCTACCACCGGGAAGGCGTGGACGGCTTCTCCATCTGGGACGGCAACCCCACGCAGCCGGTGACGTGGCAGCTCTACCGCGCCATCGCCCACGTGGATCAGCTCACAGGAGCGGCGGCAGGCCCCCCGGCGGAGCCGGCGACCTTCCCGTTGACCCAGCTTGGCGACTTCGTCATGGACCGCTACAAGAGTAGCTGGAGTTACTAGCGCCCCGCAGGGTAGGCTTCACGGACAGACTGCGGCGGTCGCCACCATCGGGGCGATCAACCTCGCCTTGATGACGGCTTCACGCCGCAAGGAGGGCACATGACGAGGTACCGCACGAGAGCGCACGCCGGAATCGTCGCGATCGCACTGGGACTCACGCCGCTCATCGCCTACGGGGCGGCGCAGGCTGACCAGGCCGCGGCCGCCGGGCCCCTGACGATCACTTGGCATTGGGAAGGCAACGACGACCGGGAAGACCTGGACACCTGGGGCATCGACCAGATCGAGGAGATGTTCGACGTCGACATCCAGGTTGACGGCATCAACTACTTCCAGGAGAAGGAACGGGTCGAGTTGATGCTGGCCAACGGTCAGTTTCCGGACTTCGGCTACCTGTCAGGCAGTCACGCCAACACCTTCGAGATCCATCGCGAGGGCGTCACGCGCAGCATCCCGATGGCGATGATCCGCGAGCACGCACCCATGTACGCCAAGCTGCTCGACGACTCCGGCTACGGGTGGATGGTGAATGCCAATCCCGACGATGCCGACGAGGTGCTCTCGCTGATGGGAGCGGCGGAGAACGTGGCGCAAGCCCCGTTCAACGGCTTCGTCGTATTCCGCCACGACTGGGCGACGAAGGCCGGTCTGCCGATGCCCGGCTACGAGGACATCAAGGAGGTGATGGACCCGGTCGGCCTCACCTACTTCTACGACCACGACTTTTCCATCGCGGACATCGAGAACTTCCTCGTCGCCGCGCGCGACGACGACCTGGACGGCAACGGCAAGCAGGACACGATCCCGCTGGGCGCCAGCGAGAAGATCGACTGGAGCTTCGAGCCGTTCCTGAACATGTATGGGCTGACCTCCAAGCCGGACTACACCTGGGAGGTCGGCGGCGAGCTGCACTTCTACAACACGAATCCGCGGTACCGGGACTTCCTGAGGCTGCTGGCCGGCTGGTATTCCGAAGGCCTCATCGACACCGAGTTCCCGACCCTCACGCGCAGGAAGAAGTGGGAAAAGGAGACGCTCCGCACGTACGCGATGTCCACGACCTACTGGAACTACAACGTGCCGGCGGGCGAGGGCATCGCCGCTCCGGGATCGTTCGCGAAGCTCGACGAGGACGTGGACGTCATCATGACCTGGCCGCCGGTCGGTCCGGGAGGGGTCGAGGAGCGCGGCATGGCCCGCCACGTACCCTTCGCGCTCGGCAGCTATCACGCCTACATCAACGCGGACGTCAGCGACGAGAAGCTGGAGCGGATCCTGCAGATCTACGACTGGATGATGATGACCGACGAGGGATATGCCCTGAACGCGCGCGGACAGGAGGGCGTGCACTTCGACTGGGAAGGAGAGCCGTGGAACTCCAGGCTCACCTTCGACGCCGAGCGCGTAAAGGACGGGCGATTCTACACCTACCCGCCGATGTACACGATCGACCGGCTCAAGTTCCTGTACTACTCCATTCTCCACGACTGGGCGAAGGACAACGTGTACAGCGGCAAGGGCTACGACATGCTCATCTATCCCGCCCGCTACGACCTGTTCAACGAGACCGAATACAACGACAGGAAGGTCCAGTACGGTGATGCGCTCAACACGCTCCGCGACGAGTTCTACCTGCAGGCGATCACCGGCAAGGTCGACGTCGACGCCGAGTGGGATGCACACGTGGAGCGGTGGATGAGCATCGGCGGCGCGGAGCTGCTGGCGGAGCTCGCCAAGGCCCCCCGTGGTCGGGAGCTGTTCGCCGGACAACGCGTCTATTGAGCGGTCGTTCGGCCGAACGATCCTTCGAAGGGGAGCGGTGCAGGTGCCGCTCCCCTTCGCCAATACCCTCCCGCCGTAGATCCGTCCTGTAGATGAGGTCCGCCAGCGCACAGACCGCGAGCGCCGCCCTGCAGCGGGGCGAACGATGGCGCAGAGCCAAGCGGATGCGCCTCCTGTACCTTGCGTTGCTCCCCGGCGTCGCGCTCCTGTTCGTGTTCAACTATCTGCCGATCTACGGGATCATCGCCGCCTTCAAGGACTATCGCTTCGGCCTGGGCTTCTGGGGGAGCGAGTGGAACGACTTCCACCACTTCAAGATCCTGTTCGGCCACCCGTTCTTCTGGCGGATCTTTCGCAACACCGTCATCATCAGCGTCCAGCGGATCGCCTTCGGCTTTCCCGCTCCGATCGTTCTGGCACTGCTGATCAACGAGCTCGCCAACCAGAAGTTCAAGCGCGTCGTGCAGTCGGTGAGCTACCTGCCGCACTTCTTCTCGTGGGTCGTGCTGGCGGGCATCCTGGTCGAGATACTCTCGCCCCAGCGCGGCATCGTGGGCTACCTGTTCGGGCTGGTTGGTCAGCCCGCACCGTTGCTGCTGACCGATCCGGGGCTGTTCCGGCCGATGCTGGTCGCGACCGGGATCTGGCAGGAGGTCGGCTGGGGATCGGTCATCTACCTGGCGGCGATGGCCGCCATCGACCCGGAGCTGTACGAGACCGGCCGGATCGACGGCGCCAACCGTCTGCAGCAGGCCGTGCACATCACGCTGCCGTCGCTCCTGCCGGTGGTCACGATCCTGTTCATCCTGAGGCTCGGCTACGTGCTGAACGCCGGCTTCGACCAGATCTTCAACCTGTACAGCCCGCTGGTGTACGAGGTGGCCGACATCATCGACACCTACGTCTATCGCCAGGGCATCATCGAGCGCCAATACGGGTTCACGACGGCGGTCGGGCTGTTCAAGAACGTGATCGGCGTCGCCCTGATCGTCGGCTCCAACAGCGTGATCAAGCGCTACAGCGAATACGGGCTCTGGTAGCGGATGGCCATGGCCGGCAAGGCGCTGCTCGATTCGACGCTGAATGAAACGCAGCGATTGGTAAGCGCATCGGCCGCACGCCCACGGCTGCTGCGCCGGAAAACCGCCGGCGGACTCGCCTTCGACGCCTGCATCGGCCTGTTCTTCATCGTCCTGACACTGACGTTCCTTTATCCGTTCTGGCACACCGTCATCCTCTCGTTCTCAGGGATCCTGGACGTGCGCACGCTGGGGCTGCACATCTGGCTGGGAAGGTGGCAGACCGGCGCGTACGACTACATCCTGAGCGACCCGTCGACGCTCGTCGGCTATGCCAACTCCATCTTCCGCGCCGTGGCCGGCACGACGCTGACCCTCGTCGTCACCTTCCTGACCGCCTATCCCCTGGCGAAGCGCAGCCTGCCGGGACGGGGGCTGCTGACCGCGTACATCCTGGTGACCATGTTCTTCGCCGGGGGCCTGATTCCGACCTACCTGGTGATCCGCAAGCTCGGCCTGATCGACTCGCGATGGGTGCTGATCCTGCCGCTGCTCGCCAACGGCTTCTACATCATCATCATGCGCAACTACCTGATGACCGTGGACCCGGCCTTCGAGGAGTCAGCGTTCATGGACGGCGCCAACTACCTGCAGATCATGGCGCGCATCGTCGCCCCGCTCTGCAAGCCCGTGCTGGCCACGATCGCCCTGTGGACGATGGTGCTGCACTGGAACAGTTGGTTCGATGCCCTGATCTACCTTCGCGACGAATCCAAGGTCGTCCTGCAGCTCCTGCTGCGCCGCCTGCTCCTTGCCGAGCAGGCCACGCTCGACCGCATCCGGGAGTTCGGCGGACCGGCCGACGCGGAGGACCGGCTCCCCTCCGAGGCGGTGAAGGCCGCCACCACGCTGATCACCATCGGCCCGATCATCCTGGTGTACCCGTTCCTGCAGCGGTACTTCATCAAGGGCATCTTCCTCGGCTCGCTGAAGGGCTGAGGATATGTGCACATCGCCGACCGGGAGGTGGAGCGGCTCGCGGTCACCGAGAGCCGCGGCGACGGCGTGGTGTTCGACCGCCACTACCTGCTCGGCGGTGACGAGTCGGCCGGTTCACGCCTGCCGGGGCATCACAAGGGCGACCGCTACGGCTACCCGGTGCTGCACCTGGACGGCGACAGCGCGTACGCCATCCACTCGATCGAGAAGGAAGACGTGGCCGTGTGCCGCTTCCGCCTGCGCGACCTCACCGGACGGCTTCAGCTCCCGATCCATCCCCGGACGCGCAGGGTCTCGCACGCCAGCTCGATCTGGCGCTCCGTGAACTTCCGCTTGCTACTGTTCCATCCGTACACAGCCCGGATGACATCCTCTATCGTGTCGGTACCAATCTCGTTGATCACCCAGTAGACCGTGGCCATCACCTCGAGGCCGAACGGTGACTCGAAACCGTTCACCAGTTCGACTACTCGATCGAAGCGACTGCGCGTTTCGGGATGCTGGCCAAGAAACGCCTCTGCCTCCCGGATCGCGCCGGGGATCAGGTTCAGCGGCTCATCCGTCCGGTCTCCCCCTGAGCCGCCACCCTCCAGGTAGTGGCCGTCGAGAGCCCGCAGAACGTGACGCAGGTTCTCGGCGTAGGGCCCGTGAGACGCCTTGACATACCGCAATCGGAGGGGCTCTCCGGCCTCCTGCATGAAGTAGAGCAGCTTGTGCACCTCAAGCAAAGTTACGAACGGTTCGGCCAGACCGATCAGGTAGCGGTGCATCAGACCAAGCAGCGCCGCCCGTCCAGGCGTCATGTCTGGCCGTCTCTCCTCACGGAACGGGACCGTCGCCGAGATGGAATCGTGAGGCTCGAAGACCAGCGCATCGATGTCACGTAGTCGGGAAAGCGCCTCATGTATGCGAGGCTTCACGTCGTTCCAGTCGAGACCACCGAGTCCGCAGCCGAGGGGCGGCAACGCGATTGAGTGAATGCCTCGGCGCTCTATCTCCGTTACGAGCGCTGACAGACCTCTGTCGATGTCCGCGAGACGGCTTCGGCCGCGCCAGTGCTGCTTGGTCGGGAAATTGATGATGAAACGCGGCATCAGTTCGCCGGTCTCGAACACGAACATCCGGCCCAACTCGACCTCGCCCCACTCGCACGCAGTCTTGTACGCCTTGAAGTTGGCGGGAAACCTGCGCTTGAACGCCAGTGCGACGCCACGACCCATGACGCCGACGCAGTTCACGGTGTTGACCAGAGCCTCCCGCTCCGCTGTCACCAGATCGCCCTTCAGATACTCGACCATCGCTCCCGATCGATACCTAATAGTACCACCTACGGCATACTTCCACACGAACGCCGGCCGTACCGCCAACGATCTCGGACACCCGATTTGCCACGCGCTGACTCACGACGCCGACCCGCTCGATCAGCGACCACGGGACGTGGCGGTGCACCAGACACTCCGCCTGTTTGGGCGCCTTCAAGTCGCCGCTCCATTGACGCGCGGCTACCGCAGTCGTGCACCTGGAAGCTGACCTGTACACCGTCGTGGATTGGGCGGATCGCCAACGCGTGCCGTGGGCGTTCACGCTGTCGAACGCGGCGGAGACCCATGCGGAGTACCGTTGTCGGCTTGCCGATCTGGGCGACGTGAACTCCGTTCCTGAACCTGAGCGCTCGTGAGGACGGCACCTTCCCCAACGTCGCCGAGCAGCAGGCGGCGCTGCAGCAGATCGCAGCCCTGTATGCCACCCTCGGGCACGCCGACCGGTTTGCCGCGGTGTGGGCGGACGGTCCGCATGCCTATGGCACCGCCGCCGCTCGCGAAACCGAGGCCTGGCTGCACCGATGGCTCTGGACCGGCTCGGCGCCCGACAATACGCATGCGGCAGACCGATCCGCCACGGCCGGCGACGGGCGTCTGAACATGGGAATACGCCCATCGGCGACCGGCACGCTTCTCTGCTACGTCAAATCCACCGCGTGCTAAGGTCGTGCCCATGGCTGAGTACCGTGTCGCCGCAATTCCGCGGCCGGCACGGCATAACGAGCCGGAGGCGTTGGAGTTTCCCGGATGCCGGCCGGTTCGCATACCGCGAGAGGCGATCTCCGACCACGAAGGCCGCATCGAGTATTGGGATGCCGCCACGGAAATAGCCATGGTGTGCGATCCGGCCGGCATCTACCACGAACAGGGCGGTCAGCGCCTCGGAGCGCTCACCACGATGATGGCCCGAACGCGCGGCTCGCCGATCGACACGTTCGGCGCCGCCGATCTCCTGGTCCGCGACGCGCGTGGCGCGTGGCAGCGCATCATGCAGGCCGATCAGACGGTGTATCTGGACCCGCGCGCGACACGGCCCTCGGGTCCCGCGATCGAGGTGGGCAGCGACACGCTTCCGGACGTGGTGCTGGAGGTGGACAACACCACCGACGTGCGCCGTGGCAAGCTCGCACTCTACGAGTCGTGGGGATTTCCGGAAGTGTGGGTGGAGGTACCTGACACGCCGTCGCCAAGCCGTCCGGCGGGGCTGCGGGCCGGCTTGACGATGTACGTGTTGGAAGGCGGAAGCTTTCGCACGGTGCCGAGCAGCCGGGCATTCCCGGGCTGGACGGCGGAAGAGATCCACTTGGCGCTGAACGAGCCGGAGTTGTCGGACGCAACCACGGCAGCGCTGCGCCGGGTGGGCCGGGCGCTGGGTACTGCTGAAGGCACCGGACCTGATGACGATCCGTTCCTGCGCGCAGAGCGCCTCGAGGGCCGGCTGGAGACACAGCGCACAGCGGTGTTGCAGGTGTTCAGGACGCGGGGCCTGCCCGTATCGGCTGCGCTGCCGCGGCGTCTGGGCCAGTTGCCGGCCAACTCCACCGAAACGCTGGTGCAAGCGGCCTTGGAATGCCGAGACGAGGCGGACTTTCTAAGGCTGGTGGCGCAGCGACGATAGCCAGTCGCCCCCGTCTTGCCGGCTGTGGGTAGAGCCAGACGGACAACTGAACATGCGCACACGGCTCATCAGCGGCATTGACCGGCTTCGCGATGCGGTCACCATGATCGAGGCAGCGTTTCCGTGTTGGTCCGAGCGGACTGGTCGGGACTTCCACTATTTCGCGCGAAGATTCCCGTCCGACAGGTCCCTCTACTTCACCCTGGAAGACGCGGCCGGGACGATCGGCGTCGCGCTCCCGACGGTGGACAAGGACGTGGTGGTGCTCGACACCGAGTTCGTCGCGCCGAGCGCCGACTCTCCCGGCGTGCGGGCAATCATCGCGAATGCGATCTCGGCGGCGGCGGTGTCGATGAACGCCACCCGCATGGCAGTCCCGGCAGGGTCTCAGTTGGCCGAGACGTATGAGGAGATCGGCTTCGCGCCCACACTCTTCCTGCAATTCGACGGAGCCCGCAACCGGTACTGGCGGCAGCAGGCAATCGATCAACTCCATGATTTCCGTCTTCTGGAGGTGCGTACCCATGGGCGGGACGTGTCCCAGGCCGTCTTCCGTCTGGAGCATGTCGATCGGCATCTGCTCGCGGACTGCGAGCGCGATTACACCGCCTGCAACGGTTCGCTGTTCATGATGCACCGGTGGATCGGGCCTGATGAGCAGCGCCTCGATCCTGACGGCCCGGTGGTCTTTCGGAGGCCTCGATACGTCGTGACCCACTATCCTCGCTTCCGAAAGCCCGCGCTCTCTGAGGTTCAGCGGGTGGATCCGCGTGCGGAAGTCATGAACGCCGACTCCGCACGAACGATCGTCTCCGGAGCGACGCCGGGATGTGGCGTTGCAGAGGCGTTCCAGGCACAACACCCCACGTTCGTCCAGCACCTTGCGCCCGTCCGCGCTCGCGTGCGGCTGGACGGGCACGCCGGTGACCTCGCACGGATCAGTTCGGCGGTCGACAGAATCCAACCACTGGACAGAAGTCTTACGTTCGCGGTGCAGTGCCGCAAGACTGATTGCACGATCGCCGGCCCGCATGGCGAGGCGCCGTATGGCGCGCGAGACGTGGAGGTGCGGGTTGGTTCCCACCTGGAGGGAACCGGACTCACCGTCGATCGCGATTGTCCTGATCAGGTCCTTTCCGTGCTTCTCTCGGGGCCACATGCCTTCGTGGGCGCGTCGAAGGTGGAAGAGAACCTCGCGGTGCACGCCGACGAACACCGGCGTCGGAGCACACGATCGCGAGTCGTGTCCCGAGCGCGACACAAGCTTGAGGAAGCCATCGACACGTTCCGTATCCCTGTCGGCCCGTCGACCCGCGTCCTGGACCTGGGCGCGGCTCCCGGCGGCTGGACGGCCTTTCTCATGGAGGCTGGAGCCACGGTGATCGCGGTGGATCCGGGTGCCCTCTCTCCGGCCGTCGCGGCCCACCCCCGCGTCTCGCACCTGCGATGCCGGATCGAGGAAGCCTCCTTGACTTGCCGCCCGTTCGGACTGATCGTGAACGACATGTCCCTCGATCCAACCGAGTCGGCGGCGCTGATGTGCCGGGCCGCGTGCAGCCTGGAATCGGGCGGCCACGCGGTGATGACCATCAAGCTGCCATCGCTGCGCGTCCACGGGCACCTCCGCGATGCCACCAGGGCTCTGCAACACGCCTATCGCGTCGTGGACGTGCGACACCTCTTCCACAATCGACAGGAAGTCACAGCACACCTGGTCCGGCGGGACACGATCTCCGATGGCTGGCAACGGCATCCCGTGAAAAGACCCGGATGAGCGCGACGAAACTGACGACCGCTCGACTGGAGCTTCACCCGCTGGATGCCGAGCGCGACACCCCCGCCCTCCACGCCATCCGCTGTGACCGACGGGTCTGGTCCACCATGGGCGACTCGGAACCCTCGGCCGCCGATTCAGTTGTCACACGCATGGCGGAAAACGGCGGATGGAGCTGGACCATCCGGGCGGCCGTCGATCAGCAGATCATCGGCTCGGTGTCCCTGTTTCCGGGTGACGAGGTGTGGCGGTCGCTGACCTGGTACCTGCACCCCGACCACTGGGGCAACGGACTGGCGAGCGAGGCGGTCGCCGCGGCCGTCGATCACCTGCTCGGAACGGCAGGCTTCGCCCGCCTGGACGCGTGGATCGACCACACCAACCGCCGTTCGATCGGCGTCGCACGCAACGCCGGGATGACCGAGCACGGCCGCATGGCCTACTACTCGGACTTGCAGGAACGGATCGTCCACAATGTCGTGATGGCGCGCGCAGCCGGTGACCCGGAACCGGCCCTGCTCGGCCTGCGCCCGCAGCTTGTCGTGCGCGACGTGGAGCACACGACGCGCCTTCTCGTCGACGGCCTGGGCATGCACGTGGACACACGGACACCCGGCACCTCCCAGGATGAGAAGCGGGTAGCGATCTCCGCGTTCGCCGGGGCGCCGGCCATCGCGATCCGTCCGGCGTCCGCGGGCGAGTCGATCCCCCCCGCCACGGTCGAGCTCGACGTGGGCGGCAAGGTGGACGAGCACGCAGCCAAGTGCAAGACGCAGGGCATGCAGGTCGGTCCGCCCACGAAGGTGCATTGGTACCGCTGTTACGAAGTCGACATCGGCGACGGCCACCGCATCCGGCTGCGAGGCTCCAGGCACCCGGGGCTCTGACCATGAGCGGCCAGAGGTCAACGGCAGGTCATTTGGCCCGCCATCGATCCGGCGGTGGCGGGTCCGCGCGCTGCGCCGAATCGAGGAGGTCGAGATCGGCGTCCGGCATGACCGGCATACGTCTGATCGCCGCCAGCAAGGCCGCCGCCGTTCGTGCGTCAGGCGGGCGCACGGCGCTCTTGATCACCTCCGAGCAGGACTCTTCAAGCATTCGGCGAGTGTTTGCAATCGTGCGCCTCCAGATGCCGGATGCTACCAGGAAAACGCACCGCTAAGAGGCTCTTCGGAGACGGGGTGCACGACTTCGGGTGCTTGGATACGCTGGGCTGGATGGTGCGCGTGGAGCGCACCTGACCTCCGGGGTACCCCATGATCATAGACTCACACGCCTACACGTTCGAGGCCGCAGACAGCCTGATGGGCTACGACAGCGTGGACGAGCATCTCCGATGGGTGCAGGCCGGACAGGCCAGCCACTATCAGCCGGCCTTCAGCCTCAGTGACAGGTCCCGGGGCTCATCCGAGGTTCTGGCTCCTGGCGAGTCGGGTGTCCTGACCGGACTGCCCGACGTCGACTTCCGTATCGACCACGCCGCCGGCAGAGTAGTATGGACCGTCGATGGTGAGGACTACACCAAGCATTACTACCCGCCGAACTTGCAGGGTTGCGCCTTTGGGCCGGACAGCCTCATCAGCGAGATGGACTACGCCGGCGTCGACATGGCGCTCCTGCACACGAACCCGATGCTCGGTCGCAGCAGCGCCTACCAGGCCGAGTGCATACGCAGGTTCCCCGGCAGGATCGTCTCGATGGCGCCCGTCGACGAATGGCGTATCCGCGACGATACCGATGCCGTGATCCGAGAGCTTGAGGACTCGATCACGAAGCACGGACTCCAGGCGATCAAGTTCAACGCCGACGGATACAAGGTCAGTGCGGAGCCCTGGGACGACGGCTTCTACCGATCCTTCTGGGAGGCTGCAACCTCCCTCTCCGTGCCGATCTTCTTCTCCTTGAGCACGGGGCCGGAAGCCGGGAGCTGGGAACCCACCACTCAAGCCCGGGACGGCTACGCGAACGAGCTGGGGATTCTCATGCGATGGATGGAGCGCTACCCAGACACGATCGTCAGCATAACCCACGGATTTCCGTACCGCTCCTTCATTGAAGGCGACCGGATCGTCCTGCCCGACGCGGTCTACGAGCCCTTCCAGAACCCGAATCTCACCATCGAGATCTGCTTTCCCGTGAGAATAGGCGACATGTGGGACTTCCCCTATCGAAAGGCGATACCGACCTTCCAGAGCATGGTGGAGCACATCGGAGCCGACCGCCTGATGTGGGGCACGGACATGCCCTTCCAGAACCGCCACTGTACCTACCGGCAGTCCATAGACCACATCGTCAAGTACTGTGACTTCCTAAGCCAGGAGGAGATGGACCTGATCATGGGGGGGACCGCTGCGCGCGTCCTCGGCCTCTGATGGCGAGAACCCATAGCATGGCTGGCGGCGGCGAGGTAGAGGCGTGGGTGGCCGAGCGCCGGCCCGGCTGGTCGCTGCCCCGGCAACTGTACCTCTCGACCCAGGCGTTCGAGCGCGACATGGCGCGCGTGTTCATGCGCGGCTGGTCGTTCGTCGGCCACATCGCCCGCATCCCCGCTGTCGGCGACTACTTCCTCCACGAGATCGGGGATGAGTCGATCGTCGTGATGCGCAGCGGCGGCGGGGACACTGCCGTGAGCGCGTTCTTCAACGTCTGTCGCCATCGCGGCTCGCGGATCTGCCTCGAAGCGGAAGGACACGCAACGTCGCGGCTCGTGTGCCCCTACCACGCGTGGTCCTATACGCTCGAGGGCGAGCTGGCTTCCGCGCGCCACATGGGCGCGCATTTCGACCGCGCCGACATGGGACTCCACCGGTGCGCGGTGCGCGTGATCGAGGGCCTGATCTTCCTGTGCCCGGAGCCGCCCGGTCCCGACCTCGGCAGCTTCTGGGACCAGATGCGGGCTCTGTTCACGCCCCATGGTTTTCGCCAGGCCAAGGTCGCCCGCCGCACCATTCATCGCATCCGCGCCAACTGGAAGGTGTTCGCCGAGAACTTCTGGGAGTGCTACCACTGCACGCACGCCCACCCGGAGTTCTGTCAGGTCATGTCCTATCCAGCCGCCGCCGAATCGCCGCGGCGACGGTCAGAGTACGAACGCTTCGTGTCCGATTGGCGCCAGCGGGCGCAACGGGAAGGGCGGCTGCCGGTGCAGGTCGAGTTGTCGGAGTCGAAGCTCTACCAGTTGGTCCGCACCCCGATCCGCCCCGGGTTTCTCACGCAAACGCGTGACGGGCGGCCGGTCGCCCCCCTCATGGGACAGTTCACGCAGTACGACGGCGCCATCTCGGCCATGCAGATGTTTCCGCTCAACTGGATCGTCGCGTCCAACGACCACGCCATGCTGTTCAGCTTTGCGCCGATGAGCGAGCTCGAGACGCGTGCCGAGCTCACCTGGCTGGTCGACGGCGACGCGGTGGAGGGCCGCGACTACGATCCGGCCGAGGTGAGCTGGCTCTGGGAGGTCACCAACGGGGAGGACTGGAAGATCTGCGAGAACAACCAGTCCGGCGTCAACTCACGGATGTACCGGCCAGGCCCCTACTCCGAGGCCGAGCAAGGCGTGGAACAGTTCATCGAGTGGTACTTCGCCCAAATCGCATGACGGCCGCACCGCTACCGGTGCATGGGCGATCTCGTGGGCGCCCAAGGGAATATCGTATGCTACCAGGCAAAGGCGTCGCTCCACAGTTCCTCGAGGAACGTGCGCCAATGCAGGAGCCGAATGCCGTCGTCGGTGCGCCGGTCTAGCTCGTCGAAGGAGACGAGGACCAGCGAGTCCAATCCGTCCTCTTCGGCCAAGGCACGCAGACCTCGCAGGTCGTGGTCGGATACACGGCTGGAGGCCTTCACCTCTATCGCCGCCGACGCTCCGATCACGAAGTCCACCTCGAGTCCGCTCTGCGTGCGCCAGTAGGTCAGCTCTTTCCGAATGCGGCGGTAGGAGAGGTAACTGCGCAGCTCCATGGCGATGAAGTGCTCGAACGCGATCCCGTACTCCGTGCTGTTCCTGTTCAGCGTGCGGATGCCGCGCAGGAAGTTGGCTACTCCCACGTCGAAGAAGTAGAACTTGGCCGTCGCCACGGCCTTGCGGCGCCGCGACCCGCGCCAGGGCTGCAGCAGGAACCCGATGAACGTGTCCTTGAGGATGTCGAAGTAGGAGCGCACCGACGTGACGGGTACCCCGGTGTCGCGCGACACGTTCGCGAAGTTGAGCTGCTGGCCGTTGGAGACGGCGGCTACGTTCAGGAAGCGGGCGAAGTGCGTGAAGTTCTGGACCAGCGCCTCACCCCGGATCTCTTCGGCGAGGTACGTGTTCACGTAGGCGTCGAGCTCCTCCTCCGGGTACTCGGCGTCATAGACCTGCGGCAAACCGCCATGCAGGAGGTAGCGCCCCAGGTCGAACTCCGGTACCTCGGCGCTCGTCAGCGGAAACAGGTTCGCCTGCCACGCGCGGCCGCCCAGGAGATTCACCCCGCCCCGCGTGAGCTTGCGGCCGCTGGAGCCCGAGAGGACGAAGTGAATCCGCTTCGTCTCGATCAGGTCGTGCACCTCGTCGAGCAGCGGCGGCAGCTTCTGGATCTCGTCGATGACGACGACCGGAGGCTCGGCCGAGGCGTCGCCCCGGCCTTCCGCGACGATCTCGCGCAATCGAGAGGGATTCTCCGCCAGCGGCAGGTAGACGCTACTGCGCAGAAGGTTGACGATCGCGCCCGAGCCGAACTGCTGGCGGAGCAACGTCGTCTTGCCGGTGCTGCGAGGACCGAACAGAAACAGCGACTTTCGCTTGGCGAGCTTCCTGACGGCCAACGTTCGCGAGTACACGGCTCCCAGAGCATATCCGGCCATATCCTTGAAATCAACGGGCGCTCCGCTGATTTTCTGCCGAATTCGTCGGAGTGGCAGCGCATTTCTGCAGGTTCGCCGTCCCCGCGTGTCATCCCCTCACTCGATGGTCACGTACCAGGGGCTCAGCCAGGCTTTGGCCCCGTCGATCTGGGTGATGCGCAGCCAGTAGGCGTGGCGGCCCGGCGGTGCGGCGCCGTCGCGGAAGTTCGTCGCGATTTCCAGGCCGCTGCCGGTCGGCGCCATCTCCATCACCAGGCGGGTGTCGATGCCGGGGCCGGGCACCGTCACCGGCTGACGGCGCACCTCGCCGAGGGTGGCGCGATGCTGCAGCACGCCGCTGTGGAAGCTGAGCGTCGCCGAGTCGGGGCCCTCCACGCCGACGAGCAGGCCGTCGGCGTCGCCGGTGGTCACCGAGCGCCAGGTGATGCGGTCGCGGCCCGTCTCTTCCAGGCCCTCGGCGGCCGAGTCGAAGGCCCAGCCTTCGGCGGCGCCGAACGTGCCGCCAGCGATGGACAGCGATCCGTCCCAGCGCAGCATGCGTTGGCGATCGCGGTTGCGGGCGCCGGCCCAGCTCACCCGTACGCGGTCGGCGGCACGCGGCAGCCGCTCGGGGAAGGTGGCGATCAGCTCCGTCCCGCGGAAGCAGTCGATGCGCTCCACGGGCGCCGTGCCGGCCACGCTGACGCTGATGCGGGGTGCGGTGGCGGCCTCGAACACGGCGCCGACCGGATGGCCGTCGGCGCTCGCCTCGACGTGGATGCGGGCGCCGGAGGTGCCGTAGCAGCGGCGCGCGCGCAGCGCGGAGAGGATGCCCTCGCGGCTGAGCTCGTCAGCGAATACGCATGCCAGCCCGCCGTTGACGCCGAACGTGCTGCGCCCCGGGTTGGCGGTGCCGGGACGCCCCTTGTGGTCGTCGGAGCCGCAGACGAAGCCGATCTCGTACCCGCGCTCCAGCCCCTCCCGCAGAAACCACTCGAACTCCCCCCACTCGGACAGCACCTCGATGACCGGCTCCAGCTCGGGATCGTGAAAGCGGAGGTCGGCGCGGCGGCCGCCCATGTGCGGAATGATCAGCGGCCCGGCCGCATGACCGCGCAGGGCCGCGTACAGGTCGCGCACGTGCGGGGCGTCGGCATCGGCGCCGTCGGCCCGCGGCGGGTCGCCCACCAGGATCCGGCTGGAGCGGTGCAGCGGGCCGTCGGCCTGCGCGTAGTAGACGTTGCGGTCGCCTCCGGACGCCGTGTTGCCCGACCACTCCCAGCCGACGAACGCGACGTACCGGCCGGGCTCGTCATGGCCGTTCGCCTGCCGCTTGATCTCGGTCCAGATCGCGTCGGTGATCTGCAGGTCGTTTCCCTGGTGGCCGGCAAAGTCCGCGAAGGCGACGTCGCGGGCGTAGGCGAAGTGGGCGGAGACCGGTCCGGTGCCGACCGTCTCATTGCTCTGGCCATGGAGGTCACCCCAGTACGGTTGCGGGCCGCCCTGCCCGGCTCGGCACACCAGCGGGTTGGCCGTGGCAGGCTCCAGTCCCTCGGCGCTCACGGTCACACGGTGGATGCCGGACCCCGCAGCGCGCACGTCCTGGAAGCGGTGCGCGCCTCCGTCGCCGGGCTCGAGAGTGTACCGCTCGGGAAGCCCGCTCAGGCCTGCGGCGTCGATCTCGATGCAGCCGGCGAAATCACGGCACACGTTTCCCCAGCGGTCCTCCACCCGCACCCCGAGCCAGCCGGGCGAGCCGGGCGTGGTCACCGATGGCCCCACGGCCACCAGGCGGTGTGGCCTTCCTCCCGTCACCTGTACCACCGGCGACGGCACCACCGTGTACTGCCAGGCGCCCGCCCAGTCCACGGCCACCCGGAACTCGAACGTGTCGTTGATGAAGGTCTGCGCTCGGCTTCCCGGGCTCCCGCCGGAGCTGTCGCCCAGCGTCAGAGTGACCGTGTCGCCCTGGCGCAGCCAGCCGTCGAACACGTCCACCGTGACGCAGCGGCGCCAGGGCCGGATGTAGCGCTGCCGCTCGTAGGCCGCGCGCAGCGCGGCGGCACCGGTGGTCGCGGCGCTGGCGAAATCGGCGGCGCCCGGCTCCGTGAACTGCGGCGTCCCCCAGTCGCTGGTGTCGCGCCAGGCGAACTTGATCGAGCCGCCGTCGTCGATGCCGCGCTCGCCCGCGTGGTAGGTGATCCGCCACGTGCCGGTGGAGCCGGCCTCGATCGGGCCCGCGGGCGCTATCTCCGCCCAGCCGTGCAGGTCGCGGGCGCTCACCGCCAGCCCCGCTGGCCGCTCAGGCCGCGGTCCGGCTGGTACTCGTAGGCCGGTTCCGGCATGCCGACCAGCCGGCCGTCGCGCACCCACGCGCGATCCTCGCCGTAGAGCTCGCCGGCCATCAGCGCTTCCAGATCCGCGGCGACGTCCACCGTTGCCGGCGAGCCGTACAGGTCGTGCAGTTCCCGTGGATCGCTCTGCAGGTCGAAGAGCTGCAGGCGGTTGCCGGCCGGGTAGTAGATGAGCTTGTGCCGGCCGCGCCGGAGCATGCGCATGGCCGCCGCCCCCTCGTGGTGCTCGCAGTACAGGTGGGTGCGGCGCGGCTCGCCGACCAGCGACTCCCCCTCGACCGTCGGCGGGACGTCGATGCCGCACAGGTCCAGCAGGGTCGGCATCACGTCGCGCAGCGCCGCCAGCCGCCCGTCGGTGCGGCGCGCCCCCACCCTCGCATCCCCGGCCGTGCCGACCAGGATCATCGGCACCCTGGCCGAGTACTCGTACATGGGCGGCTTGGCCCACAGGTGGTGGTTGCCGAGCATGTCCCCGTGGTCGGAGGTGAACATCAGGATCGTGTCGTCGAGCAGGCCAGCCTCGCGCAACTGGCCGATCAGCAGGCGGATCTGGTGGTCGATGTACGTGCACTGGGCGTAGAAGCCCATGCGCGCCAAGCGCGTCTCCTCCCCGTCCAGGCCGACGTTGCGCCGGTCGCGGTAGAGCTTCAGCGCGTGCGGCAGCGCGTCGAAGTCGCGCGCCCAGTCGCCGACGAACGGCTCGTCCACGCCGAAGTGCTCGTAGTGGCGCAGATAGTCGGCCGGCGGCGTGATCGGCGGGTGCGGCGCCGCGTACGAGCAGTACCAGAACGCCGGCCGCCCCGGGTCGCGGCGGCGGATCGTCTCGCACATCTGCCGGGTGGTCCAGAACGTCTGGTGGAACTGCTCGGGCAGGTGCCAGGGCCGCACCGTGTAGCTGTTGTTGCCCATGGCATGGGTCAGCTCCTGGCCGCCGTAGCCGTGGTCGTGCAGGTAGCGCTCGTAGTCGTCGCTGCCGCCGCCCAGGTGGTGGCGGCCCTCCTCGTTGAGGATGACGTCGTCGAAGCCGATGCGGTCGCGCTGCGGATAGACGTGCAGCTTGCCGACCGCGTACGCCTGATAGCCCGCGTCGCGGAAGGTCTGCGCCATGGTCGGCAGCGCCGGGTCCATCGGCTCGTGCTCGCGAAAGGTGCGGTCGCCGTGGGTGCGCGCGCTGGTGCCCGTCATCAGCGCGCGCCGCGCCGGGATGCAGGTGGGCGTGGTGGTGTACGCCTGCTCGAACCGCACGCCGTTGCGGCAGAGCTGATCCAGCGTGGGCGTGAAGACGTGCTCGTGGCCGGCGGCGCGCAGCAGCGCACCCGGCCAGTGATCGACACAGATGAGAAGGACGTTCGGGCCGCTCATCCGCACATTCTACCGCTCATGGACAGCATCAACGCCAATCCCGAGGGTAACGTTCCCTGGTTGGATCACGCAGCCGCACCGGCTATCGTGGCTCAGCCGGCGTCCGAAGAAGTGGAGGAACGCGTATGTACAGGATCGGGCAAGCCGAGCTCGACAGGCTGGCCGAGGTCTTCAGGAGCAAGCGGCTGTTTCGCTACATGGAGGACGCGGAGGGCGAGTGCCTGCGCTTCGAGAAGCGGTATGCCCGCCGATTGGGCGTGGCCCACTGCTTCCTGACGGCCAGCGGCACCAACTCGCTGACGGCGGCGCTCATGGGCGCGGGAATCGGGCCCGGTGACGAGGTGATCGTCCCCGCCTGTACGTACATGGCCACCCCCGGCTCGGTGCTGGCCGCGGGTGCCATTCCGGTCATCGTCGACATCGACGAGAGCCTCGGATTGAGTCCCGCGGCGCTGCGGGATGCCATCGGACCCCGCACCCGCGCCGTGATGCCCGTGCACATGTGGGGCCTGGCGTGCGACATGAACTCGATCATGGACATCGCCCGCAACGCGGGCGTGCTGGTGATCGAGGACGCCTGCCAGGGCGTGGGCGGCGCCTACGAGGGACGGATGCTCGGGTCGATCGGCCACATCGGCGCCTTCAGCTTCAACCACTACAAGAACATGACCTGCGGCGAGGGAGGCGCGGTCGTGACCGGCGACGACGCCCTCGCGGAACGCATCGAGTGCGCGATCGATCCCTGCCGGTTCTACTGGGACGGAAGGAAGGACAGCTTCGCCGGCTACATGTCCAACGGCGCGCGTGCCTCGGAGGTCGAGGGAGCGATCATGAACTGCCAGCTCGACCGGATCGACGGGATGGTGGATGCCATGCGCGGGCAGAAGGCCCGCATCATCAGGGCGACGGAACCCTCCGGCCTGGCAGCCAGTCCCAACAACAGTCCGGGCTGGGAGTGCGGAACCCACGTCACCTACCTGCTCCCGTCTACGGCGGCCGCCGATGCGCTCGCGGAAGGGAGCGGTGGCTGGGTCGCGCTCAAGACGGGACGGCACGTGTACACGGAGTGGGATCCCGTCCTGCAGCACCGGGGCGCCCACCACCCTGCGCTGAACCCGTTCGAGCTTCCCCAGAACAAGGGCTGCCGCATGGACTATTCGAAGGAGATGTGCCGTCAGTCGCTCGACATCCTCGGCAGGACGGTGTGCGTCGAGACCCATCCCGACCACACGGACGCTGAAGTGACGCGGATCATCGGGCGGATCAACCATGCCGCCGCTGCCCTGGCGACCGGCGACGCCGCATGACGCCCGGCGAGGGCATCGAGTTCTTCGACTGCAACGCCTACGCCGGAGTGGGTCAGTTTCCCCCGCTCGAGCCGGCCCTTGACCCCGGGGCACTGCTGGAGGAAATGGACAACTGTGGCGTCGACCGCGCGCTCGTCAACCACGACGGCGGTGACTTCTCCAACCCGCTGGAATCGAACCCGGAGATCGCGGCGTTCTGCCAGGCAAGCGAGCGCCTGCTGCCGGTCTGGAACATCCTGCCGCCGCAGACCGAGATGCCGGTGGACGATCTGCTCGGTGGCATGCGGGACCATGGCGTTTCGGCACTGCGCGCGCGGCCGGACGCCCATCGCTATCTCCTCAACGAGGTGACGATGGGGACGGTGCTCGGCGAGCTGGTGGAGCGGCGCATACCGCTGTTCGTGAACGTCGAGGAGGGGTGGCAGCTTCTGCACGACGTGCTCGCCTCCTGGCCCGAGCTGGTGCTGATCGCGACCGATCACGGATGCTGGGGCGATGACCGCTTCTTCCGCCCGCTGCTCGAGCGCTACCGCCACTTCCACATCGACACCTCCCGCTACGAGCTCGATGGCGGGCTCGAGGACGTGCTGAAGGCCTATGGCTCGCGTCGGCTGCTCTTCGGGAGCTCCTACCACCACGTCCCGATGGGAGGATCGTCGCTGCTCGTGCGGCATGCGGAGATAGACGAGGACGACCGCGCCGCGATCGCATCCGGCAATCTGCAGGCGATCCTTGATGAGGTGCGACTGTGAAGCCCCGTTCCGCTTCGCGCATCGTCGCCGAGTTCGTCGAAACGGGCCGCAGCGCGGCCTGTCCGGTCATCAACACGCACGCCCACATGGGGCCGTACAGCAGGATCTACATGCCTCGGAATCGTACGGAAGACGTAACTATTCAGCCGGGGCGGACGGTTTGAGGCAGGTTGGGATCATGGGGCG
>JAPPNY010000070.1 GCA_028818385.1 Spirochaetaceae bacterium
CCAAGATTCAACTCGATCCTGCCCAACGAGTTGTGAGTTTACGGACAGGAACTAGGTAAGAATTACCTTCGCGAAGAAGAAGCCTACCGCAAAGCTGGCGTCGACGAAGAAACACTACAAAGAAATCGGCATAGTCTCATTAGTGACTTTCTTGGAATTTCGGACGAAGCTGGCCAACAGCTCAGAAGGACGATAGAGCCGTAGCGATTCGCCGAGCAAGGGTCTGTTACGTCCAAGGCCCGAATTCTCGTCGTTGGAAGGAAGCGCGAGTCGGTGGTTCCTCAGGACCATGAACTGATGTCGCGATCCGGACACAGAGCCTTCGGTTGCCTTCGGTTCAGGTCGATCCCGGATAGAACAGGGAGCCTGTGCCCCAACTTCAGGCCGACGAACACCCAGTCCTCGAGCGTCGAGCGCAACGATCGCTCGCACTCCATCAACGTCGCCCCAAAGGAAACCACACCCTTGCACTCCGGTATTCGCCCCGCAAAGGTGCCGTCGTCCAGCTTGTCGTATTCCGCTCCCGCGAGTGACTGCTCAAGATAATCCGTAAGGATGTAGTGGGCCGTCATCTCCGCGCGCGTTTCCTGAGTTGAGGGTATCACGCGGCTTCGGTCAGTCCCAGAACGCCGGGCCGTAGGGGGTCGCCATCTCGCCGGAGGCGTCGCGCGCGGCCGCGAGCTCCGCGCGCATCGCGGCTTGGCGCTGGCGCTGGTCCGGATGCCGGGACAGGTCGCTCATCTCCCAGGGATCGGCCTCCAGGTCGAACAACTGCGTCACCGGCCCGTCGCCGGCCCGGTACTCGATGAGCTTGTAGCGGCGGTCCTTGATCGCGCGCTGACTGTCCCAGTAGGCAAGGTAGAGCCGCTCACGTGCGTGATGGGCCGGATCGGCCAGCGCCGGGGCCAGCGAGCGGCCGGTGACGCTGTCGGGGACGGGCAGGCCGGTCAGATCGCAGAGCGTCGGGAAGATGTCCAGCAGGTAGGCGTAGC
Organism: Spirochaetaceae bacterium; assembly: GCA_028818385.1. Next base: position 993 of record JAPPNY010000070.1, read on the forward strand.
TGTCGCGAGTCTCCCCGCTCGGCACGCCGGGGCCAGCGAAGATCAGCGGCACCCGCACGGAGTGCTCGTAGAGGTTCTGCTTGCCCATCAGGCCGTGCTGGCCGACCGCCAGCCCGTTGTCGCCGGCCATGACGATGATCGTGTCGTCGGCCAGGCCGCGCTCCTCCAGCGCGTCGAGCAGCCGGCCGGTCTCGGCGTCCAGGTGGGTGATCATCGCGTAGTACTCGGCGATGTGGCGCCGCACCTCTGCCTCGTCGCGCGGGTGCGCGGCCAGCAGCTCGTCGCGGATGTCGATCGCGCCGTTGTCGAACGGGTGGCGTGGCAGGAAGTTGGGCGGCAGCGTCAGCCGGTCCGGGTCGTAGCGGCGCAGGTGCTCCGCCGGCATGGTGCGCGGGTCGTGCGGTGCCATGAACGACACGTACATCAGGAACGGGGTCGACGCATCGGTGTGCCGGAGCCGCTCGATCGCCGCGTCACAGAACAGCCGGCTGGAGTGCACGCCGGCGCGGATCCCGTCGCCGCGGCGGACGCGCACCTCGTTTGAGGAGAGCCAGTCCGGCACCTGCGGCAACGTGCCGGCGTAGCGCCCGGTCGGGTCGTAGCGGAAGGCCGGCACGTTCCAGTGGTCCTCCATGCCGCCCAGGAAGATCTCGGCGCCGTCCTGGAAGCTGCGGTTGAAGCTCGCCGCGCCGTTGTGCCACTTGCCGGTGCCCCACGTGCGGTAGCCGTGGCGGGCGAGGTGCTCGCCCAGCAGCACGTGGCCGGCGGGGATCTCCTCGCCTGTGCCTTCGATCCGGAACAGGTCGCGTCCGGTGTGCAGCATCGCCCGGCTCGGCATGCAGATGGCGCCGGTGGTGCCGCCGGGGATGTGCGCGTGGGTGAAGGCCGTGCCGCGCTCCACCAGACGGTCGAGGTGCGGGGTGTGGACCTCGCCCGCGCCCAGGGCGCCGATCGTGTCGAAGCGCTGGTCGTCCGTGAACAGGACCAGGATGTTCGGCGGCGCCATCGGGTCAGCCGACCGGCAGGGTGCGTCCGCTGTGGGCGCGGCCGATGCGGGCGACTTCCTCGCGCCCGCTGGACACGACGCGTATGCCGCGGTCGATCTGACGGGTGATGTTGTCGGCCGTGCCACCCCCCAGGAACGCCACGCCGTTGGCGGCGCAGGCGGCGCGCACCCGTTCGTTCGCTTCGATCACGCGCGGGTCGTACTGCCCCTCGACGCGTTCCACGCCGTAGGACATGTGCAGGTCGCCGGGACCGCACTCGGCGAACCCCAGCCCGGGCACGGCCACCATCTGCTCGATGTGGGCCACCCCGCGCACCGACTCCACCTTGATGCCCAGCAGCAATTCGCCGTCGGGATTGAGCGGCCACGGGTCGCACCGGGCGACGTACTCGGCGATCTCGATGCCCCAGATGGTCGCCGCCTCCGGCTCGGAGCCGACGCCGCGGGTGCCGCGCTCCAGCCCGGCGCCAACGCCTGCCATGTTGCGCGGGTAGCGGCACGACTCCACGAAGGCGCGCACGGCGTCCGGGGTTTCCGCCTGGCACAGCAGGATGCCGTGCACCCCGCGCGCCAGGATCTGCCGGAACTGCCAGGCGTTGTAGCGGACCACGGGCTCGCTGGTGCCGTCGACCGGCGGCTCGACGATGACGGTGGGCGTGCGGTGCCCGCTCGCGGTCGGCCCGCCGTCGACCAGTCCCTGCATGTAGTGGGCCAGGCCGGTGAGGTCGAAGCAGCCGTGCTCCATGCCGACGTTGAAGTAGTCGGCCCAGGTGTGCGCGTCCTGCATGCCCTGTTCGTGGGTCAGCACCGCGCCGGTGTGGCCTCCGATGTAGTAGACGGGCTGGTCCGCGGCCAGCAGCTCGATGGCTCGGTTGATGCGGTGATCGCTCATACGCTCGCTACGCCTCCGCGTCCATCTCCGCCAGCTCCACCCAGGTGCCGCGCTTCGCCGATGCGACCGCCGCCTCGGTGAACACCTGTGTCCGCCAGCCGTCGTACAGCCCCGGATGATCGCACTCGGCGCCCGCGGCGCGCTCGGCCAGCGCCGGCAGCACGAAGCTGGCCCAGCGGTTGACCGGAGCCTCCGGGATCTCCTCGACGCCGATCTCGCCGTCCGCTCCGACCAGGCTGACGGTATGGCGGATGCGGTCGATCGACACCGATGCCTCGCTGCCGTGCAGCTCCACTTCCGGCGCCAGTCCCTTGCGCAGCACGGGGGCGTGCGAGAGCAGCAGCGCGCCGACGGCGCCGTTGTGGAACTCCCAGATGATCGCCGCGTAGTCGTAGGCGGTGCCGGCGCGGGTGCGCGTGGCCGCGGACGCCGGATTGGACGCTCCCCAATCGAGGGCCTCGGCGAGGTCGATCGGCCCCAGATCGGGCTTGGGAGGTGTCAGCGTCCTGGCCTGCGTGACCACCCGCCGCGCCTCGCAGCCGATCAGCCAGCGCACGGCGTCGTAGGCGTGCGAGCCGACGTCGGCGACGCTGCCGGCGGTGGACAGGTTGGCGTCATCCCGCCAGGTGAAGGGGATCGCCGCCGGCCGCGTGTTGTGCCAGCGGTACACGATCACCTTCGGCTCGCCGAGCGTACCGGCGTCGAGCAACTCCTTGACGCGGCGGAACTTCGGCTCGTAGCGCGTCCAGAAGGGGACGTAGTGCGCCAGAGCGCTGTCGCGGTAGGCGGACCAGATCTCGTACGCCTCGGCGACGTCGGCGCCGATCGGCTTGTCGCAGAACAGGTGTTTGCCGGCGGCGGCCGCCGCCAGCGCCGGTTCGCGGTGCAGCCGGTCGGGCGTCGTCACCACCACCAGGTCGACCTCCGGGTGGTCCACCACCTGCCGCCAGTCGTCGGTGATGAAGCTGCACCCGTCGACCTCCGCCGCCGCCTGCAGCCGGTCGCGCCGGCGCGCGCACAGCGCGACGATGCGCGCGGCGTCGGGTGCGCCGCGCATCTCTTCCCGGTACGGCGTGCCGATGTAGCCGGTCGCCCCGATCACCCCGGCGTGAAACTTCATGGCCTCGGACTCTCCTCGAGGTGCCGGCGGAACCAGGCCAGGCTGCTCCGCCATTGCGCGTCCTCGAACGCGTGGGCGACGCCGTCGTGCAGCACCGCCTCGATCCGCTCCGGGCAGCCGGCGTAGATCTCCCGGCGTAGCGCGTCCACGAAGCGCACCGAGCCGTCCGGGGGCACCTGCCGGTCGAGCGCGCCGTTCTGGAAGCTGATCGCCGGCGTGCGCCGGTAGGCATTCAGATTGGTGAGCGGGTTGCGCCGGCGGTAGTCCTGCCGCGCCGCCTCGTCGGGTTCGCCGGGCGGCTCGAAGGAACCGGGGCGCAGCCAGTCGGGCGTGGCGATGCCCGCCGCCACCGCCTTGATGCGGCGATCGAGGGCCGCAGCCGCCACCGAGGCGTCGCCGCCGGCCGAGATGCCGCCCATGCCGACCCGCCCGTCCACACCGAGCCGCTCGACGGCCCAGTCGATCACCCGCGACGCGTCCTCGGCCGTGCGAGCCAGGATCGGCCAGAAGTGACGGCGGATGTTGCCCTTGATGCGGGCGCGCAACTCGTCGAGCGTCTCCACCATGCGCTCGCCGTGCTGGTACGGATCGTAGGCGAGCGCCACGAACCCCGCGGCGGCGAGGTCCTCCAGGTAGGGCTCCATCTTTTCCTTGGTGCCGCTGAAGCCCGGCAGCCAGATCACCAGCGTCCGCAGCGTCCGCTGCTCGGCCCGCTCCGGCTCGATCCATGCGACGGGGACGTCCCCCGCCCGGCCCTTCCGCATCCACGCCAGCTTAGCACTGCGGGCCGCCGATGCCCGGACGCGCCGAGCGTTCCATCGCATAATCCCGGCGGAGGCATTCGATGGCGACGCGCATGCAGCCGGCCGGCCTGGACCTGGTGGACGAGAGCGCCCCCGACTCGCAGCGGGTGGCCGTGCTGGAGGCGCCATACCGGATCACCACGGCCCGCGCGCGGATCCCCGAACCCGGCGACGACGAGGTGCGGGTCAAGGTCAGGTGGGTCGGCGTGTGCGGCTCCGACGTCGAGGTGTACCGCGGCACCCGCAGACCGGAGTGGCTGTCCCTGCCCGCGGGGCTCGGCCACGAGGTGGCGGGCGTGATCGACAAGCTGGGCGCGCACGTGCGCGGCCTGGCCGTCGGCGACCAGGTCATCTGCCGCTACATCTGGGGCGGCTTCGCGGAGTACGTGGTCTGCCGGCCGTTCAACGTGATGAAGCTTCCGCCGGGTTTCCCGCTCAAGGAGGCCAGCCTGATCGAGATCCTGCCCGGCATCCTGCACGCGGCCGAGCTGTCGCGCATCGATCCGGGCACGAACGTGCTGATCATGGGCCAGGGCGTCAGCGGCCTGACCCTCACGCAAGTGATCTCCCTGTACAGCCCCGGGAGCCTGGCCGTGACCGATCTCAAGGAGCGCAACCTGGAGCTGGCGCGAAGGTACGGGGCGACCCACGCGTACCGGCTGTCCACGCCGCAGACGCCGACCATGGAGGTGGCAGGCGAGGACTTCCCGGCAGGGTTCGACGTCGTGATCCCGTGCCTGACCGTCGGGCACGGCATGATCGACGCCGTGGACGCCGCCGCGGTCTGCGGCCGCATCGTCATGTACGGCTGCATCGAGACCTGCAGCAAGCCGTTCGACTTCTACAAGGTCCACTACAAGCGCCTGACCATCCACACCACGGAGCCGCGGCGCGACATCGACATGCGGCGCTTCTTCCGGGAGGGCGTGCAGCTCGTGATGGACGGCTTGGTGAACACGGCCGGGATCCTCACGCACGAGGTGCCGCTGAGCCGCATCGACCAGGCCCTCGCACTGCGCGACGACCAGGCCAACGACGCCATCCACGTGCTGGTCGACTGCGAGACCTGAATCGGGAAGGGCCTTTCGGTGAGGTCTTGGCTCGGTGTCGGTCCGGACGGAGCACCTGGACTACGAAGTTGCGAGGATCTTCCCAAGCACCTCATACAGCCGTTTGCAGTGGTCGCATCGAGAGGTCACCGTCGAGACATCGATCCGCTTCAGCAGGTCGCTCGCGTGCTTGATCTTGTGGTAACGGCCCTTGCCGGTGGCCTGCGTCGCTTGGCGCAGGCCGCGGTCCAGGTCTTGCTTGGACACTTCTTCGAGGTTCCGTGTCTTCGGCAACGCGGCGGGCCGAAAGCCCTGCCCGTAGTACCTCGCGAGCGCCGACGGATCCGCGACGATCCACGCCTCCATCGCCTGCACCATAAGGTGTATCCGGTCCTCGGTTGTCGTACGAAGGTCCCATCCGTCGCGACTCCGCAGGTGATCGCGGGCGGGCTGTTTCATCGGTCCTTCGGCGTCTACCAGCAGTATGCATACGCTGCCGTCGCCGTGATCAAGGGCACTCCGAAAGCCACGATGGGCTTCGTTGCGCGACCCGCAGCAGACCAGTCTCCAGCGCCAGGATCTGTCGCGGGCCGCTTGTTTGAGCGGCTCAAGGAACGTGTCCATACCCTGACGGAGGGCTGCTCTGGCGGACGCTCCGTCTCCACCGCCTTCCATGTAGATGGCAACGCCGCTCACGGGTTGGCCCCGAGCTCGCCCATGCGCCATAGATCGCCCAGACGATATTCGTCTAACCACTCCACCAGCTTCTCGGGCTCAAGACGGCGCAACACGGTGCCCGGTCCGATGCGTTCGCAGGCGACGATGGCATCCGGATGGCTGGTCAGTGCGGATACCAGGGCGTCGGAGTGTGTCGTGACCACGAGTTGCATCCTCTCGGACGCTTCCACGAGCAGGTCGGCGAGCAGCGCCACCGCGTCCGGATGCAATCCAAGCTCCGGTTCCTCGATGCATACAAGCGGTGGCGGCGACGGGGATAGTAGTGTCGCGAGCAGCGCAACGAATCGGATCGTCCCATCGGACAGTCGCGTTGCCGGGATCGGCGTACCGAAGCCTGATTCATGTAGGTAGAATTGCACCGTACCGCCGGACACCTTGGTCGACATTCTCTCGAAACGTGGGAAGAATTGCCTTAGCAGATCGTCCATCCGTGTGTCACCGAGATGTTGAATCTGATTCAGCACCAGCGCCAAATTGCGGCTATCCGGGAGCAAGCCGTCCTCCGGAAGGTCGGCTGGTTGTGGCTCGCGAAGCGGAACATAGCGACCGAACGTCCATTCGCGAAAGGTGCGGATGGCCCCGAACGTCTTGCCTGCCCACGTGACTTCAGGGTACTCATCGGGATCCTTTCGCTGCGCCAATACCGACTGGTCTGGAAGCAGGTCCTGGCGCTGAAGGCGTCTCTGGAGTATTTCGCCCACGGGATCCTTGATATTGAGGACCGGGTACCCGCGCTGAAAGCGGTAATAGAAGTACACGTCGGGCTTACCCGGCTCCGGCTCCAGCTCCTCTATGGATTCGTCCACGATCTCCAGGCGGCTTTGAACCGGGGTGAACACGAGCCTGTATCTCAATGGCCGGCCTGTCGGCGTGCCTTCCGACAGCACCGCCTCAATCTGAGCAGACTCCGGCCGGGATCCGCCCTTCCACAGCCATTCCGCAGGACCTCCGCCATCCCGCACCGTCGCTGCAAGGTCGCGCGGAGTAGATGACAGGAGTTCCAGCGCCTCGATCAGGTTCGACTTTCCGGACCCGTTTGGTCCGATCAGCACGTTCAGCGCACGTAGCTCAATCGCTGGGGAATGGGGCGGGAACGACAGAAAGCCATCAAGTCGCAGCTCCCGTATGGTTCTCACGGCCGTCGCTCAGATAGTGGCACGTTCGCTCCTCCAGCGCTACCGCGGGCCCATGGTGAATCGCTGTTTCTCGCTCCCGCTACGGTCCCAGGTGGCGGATCGGGTTGTAGCCGAAGGTGCGCCGCGCCCGGTCGATGGATAGCAGCGGGGCGCGGCCTTCCAGCGGAGGATCGACGGTCGCGGCCAGGTCCGGGCGGAAGCGGGCCAGCAGCTCCATGGTCGGCTCCGGGCACTGGGTGTCGGCGGCGGCGAGCGTGTAGACGCCGAAACCGGGCAGGTCCGGCGCCTCCAGCGCCAGCCGCAGGCCGCGGACGACGTCGTCCACGTGCACCCACTGGTAGAGCAGGTCCGACCACGCCTCCGTGGGCGGCGGGCCCTCGGCCAGCTTCTCCCGGTAGCGCTCCTCCGACCAGACGCCGGCGAAGCGGAAGGCGGCCGTGGTCATGCCGTAGGCGCGGTGGTAGGCCGCGCAGGTCTTCTCGTTGACCAGCTTGCTCAGGCTGTACGGGTCCTCCGGGACGGGGTCGAAGTCCTCGTCCAGGGGCAGCTTCGCGTAGCCGGGCGGCCGGCCGCTGAGGCGCCAGTGGAAGGTGCCGAAGGCGTTGATGCTCGACGCGCAGAAGAAGCGCCGGGCGCCCGCCCGCCGCGCCGTGTCGATGGCCACGAAGGTGCCCAGCGCGTTGTCGCGGAAGGTCGCCACGCCGATCTCCGGCAGCCCCCGCGGCTCTCCCGCCAGGTGGATGACCGCGTCCATGCCGTCCATGGCCGCCAGCATCGCCTCCTCGTCGGTGATGTCGGCCTGCACGAACGGCCAGTCCGTCGCGAACGGTGCGACCAGCCGGGTGGTGCCCGCGAACATCGTCGCCTCCTCGGGCCGGGCTTGATCGAGCAGGCGCAGCTCGTGGTCCGGCTCCAGCTCGCGCATCAGGTTGCGGCCGATGAAGCCGGTGGCGCCGGTGATCAGGACCTTCATCCGGTGCGCCCCCAGTCCAGGGTGATGCCCAGGAACGGCTCCGCCTTCGCGGCGATCATGCGGTACATCTCCGGCGCCCGGGAGGCGGGGACCAGGTGGGTGACCAGGGGCTCCAGCGTGATGAGCCCGCGCGCCATCAGGTCCAGCGTCGCTTCCATCCGCGGCCGCGTCCAGCCGGAGACGAAGTGCGCCGTCAACTCGCGTTGCTGCAACAGCGCCATGTCCGCCCACACCGTCCCCGGCGTGAAGCCGCAGTAGACGATCTGTCCCTCGGCGCGCGCCAACAGGGGCGTGTACTGCCGCTGCGCCTCCTCCCGCTGCACGGAGTCCAGGACCGCCGTGACGTGCTCGGCCCCGGCCGCGCGCCGGACCGCCTCGACCACCTCGCCGCCGTGGCCGTTGACGACCGCGTCCGCGCTGTGAGCGACGGCCAGCTCCAGGCGCTCGGCGCGGTGGCCGACCAGGATCACGCGGGCGCCGCGGGCGCGGGCGGCCTGCGCCGCGCACTGCCCGATCAGGCCGTCGCCGTACACCACCACCGGGTCACCCGGCTCGATGCGGGCGCGACTGGCGGCGTTGTAGCCGACCTGGGCCACCACCAACCCCGAGGCATCGACGTCGCCGACCTCGCCGGGCAGGGCGAAGAGCTCCGAGGCCAGCGTGTTCCCGACCGCGGCGTGCGCCCCGGACCGTGCCGCCGGGCTGCCCGGCCAGTCGCTGCGGGTCGCCATCACCCGGTCCGCGACCGACCAGCCGCTGACGCCCGGCCCCAGCGCCTCGACGGTGCCGACCCGCTGGTAGCCGGGCACGCAGGGGTAGCTGGTGGGGTTCCAGGTGAAGCGGTCGTGCAGGATCCACCCCTCGGTCCCGGCGCTGATGGTGGAGAAGCGGGTGCGCACCTGCACCTGCCCGGGCCCGGGATCGCTCACCTCGACCCCCTCGAATGCCGCCCTGCCCACGTCGACGAAGACCGCCGCCTCGGTCCGTGCCACGCTCATCCTCCTTGCCGGCGCCGATCGCGAGCGGGATTGGAGTCCCGCGCCCGTTTCTGGTAGGCATGGGACATGAACCGTCAGGAGATCCGCTACTCGACGATCGCGAAGTCGGGGCCGGCGAACCCGCGCAACGATACCGCGAGCGTGATCGAGCTGAACAACGGCGAGCTGCTGGTGCTCTGGCACAAGTACGAGGCGTCCGCCGATGGGGGCGCCGACCTCGCCCCCTGCCGAATCCACGCCAAGACCTCCGCCGACCAGGGGCTCACCTGGGGCGGCGAGCGCATGATCGTCGACATCCCGCCGGGCGACATGAACGTGCACTCGCCGGCGATCGCGCGGCTGCCCACGGGCGAGCTCCTCATGATCTGCCTGCGCGCACACTCGGAGAGCAGCACGACCATGTGCACGTACCGGTCCGAGGATGAAGGGCAGACCTTCACGCAGATCGGCACCGTGTGGGAGCGCTCGCCGGGGCAATGGCTGCAGGGAGGAGCGGTCGACATCGTCGTCCTCTCCTCCGGCCGGCTGATCGTGCCCTGCCACGGCGGCACGGGCGGCCAGTTCAGCCAGCACAACACCGCGTGGTGCTGGCTCAGTGAGGATGGCGGCGGGAGCTGGGCGCGCTCGCGCGGCACCGTGGACCTGCCCCTGCGCGGCGCCATGGAGGCATCCCTGGCCGAGGTCGACAGCGGCCGGATCTTCATGTCGCTCCGCACCCAGTTGGGTTCGGTGTTCCTGTCGTACTCCGACGACGACGGCGACACCTGGTCCCTGCCGCAGACCACCGGCCTGAAGGCGCCGGAGTCGGGCACCTGCCTGAGCCGGATCCCCGGCACCGACACGCTCCTCCTCATCTGGAACGACAGCATCTACGAGCCCGCGCACCACCACTTCGGCCGCCGGCGCCCGCTGTCGATGGCCGTCTCCACCGACGAGTGCCGGAGCTGGCGACGCATCGGCGACATCGCGGGCGGCGAGTACGAGATCACCAACATCGGCTGCACGTTCACGAGCGCCGGCAACGCGGTGGTGACCTACCTGCAGGTCGAGGACCGGGACTGGGAGCGCTTCATCAGAACCGGCATCGACCTCCAGGCCGCCATCGTCCCCGTATCGAGGATTCTCGACTCCTGAGAGGCGAGCAGTCCTGCAGTTCTCTCAGAGGCTGTTGACGAGCCTTTCGGCGGCCGCCGCGTCCGCGAGGATCTCCGCCTTCCATTCGTCCCACCACTTTGTCCACTCCTCGTTCGAGGCGCCGATGGGATCGCAGAACCTTCCCAGGTTGATCATGTAGGTGATTGCAAAGTCGCGCAGTTTCTCGCGGCTGATCTCATGGCCGCACGCCGAACACGTCCAGCGGCCTTCGCCGGAGTGTCTGCCGCTGTACTCGTCGCAGTGGATGCACTGAGGCGCGGCCGTGGTGACGGTCGCTTCATACTCGTCAGCCGGCTCGGTCGGAATCAGGCGCAGCACCAGGCCCGGCTGGCCGTCGTCGAGCGTCACCGCGTCGCCGGGGGCGACCGGCCGCCGCAGCCTCACCATGTCAGGCATGGCGTCACCCGCGAGTAAGCGCGCCAAGCAGCTCTTGCTGCGGCGTCCGGTTCTCGCGCAGGGCCGTCATCGGCCCGTCGAGGTCCTCGTGCCGGTTGTGACTCACTGAACTGAACTATCGCCGTCAGGATCATCGCTCGGCCGGGTGCGCCCGCGCGGTTTGTAGAAGCCGCTTCGCAGACCGTCGACATGCTCAAGCAGATCTCTCGGCACATTCTGCCAGAGCGGGTCGAGTATGAATTGTACTCCCTCTCGACGTGCAAGCTTGGCGGCCGGAACGAAGTCAGCGTCGCCGGCGACGAGAATGATGACGTTCGCCTGACGTTTCAGCGTGATTGAGGCGATGTCGAGTCCGACTCGCATGTCGACGCCCTTCTGACGCAACGCAGGAATGAAGTCCTTGTCGGTCAAGTCGGAGACGCCTATGGAACCATCGAGAAGATCCTTCTGCGGGTTCGCTTTCAGAATCCAGGATCGGTCGCTATTCTTACGAACCTCTCCCAAGCGGACGGCGAGATTGGGAAAGCCATGAAGGGCGCCGAATAGGCTGTTTCGGAAGCGAGCTTGGCGCGATTGGGCGTAGTTGATGGGCTGTCTGCCCACAGGCGTCTGTGCCTTCTGTTCATACGGCCGAGCATCATAGTAGAATGTTCGGTACAGGAGCTGGAAGTGATTGGGAACAGTATGGACTTCCTGCAATTGCTGTAAGTGGCCTTGAATCAGCTGCCCCACGGAGCGGACGACGGCATCGACGTCGGTTTCATCGATGTCTGGACGCACGGTCGGTAGGCGCCGCAGAAAGTAGCCGCCGTCTATGAGGATCGCCGCCTTGGCCATCGCGAGTAACCCCGGACAAGAAAAAGCCCCAGGGGATCGGCCGTGCTCATAATCACCAGTCAATGACTGGGAACTCGGCGTACTGCCATGGGGCGGATGTGGCTACTACGTTACTTGATCCCGACTAGGGAGGTCAAGGTAGCGGGATTGGCGGCTGGGCGGGCGGCATGACGGGCAACCGGGCCTGGCACCCATGACTCATCTCGCGCCAACGGCCTGCATCTGGGTGACTTTCGGCGGCCTGAAAACCGCCCGGTGGCTGCCGGGAGGATGGGCGCCGTTTCCTTGATCAGCTCGTCCGGGTAGCCGCAGTTGACCTGTCCGGGGATCGACCCGGACGGCGTGCCGTCCGGATACTGTGGCCACGGCCCGTCGCGTGCCAGTTCTGCACCGGATCAATCGGACTCGATGAGTGCCTGGATGGCAGGCAGATGCTCCGGATAGTGCTTGAACGTGTTTCCCGCGATCACCTTCCACGGAACCCACTCGCCGGGCATACGCTCGAAGTACGTGGCGTCGACGTACCCGTCCTCCGGGAGCAGTTCCAACTGCTCGATCAATGCCGCGAATGTCCGGTCATCCCACGCACGCACTTCTTGCAGTGTGAGGTCCTTGATCTCTTCGTGCACGGCCGAGTTGCGCTCGTGAACGGGACGCGCCCACAGGTCGGATCCGGCCAGGACGCGGGACTTCAACATTCCCACCATCTCCCGCTCGTACCAGATCACGTGGGCGACGATGTCCTTCCCGGACCAGCCCCCGCCGGCCCCAGGTTCCCGCATGCGGTCGTCGTCGATCTGCGCCACGAGTGCGTTCCAGCGAGCCCGTTCGGCCTTGATCCTCGAAATCACCTCACGCTTGTTCATTTAGCCGGGTGCCCCCGATCGGCATCTTTTCTCGTCACCAGCGAGGGATCCCGCCGAGCAGCAGCTTCTGCTCCGGCGTGCCGTTCTCGCGCAGGGCCGTCATCTTCGGCCCGTCGAAGGTCTCGCGCGACTTCATCCAGGCGTTCTGGTAGCACATCAGGCACACCCTGCGCTTCGCGTCGGAGTTGTTGGCCGCTCCCCGGTGGTAGAGCCAGCCGCTGAACAGCACCGCCTGCCCCGGTCTGGCGAGCACGTACAGCTCGTCCGGGAACTCCACCGGACTGTCCTTCGGCGGCCTGAAGATCGCCCGGTGGCTGCCGGGGAGGATGACGATGGGGCCGTTGTCCATGGTGAGCTCGTCCAGGTAGTAGCCGCAGTTGACCTGCCCCGGAATCGACCCGAACGGGGTGCCGTCGGGATCCTGGGGCCACGGCCCGTCGCGGTGCCAGTTCTGCTCCGGCGTGCCGGGCGGCGTGACGCGTCCGGTGGCGCTGTGGAGTTGGACCGCGTTGCCGAGAATGGCCTTCATGCGGGTGAGGACCGGCGGATGGTCGAGCAGGAAGGCGAAACGGTCATCCTCCTCCAGCAGCTCCCTGAAGAGGCTGCCGGTCGGCCCCGGGTTTGGCTCCCCGTTCCACCCGAAGGTGTCGCGGGCGTCCGCGTCGTCCATGGCGTCCCGCAGGATCGCGACCTGCTCCGGGGTGATCGCGTCATCGACGACCAGGTACCCCCACTTCTGGAAGAAGCGCACCTCCTGCTCCAGCTCGGGCGTGAGCTCGGGATTCAGCCGCTCCGGAACGATCGAGAGGTCAGGGCGCGCCATGGCATGCTCCGTCCAAGGTCCCATGATTAGGTCGAATGCCGATCGCGGTGGTCAAGCCGAGGATCCTCCGGCCAACGTTTCGAAGACGAAGGTGAGTGACAGCGTCAAGATCGTTGAGTGGTCTGATGAAGACCGGTGCTTCATCGGTCACAGCCCTGGGATCATCGGACCTTGTTGTCACGGCGATGACGAAGCGGAGGTGTATGGGCAACTCTGTCAGATCGTCGCGGAGTGGCTGGACATCGCTTCTCGGGATACGAAACGTTCAAGCGCTGTGAAGTAGACTCGAAGCCCGCATGGCTGGCATCGCCCTGGAGCCCCTCTCGGATCGTGTGCGCAGGCTGCCCGTGGGGAAGCGCGTAGGCGGAGCGGTCTATGTCCATCGCGATGCGCTTGAACAGCATGATGCCGGTCTTCTCGCTCGGGCGTGCTCGTGGGCTGACGCAGCAGGCGCCGAGTTCTCGTGGAACGTGTGCAAGCTGTCGCCGTACCGACAGCAAGTGTCTCTGCTCCACTACCCGAGGTTCCGCGAGGATGAGCATCCGGCGCTCTTGGCGGCAGCGAGCGTCGACCTCAACAGCGGCGAGGCGCGCGTACGACGGTACGCGGCGAACGGCAACCGACCGATCCTGCATCGCAAGGAACTCCTGTTGGATGCGGCCGACCCGGACTACGCTCGGTTCGCGGCGCTCACCGAACAGGAGGAGCGGGTGGGGCTGTTCTCCGCGCCGAGCACGATCGGTCACGAGCGCGGGTGGTCGAAGGAGCTCGAGCGGCGCGGCGTGGTGATCCGGGACCACCGGGTCCTTCGGAATGGTGAGTAGTAGGTGGAAGTACGGCGGGACCGGACCGCGATAGCGCGCTCGGATCTCTCGCGGCCCGTGCAACTCCTCATCGGCAACGGCGTGCTCACGCCAAAGCACACGTTCTTCGACTACGGCTGCGGCCTCGGGGACGACGTCCGCTTCCTGCAGTCCCTCGGCTACGCCGCGCACGGCTGGGATCCGGCTCACCGGTCGGACGAAACCCGACGCAACGCGGAGGTGGTCAATCTCGGGTACGTGCTCAACGTCATCGAGCGGCCTGGCGAGCGTGCGGAGGCCCTTCAGCGGGCGTTCGAGCTCTCTCAGAAGTGTCTGTGCGTCAGCGTGCTCGTCGGTTCTGCCGCCTATGCCGGCGAAGCTCAGACCTATGGAGACGGGCTGCTCACGTCGCGCAGCACGTTTCAGAAGTATTACCAGCAGGAAGAGATCGGACGGTACCTCGAAGAGGTGCTCGACGCAGCGCCGATCCCGCTCGAAGCGGGCGTGTTCCTGGTCTTCCGGCACAGTGCCGATGCGCACGCGTTCTTGCTCAATCGCATCCAGCGTTCCGTGCCGCTCATCGAAGGAGTGCCGCGGCAACGCAAGCGCATGCTGCGGACCGCGCTCATGTCGACCTTTCAGACGCAGTGTGCGGAGGAGTGGGCGACATACGCGGACTTCGTCTCGGACCGGGGCCGCCCTCCCGCTACCGGCGAACTCGATGCGCTACGGGTGGCGGCGGAGAATGGTGTCGCTCCTGCCGATCTGTGGGAGGCAGCCACCTCCGCGCTGCCGGAGCAGCAGCTCGCGGATCAGCGGCGCCGCCGTACCAATCAGTACCTGGTGTTCATGGCGATCAGTCGGTTCCGAGGCTTGCCCAGGATGCGCGACCTGCCGATCGCATCCCGCTTCGACATCCGCTACTACTTCCGTAGTTATAGTAATCTAAAGGAATTGAGCGAGAAGAACCTGTTCGCTGCCGGCGATGAGGAACGGGTAGCACGGCTGTGCGAAGCCGCTCCGGTCGGGGTGAACACATCCGACGGGTACTTCGTCGCCCGGCGCGATCTGCCGGCCCTCGATCCCACCTTGCAGATCTACGCTCGGCTCGGCGAGCTGTTCTCGGGCGATCTCGATCGCATGGACGTGATCAAGATCCACAAGACCTCGCCCCGCCTCTCGCTGTTCGCGCTGAGCGACATGAACGAGGCGATGCCGCGCCTGAGGTCACGGGTGAAGATCGACCTGCAGACTCAGCAGGTGCGGTTCTTCGATCACTCCACGAACGCGGAGCCGGAATTGCTCGTCGGGAAGCAACTCCTCGGCTTCGACGAAAGCGGCACGGACGATCGGATCGCTGCCATGGGCAGGAGAATCCTGCTGCATGACGAACCGTTCGGCCTCATTGTCCGTGAGCGCACGCTACGACTCCCCGCGCGATCGGGTTCTGCTGGAAGCGCTGACTAGTGACTTCCAGCAAACGGCGTGGTACGATTCAGACGTGCTCGGTTGGGAGGGCGAGCGATGATCTACCTCGACAACAACGCTACCACCTTCCTGACTCCCGTCGTGCGCGATTGTATCGGATCGCTGATCGCCGCGCCGCTCGGCAACCCGTCGAGCCCGCATCGCCTCGGCGGTGAGGCGCGCGCGCTGATCGAGAAGGCGCGCGATCAGGTCGCGGCGGCAGTCGGGGCGCGGTCGGAGTGCGTGCTGTTCGTAGGGAGCGGCTCGGAGGCGAACGCTATGGCCGTCGCGGCCGCGCAAACTCAAGGGGACCGCGACGAGATCATCATCAGCGCGGTCGAGCACTCCTCCGTGGCTGCGAACGCGGCCGTGCTCGGCCGGCGCGGCTTCGTGGTCCGTGAGGCTCCGGTCGAGGCATCCGGTCGGATCGACGTCGATCGATTGGCCGCCATGGTCAGCGAGCGCACCGCGCTCGTGTCCGTGCAATCCGTCAACAACGAGACCGGCGTCATCCAACCGGTGGAGGAGGTGGCCTCGATCAGTCATCGAGCCGACGCCCTGTATCACTGCGACGCCGCGCAGGCGCTCGGGAAGATCACGATCGACGTCGAATGCAGACATGCTCCCGATCTGTTGAGCGTCACCGCGCACAAGATCAACGGGCCGACCGGCTGTGGCGCTCTGTACGCCCGCGACCCGGCGCTGCTGCAGCCGCTCGTCGGCGGCGGCGATCAGGAGCAGGGACTGCGCGGCGGTACCGAGAACCTGATCGGTGTCATCGGATTCGGCGCCGCCGCGGCGGGGCGCATGCAGGCCATGGTCGCCGTCACCGACCTTCTGACGACCTGCCGCGACACGTTCGAGCAGGCGGTACTTGCCGCCGAACCGCAGGTGACGGTCAACGGCGACCGGCGACACCGAGTGGGGAACACGTCGAATTTGCTGTTTCCCGACATCGACGGCACCATGCTCATCGCCGCCCTCGACGACCGCGACCTCTACTGCTCCCAGAGCTCGGCGTGCACGACGGCACGACCGACGCCCTCGCATGTGCTCACCGCGATGGGCCTCTCGGAGACCGAGGCATACGCTTCGCTCCGATTCTCGTTCGGCGTGCTGAACACGGTGGAAGAAGCCGAGCGTGGGGCGCGGTGCGTCATCGACGCCTACCGCGAACTACTCGATCGTCTCCATCGCATCGGGGTGGCGTAGCCATGCGGTTTGGTGGACATCAGACCTTCTTCGTTCGCGAGGGCTGGCTGGCCAAGGGGCTCGCACTGCTCCGTGAGGATGCGAACGCATTCGACGACCCGTACGTCGCGGACCAACTGGGAGTCGGGCGCAACATGGCGAAGTCCATCGAGCACTGGCTGCTGGCGACCGGCTTGGCGGAGAAGACGGAGCGCCGGGGGCGAGGCCGCTTGGGGGAGCCCCGACTGAAGGTCACCGAGCTTGGCGAGGTCATCGCGCAGCACGATCCGTGGTTTCTGGATCCCGGCACCTGGTGGTTCTTACATATCAATCTGGTACGCACACCGGGGCACGCGGCCACATGGCACTGGTTCTTCAACCACTACGCATCTAGCCGGTTCGATCGCGCGGCTGTGGTTGCTCAGCTTGAGCTGAATGAGCGGATGAACTCACGGAGGACACCGACACGCAAGACCTTGGAGCGCGATGTGAGCTGCTTCCTCGGCAGTTACGCGGCAGAAGTACCGTATCGGCGGAAGGATCCGGAAGAGGAGATCGACTGTCCGTTTCAAGAACTGCGGTTGATCCGCCACTTCCGCGCCTCCGGCTACTACGAGCTGAACCGCCGCAGAAAGTCCATTCCGCAGCAAGCCTTGCTGTATGCCCTGCAGGCGCCCGAATTGGTGGCCGCTGAGAGCGCCGGTATCGTCGACGTGACCTTGCACGACCTGCATCGCATGGACGGGGGCCCGGCCCAGGTCCTCGCGCTTTCGGCGGATGCCCTTTTCGAACACCTAGTGGAGCTCGACGCGAGCCATGCGGAAGCCCCGCTCACTATGAGCGGCCTTGCCGGGGATCGGCAGTTGCGCTTCGAGCGCAATTCGGCTCCGGAACTGATGGCTCGGCATTTCGACATCGTTCCCGTGGAGCTGGCCCATGCCTGAGCTGCTTCTCCCCGATTTGAATGAAAAACATAAGACCAACAAAACGGATACTAACGGTCGTGGTCAGCACGACAAGGAGAGCCGGCAGGTACGCATTGGCGCGATAGTCGAATCCGGTGTGTCGGAAATGACTATGCAACTTCGCTCCATCAACGTCACGCTCGACAGCGCTATCCCGCAGCGTATCGCCCACTTCTTCCCCACGGCGAAGAGCGTACGGCTGTTGCGTTCATGGCTGCATCCAGATGAGTCGGCTAGCTACTTCGTGGTGGCTCCCTACGGCACCGGCAAGTCTCTGACCGCGACGTTTTTTCTCCAAATGGTTGAGAATCTCTCAACGTCGGGGGAGGTGCTTGGCCGTATCAGCGATCGATTCACCAATGTTGACAGCGAACTAGCGAACGAGCTGAGGTCGCGGATCGGTAGCGAACAGAAGGCGCTGTTTACGCGACGCGGTGCTACGATTGCTCTTTCTGGGTTTCAACCCCACTTGCCTTCCGCCATCCAACACTCGCTCATCGCCTCGCTGAAACGTACTGGCAACAAGAACGCAGCCACATCGGCTACTCGACGGACCGTTACTACGATGGATGACCTCATCTCGCTGCTCAGTGCGGTCCGCCATCGCTACTGCCCAGAACCCATTGACCGCATAGCGATTGTATGGGATGAATTCGGTCGTCATCTTGAGGAGCTGATCCTCAGGGGAACGGCGGCAGACCTGTCCGATGTGCAGACGCTTGCGGAGTTTTGCGCACGCACTAAGCGAGTGCCGATTACGTTCGCGTTGTTGCTCCATCAGGGATTGACACGCTACGCTACCAACACCTCGGTGACGGTACAGCGTGAGTGGAAGAAGATCGAGGGCCGGTTCGAAACGGTGCAGTTCGTCGACGACAGCAAGGAGCTGTACCAGTTGGTCACCCAGATCGTGCGCCAGAGCAGATCTGTCGATCCCCCAGATACAGAGGCGGTGGCGCGAAGCGTGCAGAGATGCCACGAAGTTGGCGTTTTCAGTGACTTCTCGCAGCATGAGACGCACTGCATGCTGTCGGACTCCTATCCGTTGGAGCCGATGACCCTGTACTTGCTGCCGCGAGTGTCCTCGCGAGTCGCGCAGAACGAACGGACTCTGTTCACCTACCTCAACTCGCTTAACGCGGGGACATCCGTGTCGCCGGACAGCCTGTACGACTACTTCTCCGACGCGATGCGGACGGACACGCTGCCGGGCGGCAGCTATCACACATGGCTAGAGACCGAAAGCGCGCTTCACAAGGCCGCCCACGGCGCCGACGAGAAGACTCTCAAGTGCGCGTGCCTACTCGGCCTCGGCTTGGTCGGAGAACGCTCGCGGGTCAGCCGACGGCTGCTTGAGTACGCGGTCTCCGGATACCAGGGCGACAAGGGAGCGCGCGCTAGCGTGAAGCGCCTAATCGACGCGAAGCTGTTGCTCTACCGACGGAACGCTGACAGTGTCTCGATCTGGCACGGCACGGACCTCGACCTTCGAGGGCGCCTCGACCAGGAGAAGGAACGGTTGGGGCCGCGCTTCGATCACGTCTCGTTTCTGACAACCGAGGCTCCTCCCGCTCCGTGGAAACCGATCCACTACAACGTGGAATACGGTATAGAGCGGTCGTTCGAGACGCGCTACATCGGCGCCGGGGACATCATGATCGCGGATCGCATCGCGGCGGCGCTGCCGCGGCTACCGTCGGCCGACGGCGTGCTTTACTTGGTCGTCCCTGACTCGTACGAAGAGGCGGAGGAAGTTCGACAGCGCGTTGCTAGGGAGTCGCTGCCTTCCGACGTGGTGGTCGGCGTACCGCGCCACGTCGGAAGGCTGTCCGAAGTCGCGCTCGACGTGCGCGCGCTGCAGCTATTGAGGCAGGACACTAGCCTGCTTGCCGAGGATCCGCTCGCGGAGTCGGAGATCGCTCAGATGACCGACGATGCTCAGGGATATCTTTCCCATCAGCTCAGTCGGATGTTTCAGCCGTCCCCCGAGGGTCCGGAGTACCTGTGCGGTCAAGACTTCCACGAGATTTCGTCAGCAAAGGAATTACGACAGTTACTGTCGGAGATCATGCGGGAAGTATACCCGCTGACGCCGCGCGTCAAGAACGAGCTGATCGTCCGGCGCCGGCTGCGCCCTGCGATCGTGAACTCGCGCAAGAAGCTGATCCTGGCCATACTCGAGCGTTCAGGTACGGAGAACCTAGGGCTCGAGGGATATCGGCCCGACATGTCCATGTTCCGCACGGTGCTGCTCTTGACTGGGTTGTATCGATGCGATCGCCAATTCTCGGATGATGAGGACTCGGTATGGAGATACGCCGTTCCTCGAGAGCTGGCGGATCCGGGGTTGCGTGACGCATGGAAGCATCTGCGGGACTATCTGACAGTTCCCGAGAATCGGCCGAAGCCCTTGGCCGACTTGGTTTCACTGCTGAGAAGCCCCCCTTATGGAATGCGGGCGGGTATCGTGCCGATCCTCCTCGCTGCTGCGCTGCGGGCGTTTCCCGGTCCCATCAGCATCACTCGGATCGACGGAGAGTACGTCAGTGACCTGCTTCCGTCGACGATCGAAGGGATGGCCGCTCACCCGGATGAGTACCAAGTATTGGTCCCCGAACTCACGGCTGTTCAGAGGGCATTCCTCGATCGGGTGGCTACGCTGTTCGGCTTCACGGATGAAGCCGCGATAGAGGAGGATCCGGTGCGTCGCTCTCACGATGCCTTGGTGGAATGGCGGAGTACGCTTCCCCACAGCGCGCTCACGTCGCGGTATCTGTCCCCTCAAGGGCGCCGGTTCGGCCGGCTCATGAGCGCTGCAATCGATCCCCACCGGATGCTGTTCGAGGCCTTGCCCGTGGCCCTCGACCTGAACGGTGGCAGCGCTGACGAGTTGCTGCGTGCGCTGGCCGAATGCAAGATGGAGATTGAGGGCGTCGTGCGGTGGAACTACGACGCGGCCGAACGTGCCATCCGCTCCGCATTCCCGCCGCTGAACGGAACTGCCACCCTTCGCGAAGTCGTAGGTGCGTGGGCCGACTTCTTCCCCGGGACCGTCGCCCAAGAGGTCAAGGACGGTATCGCACGCGCCCTCATCACCCGAGCACGAATGGGCTACGAGACCGACCGAGCAATTGCAGATGCCTTCGCGACACTGCTTGTCGGCAAGCGTATCGACCGTTGGGAAGACAGTTCGATCGTAGTATTCGAACGTGAGCTATCAGCGGTGATACGGCGTGTCGAGGACACAGTACTCAGCCTTGCGGCAGCCGCAGACGGGGTTCGTGACCGCTCCATCGTCGACATCGCCACTTCTAGGCTGCAGGCTTCGCTCCGCGCCATCACCAACGTGGCTGGCCCGGAAGAGGCGCACACTATCGTCGCTCGGACACTGGAGCAAGTTACCGAGGAGGTCAGAGCCGATGGCTGAACTGCACGAAGCGCTCGAAGCTCTCGTCGATCCAAAGATCCGCCACATCGTCCCGGTGTCCGGCGGGAAGGACTCGGCCGCACTCGCCATCTATTTGGCTCAGAGCTACCCGCAGATCCCAGCCGAGTACGTGTTCTGTGACACGGATGCCGAGCTGCCGGAGACCTATGACTACCTAGATCGTCTGTCGGCGCTGCTTGGCAAGCCCATCCACCGAGTCAACGCGCTCGACTACATGAAGGTGACCCGAAAGCCGACAAGGAAGGCGTTCGATTTCGTGCTCAACGAGATGTACTCAGGCTTCCTTCCGAGCCCTCAGGCGCGATGGTGCACCCGGAAGCTAAAGATCGAACCCTTCGAGCGCTACGTTGGTTCCGATACTGCTTTCAGCTACATCGGCATCCGGGCCGATGAAGATCGGCAGGGCTACACCCCCAAGAAGCCACCCGTACTCTCCGACCGTCCTAACATCGTTCCTGTGTACCCCTTCAAGGACGATGGAATCGATCTCGCAGGAGTCAAGGAAGTCCTTGAAGTATCGGGAATCGGCTTGCCGGATTACTATCGGTGGCGTTCTCGTTCGGGGTGCTATTTTTGCTTCTACCAGCAGATCGGAGAGTGGCAACGTCTTCGACTCGAGCACCCTGCCCTGTTCGACCGAGCCAAGAGCTACGAGGAGTCCGGGGGATCGAAGCGGTACACTTGGGTTCAAGGCCGAGACCTCTCCAGAATCGAGGCACTAAAGACCGAATTCCCAGTCCAGTCCTTGGACGAAGCAGAGGGCTGCGCGATATGCCATCTATAGCTTGCCATTTGAGCTTTCAACGGGTCTCGCTTATAGCCACGTGCCCTCTACAACACAAGACGCCCTGATGAGTGCGCTGATACTAAGCAACCTTCTCCGGAAGCTCCGCGGTGTCATCCTCAAGGTAGCCTCGGTATTCATTGAGTAATCTTTGGACGTCCGGCAGGTCCGCGTCGAGCATGTAGCACGCCAGCCTAAAGGCTAGTCTCCGAGGTCCTGTTCCTGTTTCCATTCTGTTGTTCCGGAAAATCGTTCCTCTCCAAGGCAGTGAACCGACACATAACGGCAGATTCTCAACTCGATCTAGCACCGTGGTCCATACTGTCCGAGGAACCTCTGCACCTATCGCGATCGGCAAGTGCTCTTGCTCCGAGAGTAGGTACGCAATCACCTTACCATAGATGCTAAGGCCAAGCGGTCTAAACAACAGGTGACCCCGAGAAGGGTCGCCATCCGGTTCTCTGACTTCGCCGGGTGTTCGTGCGCCCGACTCCAGCGTCGAGAATACCTCCCTTCTATCTCTGATTTCGTTCCACAACGTCGTGATCGCGCTATAGGCTCGTTCGATGTGACTCGCATCGGGCCGGTATTTCAGGTATTCCTTTTCCCGCTTGAACGCGTAGACCGCTTCAAGCACCTCGCGGTGGAAGTCCCACAGCGCAGCGAGAGATGTGAATTTGTCGTCGTCTCTCTTTCCCAGACTGCGCTTCGCGAGCTCCATGTGTCGAGTGTCGAAGCACCTTATACCACTCTTGAGCAACATGCGGGTGGCTATGGAAACGACGTTATCCTCATCGAGTGCGATGTTGTCACCTGTCGACGTAGGGCGTGCGTACCGGTTGAGAGTGTGAAAGAGTCTTCTGGTCTGAACGATCCCTTGGTCCGTGCGTTCATGGGTCACGAAAACGACTGAGACCTCCTCAGCTCGCAGGTCCCCGTCACGTTCAATAGCGTCTTTGATCGACTTCAGGCGGTGTTGGCCGTCAAGCGCGAAGTAGCGCTGCCTACCGTCGAACTTGAGTAGGCCGAAGTCGAAATCATCGTCGAGAAGGGGATGGTCCTGCATTTTGACGCCTATGTAGCCGGGCCTTCCGCCCCATGCAGCGACTATTATCGCTCCATAAAATCGCTCCGGCTGCCGCAATAGGTACTGCGTCATGTCTGCTGAACGTCGTGACAACTCGCGCTGCAGAAGGACGTCTAGGTCATCGCGCGAGTCATGGAGGTTCTCAAAGAAGTCTACTTTCGCTGCTAACTCCTGGAAGGTCATCTTTCCGATGTAATAATCGCGACCTCCCATCGTGCCGCGAATGACTGGAATGAGATCGGCCATGTGCAATAGACTCCTTTTGATCTAGTTCGCCGGGGGCGATATGATGTTGTACTCGGGCATGGTGGTCTCATAGATCGCCCGTTCGACGCTGGCTATGTGCGTTGCGGGTACCGGGCAAAAAGAGAGTTCAATCGCGCGACCGTATACCTGGAACATGTATGAGAGTTCGGGTCGCGTGTCATCGTACCCCTTCTTGATGCGGAGATACGACTTCATCCTTTCCCTAAGATTGGTCGTCTTTCCGACGTAAAGAACGACATCGATGGTGCGATCGCCTAGGGAAGCGGTGGTCGTAAACATGTAGACGCCGGAGTCGGATGAGCAAGCATCTATCACTGCTGTGGTGAGAGGAATCTCCTTCCAGTCGAACTGCTGCTCAAGTGTTCGTAAGTGAGTAGCGAAGTCACGGGGCCTGATAGGCTCGGCAAGCCGAGGCCGGGGTCGATAGGCGCCTATGGGTACCTCCGATGATAGCACGTTGCCGGAGCCGTAATCGATGTACTCAGCAACGGGGCTATCGAGGTCGACTCTGTCGTTCAAGCAGTAGATAGTCTGTGTCTCATCTTTGTAAACAAGGAAGGGGATGTCGTTGGTCACGCCAGAAGAGAGGAGATCGCTCTCTGCCCAAAAGTGAGACGTGCCTGAGGAAGCGCGGTGCTTGGGTGGGGACTCGACGAACTCGAGGGAATTGCTGCCGTAGGTGCCCCAGAAACGAAAGTGCGAGAAGGGTAATAGCTGAAGGATAAGCCTTAGAGCCTTCGCGTACGGTGTTTCGATGCGTTTAAAGAAAAGGGAATCGAGGGCTCCGTGGGCGCACTTATTCCGTATCTGCACGGAGTACTCGAGGGCGCGGCGTATGCTAAGTGACCGCGGAGTGTCGATGCGGTACCCTAATCGCTGCAGTTCTTCGACTACATGGTTTATATATTCGGTGAGTTTAGCAAGGCGGTTTCGTGCGGGGTGTTGCTTGTAATCCGAGTGGTCGCTACAATAGTGGCGAATGGGTTCGGGGAGACTCTTTGAGTTCGCACACACCGCGTGGACGGCATGCAACCAAGCGCCGAGACTAGAGGACTCGAATATCTTACTCCAAGCAAGCTCTTTGATATCGGTATCGCAATCAGCGGCGATGAGGGCAAAGGTAGTGCCCACGTATTTCACGGTGGCGGCATAAACGGACTCAAGCGCTCTGTAGCGCATGTAGTCGTCAGGAAGTTCGGCGCGACTAAGATATTGATCGTAGGCAGTACGGATGAAGGTCGGCAGGCTATTGATTGGAGGCTCCAACAGAGGCGACCGGTGCGTGTGGGGAGCAATAGTGCGGTGGTGTGCGGACGAGGGGGATGTGTTGGGGGGGGCGGTGGGTGGGTTTCTGGGGCGCACCCCCTTGGGGTAGGCG
>JAPPNY010000169.1 GCA_028818385.1 Spirochaetaceae bacterium
TCGGCTTCAACTTGGTCCCGGAGACTGCCTGATTCTGCTTGTTTCTAAGGAGACGGACGGTCACTATCTCACCGCCTACACGACCTCCGGCTCCTGCTCGATTCTGATGCGCTTCTCGGACGCCGTAGCCGATCTTGGCGAGCTCGGCATGCGCGTGCACCGCTCGTACTGGGTCGCGAGGCACCACGTGATCGAGTCGACGGTCCGCGACAACCGCGTACTGCTGCGCCTCACCGGCGGTTACGAGGTGCCGGTCAGTCGCACCTACGCCCCTGCCGTTCAGGCAGCCATCGCCGATCACTCCTGAGATCGACCTGCTCGGCCGGTGACCATGCGCACGCCCAGGCCGCGGACGGCCCCGTGACCCCGCGGCTGCTTGACGACCCGCGCCGCACGAGGCATGGTTTCGGCCAGACAGAAGTCACGGGGAGCTCGGTAGCGCCGAGCTGAGAGGAGGGCGCAGCAGCCCTCGACTCGCACCACCTGATCCGGGTAATGCCGGCGGAGGGATGGATCTCTCAGACGCGATTCACGTCGCGGAACCCCGATGATGGAGGAGGTTTCGCATGAATCGCACCGCATTCGGCGGGCGGCTCGCCCGCCTGATCGCAACCGGAGTCCTCGTCGTCGCGCCCCTCGCGGCATTCGCTGGCCCGGACGCCGAGACGTCCGAGTGGCGCCGCACCGTGACCGTGATGACGCACGACTCGTTCGCCGCCTCGGAAGAGGTCCTGGCCGCGTTCGAGAGCCGGCACGGCGTGCGCGTCCGCATCCTGGAGGCAGGCGACACCGGCACCGCCCTGAACAAGGCGATCCTGGCGCGCGGCAAGCCCCTGGCCGACGTGATCTACGGGATCGACAACACCTTCCTGAGCCGCGCGCTGGACGAGGACATCCTGGAGCCGTACCGCTCCCGGATGCTGGCGTCCGTGCCCGAGGAGTTCCAGATCGATGCGTCGCACCGGGCCCTGCCGGTGGACTACGGTGACGTCTGCCTGAATTACCACGTGGCGTCGTTCGGAGAGGACGGACCGCCGCCACCGAAGGACCTGGACGACCTGATCGACCCGGCTTACCGCGGGCTCACCGTGGTCCAGAACCCGGCCACTTCCTCGCCCGGACTGTCCTTCCTGATGGCTACCGTGGCCCGCTACGGCGATCCCGGCTACCTGGACTACTGGCGGTCGCTGGTGGCCAACGACGTTCTGGTGGTCAACGACTGGGAGACCGCCTACTTCACGGAGTTCACGGGCTCCGCCGGACAGGGTCCGCGCCCGATCGTCGTCTCCTACGGTTCCAGTCCGCCGTTCGAGGTGCTGTACGCGGAATCGCCGATGGACGAACCTCCCACCGCCGCGGTCACCGGACCACTGTCGTGCTTCCGGCAGATCGAGTTCGTCGGCATCCTGGCCGGCGCCGAGAACCGCGACCTTGCCGAGCTCTGGGTGGACTTCATGCTGTCGCGGACGTTCCAGGAGGACCTGCCGCTGAACATGTTCGTGTTCCCGGTCAATCGCGACGCCGTGCTGCAGAAGGAGTTCGTGGACTATCTGGCCGTCCCTGACGAGCCGGCGCTGCTCGATCCCGCGCAGATCGCCGAGCATCGCGAGCGCTGGATCCGCGAGTGGACCGAGGCCGTGCTGCGCTGAACGATTCCATGCTCCGGAGCGGCGCTCCGCTTCGGCGAGCGGCCCTGCTCTGGGCCGGGCCGCTCGCCTTCCTGGCGCTGTTCTACGCCTGGCCGATGGCCGGGATCGTCGCGGCCAGCTTCGGCCGCGAGGCCGACGGCCTGCTGCGCGCGCTGACGGCGCCAGCGACCGGGCGGGTGGTGCTGTTCACGCTCGGGCAGGCGGCGGCCTCCACGGCGCTGACGCTCCTGGTCGGGCTGCCCGGCGCATGGCTGGTGGCGCGCTACCGGTTCGCGGGCAAGACGCTGTTCCGGGCGCTGACGGCGATCCCGTTCGTGCTGCCCACCCTGGTGGTGGCGGCCGCCTTCGACGCACTGCTCGGCTCGCGCGGCTGGATCAACGCGGCGCTGGAGTCGGCAGGCATGCCGCCGCTGCGCTTCACGCGTACGCTCGGCGCCATCCTGGTCGCGCACGTGTTCTACAACACCTCGATCGTGCTGCGGCTGGTGGGCGATTACTGGTCGCGCATCGACCGCCGCCTGTGGGATGCGGCCCGCACCCTCGGCGCCGGCGCCGCGCAGCGCTGGCTGCGCGTCAGCCTGCCGTTGCTGGCCGCCCCCGTTGCGGCGGCGGCGGTGCTGGTGTTCATCTTCTGCTTCACCTCGTTCGGGGTGATCCTGATCCTGGGCGGGCCGCGCTTCGCGACGATCGAGGTGGAGATCTACTACCAGGCCATCAGCCTGTTCGACCTGCCGGTGGCCGCTTCGCTCTCCCTCGTGCAGATCGCGATCACGCTGGCGCTCGGCATCGCCTACACGCGGCTGATGCGGCGCGTGACCCGACCTCTGCCGCTGCGTGCACCGCGCGAGAACGAACGCTCCCTGCGCGGCAGCCGGGCGCGCGCCGTGGCGGCGTCCGTGTTGCTGGGCATCGCCTTCTTCCAGCTCGCGCCGCTGGCTGCGCTGGCCACGCGCTCCGTCTCGGGCGCGGAGGGGCCGACGCTGGCGTTCTACCGGCAACTGGGCGTGGAGAGCCGGCAGGGCGCCTTTCACGGCAGCGCGCTCACCGCCGTGCGCAACTCCCTGGCCTTCGCGGCGGCGGCCACGGTGATCGCACTCGCCGTCGGGACGCCGGCCGCCTGGGCGCTCGGCCGGCACGGCGCAGCGCGCTCCTCGCGGCTGTTCGACCCGCTGCTGATGCTGCCGCTGGGCACCTCGGCGGTCACGCTGGGGCTGGGCTTCATCGTCGCGCTGAACCGGCCGCCGCTGGACCTGCGCGCCTCGCCACTGCTGATCCCGATCGCGCACGCGCTGGTGGCGCTGCCGTTCGTGGTGCGCAGCCTGGCGCCGGCGCTCGCCACCGTCGAGCCGCGCCTGATCCAGGCCGCGCGCGTGCTGGGCGCCGCCCGCGCTCAGGTGGCGCGCCGCGTGGAGCTGCCCATCGTCGCGCGGGCGATGGGCGTGGCGGCGGCGTTCGCGTTCTCGATCTCGCTGGGCGAGTTCGGGGCCACGGCGATCGTCGCACGCGGCGATCTGCCGACCATCCCGCTGGCGATCTTCCGCCTGCTCGGCCGGCCGGGCGCCCTCAACCTGGGCCAGGCCCTGGCGCTGGCGACCATCCTCATGCTGGTGACCGCGGTGGTGGTCACCGCGATCGAGCGGCTACGGGTGGCGCGCGTGTCGAGCTTCTGAGGCACGCGATGACGGTCGATCTGGAGCTGCGCGGCGTGAGCAAGCGCTACGGCGAGACGCTGGCCCTGGACGGCGTCGACCTCCAGGTGCGCCGCGGCGAAACGCTCGCGCTGCTCGGCCCGAGCGGCTGCGGCAAGAGCACGCTGCTGGCACTGGTCGCCGGGCTGGAGCCGCACGAGGGCGCGATCCTGTGGCACGGACGGGAGCTGACCGGCACGCCGGCCGAGGCGCGCGGGTTCGGGATGGTGTTCCAGGACTACGCCCTGTTCCCGCACCTGAACGTGTTCGAGAACGTCGCCTTCGGCCTGCGCCTCCGCCGCACGCCGGCCGCGCGCCTGCGCGAGCGGGTGGCCGACGTGCTGGCGCTGGTCGGCCTGGAGCACCTGCGCGACCGGGACGTCACCACCCTGTCCGGAGGAGAGCGGCAGCGCGTGGCGCTGGCGCGCGCGTTGGCGCCGGACCCCCGTCTGCTCATGCTGGACGAACCGCTGGCCGCCCTGGACCGCAACCTGCGCGACCGGCTGGCGGAGGACTTGGGCGCGATCCTGGAGGAACTGGACCTGCCGGCGATTTACGTCACCCACGACGTGGAGGAGGCACTGGCGGTCGCCGACCGCGTCGCGGTCATGCAGCCGCGCCGCATCGCCCGCATCGGCACGCCGCAGGAGATCTACCGGGAACCGGGCAGCGAGTACGTGGCCCGTTTCCTGGGCCTGGACAACCTGGTCGCCGCCCGCCTGGATCAGGCCCGCGGCCACCCCGTGCTGCGCACGGCGATCGGCGAGCTGCCGGCGGAGGTGCTGCCGGCTCCCGCGGCTGCCGGCGTGTCGGATCTGAAGCTGCTGCTCCGCCCCACCGGCATCACCATCTGCCAGGAGGACGCTGCCGAGCGGCCGGTTTCGAGCGCCGACCGTTGGGTGCTGCGCGGCGAACTGACGGGCCGCTCTTTCCGCGGCAACGCTCAGCGCGTGCAGCTCACCATCGCCGGAATAGAACTCCGCTTCCGGGTTGCCGCCGATCAGCTCCTGCCGCCGACGGGCGCCCCGGTGACCTTCGCCGTCGACCCCCGGCAGGGAGCATGCCTAGTCCCCGCCACAGCGAGATCTGGTTGACGACCTTGCCGTGGGAGTGCCGCTCCGGAAACGACTGTGGGCTTTCCATCGGCGCCGTCGATGATTGGTGGCTATCGTGTCTATGGCCCGGTGCCAGACGCGGACAGGACCGGACACCATGGTTCGCACCGCGCGGGCCGCCTCGATACTGGTGCGGGCCGGGCTTCGATTCCGCCTGCAGCCCGGGACGCTCCGGCAGCCCCTGTCGCGTACGCCGTCGGAGGCCCATTTCCGCGGGCCGAGCCCGTTGCCCAAGCCACGATCCGGAAGTACCCCGATACGCCGAGACCAGCCACGACTCAATTGATCACCATTGTCAGACATGGCAATATTCCGTATCGTGGTCGGTGTTTCTCATGACAGGAGGGGATGACGAATGGAGAGAGAGGGCGCCGGCTTCGTGCTGAAGCAGGCCCGAACCGAGCTTGGTGCCAAGATTGAAGACCTGTGTCTTCTTCAGACTGGAGGTCCATTCACTCTTAGTACGGGAATGGAGTCCAGTTTCTACTTCGACTGCAAACGCGCGGTCCTCAAAGGAGGTGTACTGTGCATGATCGCAGAAGAACTCCTTCGAGAAGCGAATGGGTTGCCCGAGACACCTACTGCAGTAGGAGGGCTCTCGATCGGAGCTGATTTTCTGGTTGCGGCTGCTATCCAGCGAGCGGCACAACGAGGACATCCGATGGTCAATGGGTGCGTGGTTCGCAAAGAGCGCAAGGAGCACGGTACGCGCAACTACATCGAGAACGAGCAGCCTGCCGGCACCAAAATAATGGTGGTCGATGACGTGTTCACGACCGGAAGATCGACAGCCTTTGCGTGCGAGAAACTGATTGAAGCAGAGAACGAAATCGTCGGGATTGTGGGATTGATCGACCGCGAGCAGGGAGGCGTCGGCTATCTTCAAGAGACATTTCACGTTCCCGTAATAGGTCTGTTCAGAAGCGGTGATTTCCCACGACTGATGGAAGCCAATGAGAGAAATAGCGGAACGCTGGTTGCCACGACTTGAAGAAGGAGAATTCAATTACAACCTGCTCATGGAGATCGGCAAGGACTGTCGCAGGCGCTACCTGATAACACAGCGACCCTGTGATCGAATAAGTCTATTTGTGCTCGAGACCATTTGCTTGCGCGCAAGCGCTCTCCTTGAATCCTCACCCGATCGGTTTCCGGACGGCAACACCGAGTATCACGACACTATAGACACGATCCTGAAGCCGGCTCTCGTCGGTGTCGTACGGGCCGAGAACGACACCGACGATGACCAGTATATCGCGATTGCGGAACTGATCCAAGCGTACATTCGCACGAATGAAGTGTGACCCGGAAGCTTCTCGCATGCCAAACTGCGGTTGACGGTATACTCCCGCACAGCCGCCAAACCCGCGCCATAGGTTTCGCTCGCCCCGCGACATCGACAAACTCGGGGAGAATACCGGACCGGTTCACTCGTGATCGAACACTTGATCGACAATCGCCGGCTGGGCTATGTGAAGGACCCGTGACCGGTTGCGCTCCTCTTCCAGGGCAGCCGGTGCCATTACTCCATTACTCCCTGCTCTTGGAACCACTACGGCTACCCAATCGGCAATCGGCGTCGCCGTAGGTGACCGCATCGATTGAGACCTCTCTCATCGTATCGTCGACCGTCGACCCGCGAAGACGACGACACCCTTCCCCTGCGCGTATCGTGGTCCCGTTCGACGAGCGGCCGGATCAGATGCGCCAGGTCACTTTCGGGCGACGTTCGATTCGCTCCCCCGGTGCGGGCCGCCTCGATCGTGATGCGGGCGACCGAGAGAGTGCCTGCTCCCGATTCACGAAATCCGACGCGGCATGGACAGGCGCGCACGGATGTCGTGGCCAAGCACTGGCAGCGCCTCGTTGCGCTCGGCGTCGTCCTGGATCATCTACTCCAGGGCGACGGCGACCGCAGCGCTCTGGGTGGCAGACGACCTCGGCGACCGTCTGCAACTGGATCCGGTGGTGACGTTCCGGTGAAGCTGACCGGTTGTCGGCATGCGCCGGCTACCGCATATTGAAATCCATGGTGCCCGGGACCAGCGAGGTCGGTGCGATGTTCGACCGCATCGCTCCGACCTACGATCGTCTCAACCGCCTGCTGTCGCTGCGCTCGGACGTGCGCTGGCGCGACTGCGTCGCCCGCGCGCTGGCCGCCCGCCGCATCCGCAGCGTCCTGGACGTGGCAACCGGCACCGGCGACCTGCTGCTGGCGATCGACCGGCGCCTGCCCCGCCTGACCCGCACCGTGGGCGTCGACCTGGCCCCGGACATGCTCCATATCGCCCGCGACAAGCTGGCGCGGGCCGGCTGCGCCGCGAAGCTCACGCTGGGCGACGCCCACCGCCTGCCGTTCGAGGAGCATTCCTTCGATGCGGTCACGGTCGCGTTCGGCATCCGCAACATGGACGACCGTCCGCGCGCGCTGACCGAGATGCGCCGCGTGCTCGCCCGCGGCGGCACCTTGGCGGTGCTGGAGTTCTCGCTTCCCGAGTCTCCGCGGTTGCGCGCGCTCTACCTGACCTACTTCCGCCACGTGCTGCCGGCCATCGGCCGGCTCGTCTCCGGGGACGGGCAAGCCTACCGCTACCTCAACGCATCGGTGGAAACGTTCCCGTTCGGCACGCGCTTCGTCACCATGCTGCGGCAGGCCGGCTTTCCGGAAGTCACCACCCGACCCCTCACGTTCGGGGTCGCGACGCTGTACCTGGCACGCAAGTCATGATGCCGCCCGGCCGCGCTATACTGACGGCCAGCGCATGAGCGACGTCGCTTCCCCGCCTCTGCCGCACACCGCGACCGGTAACGGCCAGACTCCTTCCAGCCGCGGCGACGGCAGCATCCGCCGCGTCGAGGTGGCCGCCGAGGTCCAGCCGCTGGCGTGGCTGGCCGGCCGCCCGGAAGGGGAATTGTGCTTCTGGGCCGACCGCGACGGCCGCGAAGAGATCGCAGCCGCCGGCATCCTGACCGAGATCGCCGGCAACACGGCACCCGGGGCAGCGGTCTGGATGGAGCGCATCGCCGCTCGCCTGGAAGCCGCCGACGAAGGCGTCCGCTTCTACGGAGGCACGCGCTTCGACCCGCAGGCGCCCGCCGCTCCCGAGTGGCGGACACTCGGCGCCTACCGGTTCGTGGTGCCCCGCTTCGAGGCCGTCAGGCGCGACGGCAGGAAGCTGCTGGCCTGCAACTTCCGCGCCGCAGAGCGCGATGGCCTGCCGGCGTTGCTGGCAGACCTGCAGCGAACGCCGGCAACGGTCTCGGAACCGGCTGGATCGGTCCGCCTGCGCCGCGACGCCGATGAGCCCGACCGCGGGGGCTGGGCGACGCTGGTGCGCACGGCGCTTGCCGCCATCGACGATCCCGCCGAACCTCTGAGCAAGGTGGTCGTGGCTCGCCGCACCGGCGCGACCGCGGCCGCGCCGGTCACCCCCGCGGCGCTGCTGGCCGCCATGAGCCGGTCGGACGACCGCTCGTTCCGCTTCGTGGTGCAGCCCCGGCCCGGCACGGCCTTCGTCAGCGTCACTCCAGAACGGCTCTTCTCACTGTCCGGACGCACCGTGCGTACGGAGGCGATTGCCGGCACCCGTCGCCGTGGCGCTTCTCCGAAGGACGACGATCGCTTGCGGCGGGAGCTGGCGGCGTCGGCCAAGGACGTGCTGGAGCACCGCATCGTGCACGACGCGATCGCCCGCGCACTCACCGGTCTGTGCACGAATACCGCCGCCGGAGAAACCACCGTGCTGAGTCTGCCCGCCCTCCAGCACCTGATGAGTCGTCTTTCGGGCGAACTGGCCCCCGGCATGGGCATCGCCAACCTGGTGGACGCCTTGCATCCCACACCGGCTGTGGGGGGAGAGCCGGCTGAAGCCGCGCGCCGTTTCCTGACCCGGCACGAGCCGTTCGACCGCGGCTGGTACGCCGCCCCGGTGGGCTGGGTCGGTCACGACCAGGCCTCCTTCGCGGTGGCCATCCGTTCCGCGCTGATCGACGGCAGGTCGGTGTCGCTCTACACCGGCAACGGGCTGGTGAACGGCTCCTGCCCGGACGCGGAATGGGCGGAGCTGGAAGCCAAGATCGGCTGCTATTTCACGCCCGGCGGCTGAGTTCCCACTGACCGCACCCATGCGGAACCGCTTATGGGGCGAGCTGATCATCGACGAGCTGGTCCGCTGCGGTTGCCGCGCCGCGTGGGTCTGTCCCGGCGCCCGCTCCGCTCCGCTCGCGGCCGCGGCCGCCCGCTCGGCCGAGCTGGAGGTGTCGATCTGCATCGACGAGCGTGCCGCCGGCTACCAGGCCGTCAACGCCGCGCGCGCCTCCGGAGTTCCCTCCACCGTAATCTGCACTTCCGGCACGGCCGGCGCCAACCTGCTGCCGGCCGCGGTGGAGGCGGGCCTGAGCGGCGTGCCGCTGCTTCTGTTGACCGCCGACCGGCCCCCGGAGCTGCGCGACACCGGCGCCAACCAGACGATCGACCAGCCCGACCTGTTCGGCCGCGCCGCAGCATGGCGCTTCGACCTGCCGGTGCCGGACGACCGCATCGATCCGGCGGCGCTTCTGACCATGATCGATCAGGCCATGCACCGGGCCCGTACGGCGGCGGCCGCCGTGCACCTGAATTGCATGTTCTCCGAACCGCTGCTGGATGACGGGCGCGTGGAGGCCATCGGGCGTCCGGCCGGTAGACGTCCCTTCACCACCTACTCCGCGGCCCCCGCCGAACCGGAGCCTGCGTCGGTGGCGGATACCGCCACCGCGTTGCGGGGCGCCACCGCCGGTCTGCTTGCGGTCGGGCCACTGCCGGCGGGGACCGACCGGCACATGATCGCCTCTCTGGCCGCGACGCTGGGCTGGCCGGTGCTGGCCGACATCCAGTCCGGCCTGCGCCACCCGTGGCCGGGTCGTCCGGAGCTCGCGATCGTGCGCCATCACGACCTCGTGCTGGCGCACGCAAGCACGGCGCTGCCGGCCCCGGACGTGGTGCTGCACCTCGGAGGCCGGCTCACCTCCAAGGCGTACCTGGGACTGCTGGGCGCGGCGCGGCCGGCCGCCTGCGTGCACGTCGCCGGGCACCCGCGCCGCATCGACCCCGAGCACGTGGTCACCAGTCGCGTGCAGGCGGCGCCCGACCGCTTCTGCGCGGCGCTCGAAGCGGAGCTCGGCGCCGGCGAGCCGGCCGGAGACGGAGCGCCCGGGCTGGTCGCGGCGGGCGCGGCTGCGGCAGGCGAGGTGGCGTCAGCGCTCGACGCCGAGCCGGTCAGCGAGCCGGCGACCGCCCGCGACCTGATCGAGTTGCTGCCGGCCGGCTGGGGCGCGTTCGCGGGCAGCAGCATGCCGGTCCGGGACCTCGACACCTTTGCGGAAGACTCGGCCTCGCGCCCCGCGCCGCTGGCCGTCGGGGCCAACCGCGGCGCAAGCGGGATCGACGGCGCGATCGCCTCCGCGGCGGGGTTCGCTGCGGGCCTCAGGGCGCCGGTCGGCGCGCTGCTCGGCGACCTCGCCGTCCTGCACGACCTGGGCTCACTGGCCGTGCTGGCCCGCGCGCCGCGGCCGGTGGTGTTGGTGGTGGTCAACAACGACGGCGGCGGCATCTTCAGCTTCCTGCCGGCGCTCGCCGGCCAGGACGACGTGTTCGAGCGCTGCTTCGGCACTCCGCACGGCTACCGGTTCGAGCACGCCTGCCGGATGTTCGGCCTGGACTATCACCGGCCCGAGACGCGCGCGGCGGCACGCGAGGCCCTTGGTAGCTGCTTTGCCGCCGGACGTCCGGCGCTCATCGAAGTGACCACCGACCGCGAACAGAACCTGGCCCTGCACCGGAGGCTCGGCGCCGAGGTCGGCGACGCCATCGAAGCGCGGGCGCGGACGGG
Organism: Spirochaetaceae bacterium; assembly: GCA_028818385.1. Next base: position 10,323 of record JAPPNY010000169.1, read on the forward strand.
CGGGTGAGCGGAGCGAACCTCACTCGAAGAGTGAGCGAGGAGTCGTCGCCGACGGCGGTGCTGCTGCACGGCTTTCTGGGCGAGCCCGCCGACTGGCAACCGGTCATCGACCGGCTTGCCGGACGGCTGCAGTGCGTGGCGCCGCCACTGGTCGAGCATCCGACCCTCGCCTCGCTGGAGACGGCGATCCGCCGGGCGGTCCCGGGTCCGGCGGTGTTGATCGGCTACTCGATGGGCGCCCGGCTGGCGCTGCACCTACTGCTGCGCGACCCGAACCGCTACCGGGCCGGCGTGCTGGCCTGCGGCTCCCCCGGCATTCCCACCGCGACGGGGCGGGCCGAGCGGCGACGCGGCGACGCCTGCCTGGCCGCGCGCCTGCGCGGGCTTGACGGCGGCGATGCGCTGCGTGGCTTCCTGGACGACTGGTACGCCCAGCCGATCTTCGCCCGGGTGCGCTCGCATCCGTGCTACCAGGCCATGCTGGCACGCCGCCTGCGGATCGACCGCCGCGCCTGGGCGGCCACGCTGACCCACCTGGGCACCGGCGCGCTGCCGCCGCTCTGGGACGAGCTGCCTCGCCTCCGGCAGCCCACCCTGGTCGTGGCCGGCACGCTCGACGACCGCTACGTGAGCATCACCGCGCGGATGGAGGAACGGAACGACGCGATCCGCGCTCGCCTCCTCACGGACTGCGGCCACGCCGTGCTCTGTGAAAAGCCGGCCGAATTTGCTACACAGGCATCAACCTTCCTCGACGAGGAGCTCCGGAGTACATGAGTCAGATCGACTGGACAGCCTGCGGATCGTACCGCGAGATCCTGTTCCACAAGGCCAGCGGGATCGCCAAGATCACCATCAACCGCCCGCACGTGCGCAACGCTTTCACGCCGCTGACCGTGGAAGAGATGATGGACGCGCTGCGCGACGCCACCAACGACAGCAGCATCGGCGTGGTCATCCTGACCGGCGCGGGCGAGCTGGCGTTCTGCTCCGGCGGCGACCAGAAGGTGCGCGGCCACGCCGGCTACCAGGACGAGGAGGGGGTCGACCGCCTCAACGTGCTGGAGTTCCAGCGGCAGATGCGGCGCTGTCCGCTCCCCATCGTCGCCATGGTGGCCGGCTTCGCGATCGGCGGCGGCCACGTCCTGCACGTCATGTGCGACCTGACGATCGCCGCCGACAACGCCGTGTTCGGACAGACCGGCCCGCGCGTCGGATCGTTCGACGGCGGCTTCGGCGCCAGCTACCTGGCGCGCATCGTCGGCCAGAAGAGGGCGCGGGAGATCTGGTACCTGTGCAAGCAGTACGACGCGCAAGAGGCGCTGTCGATGGGCCTGGTCAACGCGGTGGTGCCGCTGGCCGACCTGGAGACGGAGACCGTGAGCTGGTGCCGGCAGATCCTCCGCCACTCGCCCACCGCCATCCGCTGCCTGAAGGCGGCGTTCAACGCCGACTGCGACGGCCAGGCCGGGCTGCAGGAGCTGGCCGGCGCCGCGACCATGCTCTTCTACCAGACCGAGGAGGCGCAGGAAGGCCGGGACGCCTTCGTGCAGAAGCGGCAACCGGACTTCTCCGGGTTCCCGCGCCGTCCCTGACGCCGCCGGGGTGAAGCAGAAGAGCGCCTGCGAGTCCGTAGGATCTGCCGCGCCAGCGGCATATCCTGCGGAGTCGTAGGGAGGTGGGGATGGGCCAAAAAGCGAAGCCGAAGGCGACGGTTTTTGGGGCGACCGCGATCTGGCTGGAGGCGGCGCGGCCGCGCACGCTGCCGGCCGCCGCGGCGCCGGTCCTGATCGGCTCGGTGATGGCGGCTGCCGACGACGCCTTCGCCTGGGCGGCCGCGGTGCTGGCGCTCCTCGGGGCGCTCTCCATCCAGATCGGCACCAACCTGCACAACGACCACGCCGACCACGCGCGCGGCGCCGACACCGCCGACCGGGTCGGGCCGCGGCGGGTGGCGCAGGCCGGCCTGCTCGAGCCGGAAGAGCTGCGCCGCGGCATCGCCGTGGTGTTCGCGGCGGCGGGCGTGATCGGCATGATCGCCGCCATCGTGGGCGGCTGGCCGATCCTGGTGGTGCTGGCCGCCTCGGTCGCCGCCGCGCTCGCCTATACCGGCGGCCCGCGCCCGCTCGGCTACCTGGGATTCGGCGACGTGATGGCGTTCGTATTCTTCGGGCCGGTCGCCGTCGCCGCCACCTACTTCCTGCATGCGGGCGCGTGGCCGGTCGAGGCGATCGTCGCCGGCGCCGGCCCCGGCCTGCTAGCGGCGGCGATCCTGACCGTCAACAACCTGCGCGACATCGAAACCGACCGCGCCGCCGGCAAGCGCACCCTGGCGGTCCGCTTCGGCGCCGGCTTCGCGCGCGCCGAATACCTGGGCTGCATCGTTGGCGCCGCCGTGGTGCCTACCGTGCTGGCGATCGCCACCGGCCGCTGGGCCGGAGCGCTGCCCCTGATGACGCTCATCGCGGCGATGCCGTGGGTCCTGATCGTGCTGCGTCCCGACAGCCGGCCCCCCGATCTCAACCACGCCCTGGCCGGCACCGCCCGCGCCATGCTCATCCACGCCCTGCTGTTCTCCATCGGATGGTCGATCGCCTGAAGTCCGGGCAGATCGACTTGGTCGAGCTGCTCCGCTCCTACGGGGATGCGGTCGCGCTGGCCGGTGCCGAGCATCCTCCCGGCGAGGGGCTGAGCTACCGCCGGCTGGCCGACGCGGCCGGCGGATGGGTGGAACGGTTCCGCGCCTACGGCCTGACTCCCGGCTTGCGGCTCACCGTGCAGGCCGAGAACAGCGCCGTGCTGGCCTCGTTCCTGTACGGCGTGTGGTCCGCGGGCCTGCTGCCGCTGATCCTGAGCCCGCTGCTGCCGGTGCAGCGCGTGCGCGAGCTGGGCACGGAGCTCCGCAGCGGCCCGCCGTTCACCGCCGCCGACCTCGACCTGCCAAGCGGGGGCGCCGCGGACCCGGTCGACCCGAACGGGCCGGCCACCGCGCTGCTGACCTCCGGCAGCACCGGCAACCCGCGGGCGGTGGTCCACACGCTGGCCAACCACCTGTACAGCGCCATCGGCTCGGCCGCCAACCTGCCGGTCGAGCGCGACGACCGCTGGCTGGTGGCGCTGCCCATGAGCCACGTGGCCGGGCTGTCGATCCTGTTCCGCTGCCTGCTCGCCGGGGCGACCGCCCTCATCGCCCGCTCCGGCTCCTTTCGCCAGGACGATCGGGGCACGGACGACTCGCTGGCGCTGCTGCCACGGGCGACCCGGCTCTCCGTGGTGCCGGCCCAGCTCCAGCGGCTGATCGAGCTGCCCGAGGACCGGCGCGCCGCCCTGCGCAGCGTGCTGGTCGGCGGCCAGGCGGCATCCCCGGCGCTCCTCGAGCGCGCGCGGGCGGCCGGCGTCCCGGTGCTGCCCACGTACGGCTCGACCGAGATGGCATCGCAGGTCGCCACCGCCGCCCCCGGCACCGAACTGCCACCCGGCGCGAGCGGCCGTGTGCTGCCGCACCGGCGACTGCGCATCCACGACGGCCAGGTAGAGGTCGGCGGCGAGACGCAATTCGCCGGCTACCTGCGCCCCGACGGCATCGAACCGCCGCCACTCGCATCCGGCGGCTGGTTCGCGACCGGCGACGGCGGACGCCTCGAAGACGGCGTCCTGACCATCACCGGCCGCGCCGACGGCATGTTCATCTCGGGCGGCGAAAACATCCATCCCCAGGAGATCGAGGAGGTGCTCGGCGCCCACCCGGCGGTGGCGCTCGCCGTGGTGGTGCCCGCCCCCGACCCCGAGTTCGGCCACCGCCCGGTGGCGTTCATCGAATCACGAGGCCTCCCGCCGGAAGACGAGTTGCACGCCCTGCTCGCCGAGCGGCTGCCTCGCTACAAGCACCCCGTCCGCTACCATCCGCTGCCGGCGGACGCCCTCACCCCCCTCGGCAAGCCCGACCGCGTGCGGCTGACCGACCTGGCACGCGAGCGACCCCGGTCCTGAGACGGCCGAGCGCACCTCGACCGTCAATATCAGCCGTTCGGCGTGGCTCGCAGAGGCAAGCACACGTCGGTCACCAACTGCGCAGGGGCGGTATCCACGGGAGAGTTGTGATACATCTCCAGGCAAGGCCGGTCGCCGACCTCTTCGCCGCTCTGCGGCAGCCACATCCCGTACAGGAGCTTGTACGCTTCCGGAAGACCGTCGTACGGGCCGCGATGGGTGTACACCGCGTAGCGGCCGGCCGCGATCGTGTCGATGATGACTCCGGGGGGCGGCGACGCGTCGGTGCGAACCTCGACGCACGCGTCTGCGCGCAGGCGCTCCGGCGCGACGACGCTGGGGTCGTCGTGGTAGATGCCGAGCACACGGCCGGGCCGGGCGCCGATGGTTGCCACCCACTCGAACAGACGCTCGAAGCACGGTCCCACCTCGCCGTAGGGACCGACATGGCGAACGCGGACGATCTCGATGTCGTCGAGGGTTTCGATGCGAACTTCCATGGTGGTATCTCCTTCCATGCTGATGTCTCCACTCGGGGAGTCGATCTCAACGCGCTCCTCGCCCGGGCTATACCTACCTTGGCGGCTGCACCGCTGGATCGGTGATCGAGTCGCCGGTCATGACCCGGAACATGCGCTGGCAGTGAGACCGCGAGAATGCCGCTTCGGCCGCCACCTCTTCTACCGTGCAGGGCCGGTGAAGACGGCGCACGCTGAGATCGACAGCCCCGGTTGAGCCGGGCGGTGGTACTCCTCGACGGTGGCCGAACGCATCGTGCACTCTTGAAACGCGGCACGCCACCTTGTCTACCGGGCAGTTGAGCACGTCCCAGCCGTAGACGTACAATGCCACGAAACGAGCCGGGACACATGAGAGCCACGGAGGACTGGTGGCTCGCTCAGTGTTTGTCTGAATCCATGAGTCACACATCAATAGAGTACGGCAACGACTTGCCCCGTTTCAGGCAGTCACCTTGAGGACCTTGAATAGAGCACGCGTGGTAGCACTGCTCCGCACGCACAAGGCGCACCTGAAGGAGCGCTTCGGTGTAGAAGAGGTGGCTCTATTTGGTTCCTATGCTCGCGACCATGCTGCGGAGACCAGTGACGTCGATATCCTGGTGAGATTCGACTCACCTCCTGATTGGCAGCGTTACTTCGGAGCGCAGGCTTACCTGGAGGACCTCTTCGGACGACCGGTAGACTTGGCGACTAAGAGTGACATACGTAGCGAGCTACGGCCGTACGTGGAGCGGGATGCCGTCAGTGTGTGACGACCAAGTTCGTGAGTGGCGTTTCTACATCCAAGACATGATAGGATTCGCTGAGAAGGTCCTATCGTACACAGCCGGGCTGGACCAGGAAGCGCTCGTCGCCGACCAGCGCACGTATGACGCAACACTGCGCAACCTGGAGCTGATCGGCGAAGCCGCTACGCACATTCCGGGCGATGTACGAGACGCGCACCCGGAAGTTCCCTGGCACGCGATCATCGGCACACGAAACCGGTTGGCTCATGGTTACCTGTCCATCAGCGACAGCGTTATATGGAGCATCATCCGCGACGCCGTGCCGGAGCTGCTGCCCGCGCTGCGCAACTTGATGACCGAAACCGGCAAGGACCACGCATAGATGCGGAACCGCTATGATCGGGGCGACTGTCAGGTTTCCCGGAGGTTCCTGTGAGCCGGATCGATCGCATTCAGATTCGCGAGTTCTCGTTCGACGTTCCCGACATCGGGTTGGAGCAGGCCACGGCCGGCGTCGGCAACATGGCCTACGTCAAAGGCGCCACCCACACCGCCCGCCGCTTCGCGGTGCGCGTCAGCACCGACGATGGCGCCAGCGGCGAATACGTCACGCACTGGGTGGGCACGCCCGCCTCGCTTGCGCAGGCCCAGATGCTGGCGCCGCTGCTGATCGGGCGGGACCCGGACCGGCGCGAGGAGATCTACGACGACCTGAAGCGTGAGCTGCGCGCCTATGACCACATGGGGCAGGGCGTGCTGGACATCGCCCTCTGGGACCTGGCCGGCAAGCGGCTGGGCACGTCGGTGTCGCGGCTGCTGGGCGGCTTCCGCGAGCGGCTGCCGACCTACGCCAGCACCTATCACGGCCAACTGGGGCCCGGCGGTCTGAACAGCCCGCAGGCGTTCGCGGACTTCGCCGCCGAGTGCCAGGCGGCCGGCTTCGCGGGATTCAAGATCCACGGCTGGAACGACGGCGACGTGGCGCGCGAGACGGACAACCTGCGCGCGGTGCGCGCCCGCGTCGGCGACGGCTTGCGCATCATGCTGGACCCGGCCTGCCAGCTCCGCACCTGGAACGACGCGCTGGCGGTCGGTCGCGTCTGCGACGAGATCGGCTGCTTCTGGTATGAGGACCCGTACCGCGACACCGGCATCGCCGCGGAGGGACACCGCCGCCTGCGCGAGCGACTGTCGACGCCGCTGCTGGTCACCGAGCACGTGCGCACGCTGGAGCAGAAAGCGGCGTTCCTGGTGGCCGGCGGCTGCGACATGATCCACGCCGATCCCGAGTACGACCTGGGCATCACCGGCGTGATGAAGATCGCCCACCTCAGCGAGGCGTTCGGGCTCGACCTGCAGGTGCACGCCTGCGGACCCGCCCACCGGGCGGTGGTCTCGGCGCTGCGCAACACCCACCTCTACGAGCTGGCGCTGATGGGTCCCGGCATGCGCAACCTGGTCCCGCCGGTGTACGACGGGTACTCAGACCAGCCCGACGCGGTCGGCGCCGACGGCTGCGTGCCCGTTCCCGACGGACCGGGCCTGGGCGTCAGCTACGACTGGGACTACATCGAGCGCAACACCACCACGTCCGCCGACCTCACGGCGGACTGAAGCGGGCCGCCGCGCGTGCTACCGTCGCGGCATGGAACTGCGCAAGAACCGCATCAAGCACCGGCTGGCCGCCGGGGAGGTGGCCACCGTGGTGTCGGGCATCACCCATCCCGACGACATCGACACGTTCGGGGCGATCGCGGAGGCGACCGGGGTCGACGGGATCTGGCTGGAAGGAGAGCACGGGCCGGTCGACGCCGCCGAGCTGGGCAACCTCACCCGCGCCTGCGACATCTGGGGCCTGACCTCCGTGGTGCGCGTCAACGACAATCACCAGGGGCTGATCTACCGCACCCTGGACCGCGGCGCCCAGGCGGTCGTGGTCCCGCACGTGAACACCCGCGCCGAGGCCGAGAACGTCGTGCAGGGCGGCAAGTTCGCGCCCGCCGGCGCCCGCGGGCTGTACGGCAGCCGGCAGTACCACGGGGTGGCCGACTACACCGCGCGCGGCAACGAGGAGACCTGCCTGATCGTCCTGATCGAGGACATCGTCGCCCACGGCAACCTGGACGAGATCCTGGAGGTCGACCACATCGACGTGTTCTTCGTGGCGCCCTCGGACTTCGCGTCCTCGATGGGCCACATCGGCAACCACGGGCACCCCGACGTGCAGGCGAAGATCGACGACTCCCTCCGCCGCATCGTGGCGGCGGGGCGCACCGCCGGCACCCTGACCTCCACCGCGGACGTCGCCTCCTACATCGACCAGGGGGTCCGCTTCGTGCTGACCGGCGTCGGCGGCTGGCTGCAGGCGGGCGCCGCGGAGTACATGAGCCGCGTGCGCGGCTGACCGGTCAGCGCCGGACGGCACGAAAACGCAGCCTCACGTAGTCGACCGTCCAGGCGCCGTCGACGCCGCGCAACGCGGGAGCGGCGGCGGCTGAGACCTCCTCCTCGACCTGCTGCCGCGCCTCCTGGTCCAGCGGGTCCAGGAACGCCGCCGCGAAGGTGTGCATCCACTCGGTGAGCGTGCCCGGCACCGTCGTGGGGCGCGGGAACAGCCGGATGCCGGTGACCTCGAACCCGTGTGCCTCCAAGAGGCGCCGGTACTCGCCGTCCGTGGGGAAGTACCAGGGATCACGGGCGGCCGCGTCGATGCCGCGGCGGCGCAGGGCTTCGTGGAAGGCGTCCCGGACCGCGGCGATGTTGCCGGCTCCGCCGAACTCGGCCACGAACCGGCCGCCGGGGCGGAGCAGGCGCCGGACGCCGGCGATGACCGCCGCCGCCTCCGGTATCCAGTGCAGCACGGCGTTGGAGAACACGGCGTCGAAGCTCCCCACCGCCAGCTCCGGTCCGGCCAGGTGGCGCGCGTCGGCCTGCAGCGCGGACAGCCCGCGCGGCCGCGCCGCCGCGACGAACTCGGCGCTGCGGTCGACGCCCAGCACCCGGCAGCCGCGCGCGGCGAGCTGCTCGGTGAGCTCCCCGTCGCCGCAGCCCAGGTCGAGCACCCGTTCGCCGGGGCGCGGATCGAGCAGATCGAGCACGCCGCGGCCCAGCTCGGGTACGTAGGGTGCCCAGCGGCGATAGCGTTCCGGGTCCCAGCGCTGCTCGCCGGCGGTCGGGTTCTGATCCACGTTGGCGCGTCGGTCCTCGCATGCAAGCATATCGACTCATGGACACCGGGACCGAATTCCTTCGCTTCGTCACTGTCGAGTTCGCCAAGGCGCGCGAGTATGCCGAGCGGGCGGTCGCACAGATGCCGGCCGGAGACCTGTCCTGGCGGCCCGACGAGCGCGGCAACAGCGTCTCCATGCTCATGCGCCACCTGGGTGGCAACCTGCGCTCCCGCTTCACGGACTTCCTTACCACCGACGGGGAGAAGCCGGACCGCGACCGCGACTCCGAATTCCGCAACGACGTGACCGACCAGGCGGCGGTCACGGCCAAGTGGCAGGCCGGCTGGGCGTGCCTGGAGCGCGCGCTGGCGGAGCTGGGTCCCGCCGATCTGCACCGGACGATAACGATCCGCGGTGAACCGCACACCGTGCTGCAGGCGCTGCTGCGCGCGGTGACCCACACCAACTACCACGTCGGCCAGATCGTCGATCTGGCACGCACGCGTACGGCCGACTGGCAGACGCTGAGCATGCCGCGCCCACCGGGCGAGTAGCGCCCCGAAACCGTCGCCTTCCTCAGCCCTCGCGCATTCCCTCCGCGATCGGGACGCGTAGCGCGGAGAACACCGGCAGCACCCCGAACAGCCCGCCGACGCCGATCGCCGAGCCCACGCCGATCAGGATCGCCGTCAGACTGATCACGCTGCCGCCCAGCTCCGCCTGCGTGGTGCCGCGGAAGATCGGCACCACCAGTTCGGTGAGCGGACCCGACAGCAGCAGGCTCAGCGCCACGCCGATCAGTGCCGCCGCGCTCACCATGATCAGCGAGCGGGCGAAGAACTCGCGCGCAATCACGCCGCGCGATGCGCCCACGGCCCGTTCCACGGCGATCTCACGCGTGCGGCCGAGCACCTCCACCAGCATGATGCTGAGGATGCCGATGCAGCCGGTCACCAGCAGTACGAAGCCGAGCAGGTTCACCACCAGCGAGAAGGTGGCCACCGTGGCACGCGCCTCTTCGAGGGCGGCGGTGCCGCCGTCCGGGCGCCCTTCCCACACCTCGGCCTTCACGTCGTCGCCGTACTGCTGGGCAAGCGCCTCGCGCACCTGGCTCTCGATGGTCGCCAGACCACTGCCTTGCACGCGCAGCGAGATCCGGGAGTTCAGGAACCGCTCCAGCATGGCCGAGTTGACGTTGCTCGGAAACGCCGAGGTCGACGGCACGATCATGTCGCCCACCCCGTACGCGCGCCGCTGGATCTCGCTCGGGTCGCCGAAGACCCCACGCACCGTGTAGGTGGGCGGCGTGAAGCGCCGGCGCTGGCCGGCCTGTCCCTGTCCCTGCGTCGCCGCCGGCGGCTGGATGACCTGGCCGAGCGCATCCACCGGCGAGCCGAACAGCACCTCGGCCATGGTTTCCGAAACCATCGCCTCGCGAACCCCCTGCGCGACGTCTTCCGCCGTGAAGGCGGAGCCGGCGACCACCTCCAGGCCCATCACGTCGAGGTAGTCCTCGTTCACGCCAACGACGCTGCGGAACCGGTACTGCTTGCCGCCGACCAGGAACTCCGTCCACGGGACGAACGCGACGGGGCTGGCCGACGCGGCTCCGGACACGCCGGTGCGCAGCGCGTCGATCACGTTGCCGTCGAACTGCGGAGGCCGTATCGCCTGCAGCTCGCCGTCCTCGTCGATCTCGACGTTGGCGACCATCACCACCAGGCCTTCCTTTTCGAGCTGCTCGGACACCAGCCGGCTGAACGCGCCGCTGATCGACAGCGCGAAGATCAGCACGCCGACGCCCAGGCCGACCGTGGACAGCGTCACGATCGACTTGACCGGCGAACGCGTCAGGCTGGTCAGTACGGAGCGGATGGTACGCATGACTCCTCCTCGACTCCTTACCTACTCGTAGCGGATCGCTTCGGCGGCAGGCACCCGCGCCGCCGCCGACGCCGGCACCACGTTGAAGACCGCGACGATTCCCCACGACACCAGCACGCCGACGACGATCAGGCCGATCTGCAGCGCTCCGAAGCCGATGGTCTCTTCCATCAGGCGCGACAGCAGCGCAGACAGTCCCAGCCCGACGGCCGCGCCGACGGCACCGATCGCCATCGCCTCCAGGAAGAAGACGGTGAAGACCTGGCGGATGCTCGCTCCGACCGCCTTGAGGATGCCCACCGTGCGCCGTTTGCGGACGGCGCGGCTGAAGAAGATGTTGGTGACGTTGACCGCCGCGATCAGCAGCGCCGACAGCGCCAGGAACAGGATGACCGTGGCCAGCCGGCCGTTGCGGTCGGCGGTCGCCTCCGCCTCCTCACGCGGGACGCTGATCGCCACCGCGCCCACGCCGTGCGTGGAGTCGAACCAGTTGGCGAGCTGTGCCCGCGCCTCCTCCAACTGGTCGGGATCGTCGACCATGAACCGCAGGTTGGTGCGCAGAGCCCGGAAGCGGCCCCGGAACCCCTGGAACTGCTCAGCGGCGATGACCGCGGGCGCGAAGGCCAGGCTGTCCACCTCGGTGCCGCTGGGCTCCAGCACGCCGATGATGCGATAGAGCTGGTTGCGCGAGAGGACCTGGCGGCCCACCGATTCGCCGTCTTCGAACAGCGTGGCGCCCAGCGTGGAGCCGAGCACCAGCAGCGGCTCGCCCCGGTCGAGGTCGGCCGCCTGGAACACGTCCCCCTCGGCTGCCGCCAGGCCCCAGGCCTTGAAGAACTCGGGGGTGACCTCCCAGCCTTCCACGAACTCGATCTGGGGTTGCGGTCCCTCGGGCGGCGCAACGGGCTGCCAGGCCGGACTCGCTGCGGTGCCGGCGTCGGCCTGTTGACCCTGGGCTTGCTGACCCTGAGCTTGCTGACCCTGGGCTTGTTGACCCTCTGGCCCGCTTGCGCCTGCTGACCCTGTCCGGGCTGTCGCTGGAGCTGGCCGCGCTGCGCGGCCTGACCGCCTTGGGCCTGGCCACCCCTGGCGCTGGAACTGGCCGCCCTGACCCTGCTGAGCTGCCTGACCGCCCTGTCCGCGCTGAAATTGGCCACCCGCGGCCTGGTTGCCCTGTCCGGCCTGGTTGCCCTGTCCGGCCTGGCTCTGTTGCCCGGGGTCCGTACCCTGCGTCTGCGTACCTTGGCCCTGCGATCCCTGGCCCTGGTTCTGCCCTCCGCCACGCTGGCCGAAGCCGCTGTCTCCGAACCAGAAGCCGGTACGGTTGGCCAGATAGGCGTACCCGATCGCCTGCGTGACCGAGCGCGCCTCCAGGTCGGCGGCGGTGAGAATGCTCACCTCCGTCGAGGTCTGCACCTGCGCGGGCAGGTCCATCTCGTCTGCGTCCTCGCGGGCGGCGACGACGATCTCCCGATATCGCGGCGACGACAGGAGTTCGTTCGATTGCTCGGCGGTGCGTCCGGCCAGCGCGATGCCGGCGGCGGTCGCCCCCACCGCCAGCGCCACGCCCAGCGACAGCAGCAGCGACTCGGCCGGCCGGCCCACCACCGAGCGCACGCTCATGCGCAGGTCTTCGCGGTAATTCATGCGGCCGCCTCCCCGTCCTGGGCGACGCGGCCGTCGCGCACGCGGATGCAGCGGCGGGCACGCCGGCCCAGGTCGTCGTCGTGCGTGACCATGACGATCGTGACGCCTTCCCGATTGAGACTCTCCAGGATCTGCATGATCTCCTCCCCGCGGTCGCTCGGAAGGTTGCCGGTGGGCTCGTCGGCCAGGATCAGGTCCGGCTTCAGGGCGAGCGAGCGGGCGATGGCCACGCGCTGCTGCTCGCCGCCCGACATCATGGTCGGCAGGTGGTACATGCGCTCGCTCAGGCCCACCTCCTCCAGCAGCTCGGCCGCGCGCGTGCGCCGCTCGCCGCGCCCCATGCCGGCGTAGCCCATCGGCAGCATCACGTTCTCGATGGCCGACAGCTCGCTGAACAGGTTGAAGCTCTGGAAGATGAAGCCGAAGTGGCGGTTGCGGATGCGCGCCTGCTCCTTGTCCGGGAGCTGCGTGATCTCCACGTCCTCCAGGAAGTAGCTGCCCTCGCTCGGCACGTCGAGCAGGCCGACGATGTGCATGAAGGTCGACTTGCCCGAGCCGGACGGCCCCATCACGGAGATGTATTCGCCGCGCTCGATCTGCAGGGTGACGTCGGTCAGCGCCTTCACCTCCACCTCGCCCAGGTCGTAGCTCTTGCCGATCTTCTCCAGTCGTATCATGCGTCGCTCCCTTCCAGCACGACGATGTCATGCTCGATGAAATTCTGGTAACCGCTCACGATTATCCGGTCGCCGGCCTGCACCCCGGTCAGCACCTCCACCAGGTTGCCTTCCACCTGGCCGAAGGTGACGGCGATCTTGGCGGCGCGCTCCCCTTCGATCCGGTACAGGTAGCGCTGGCTGCCGGTGGTCAGGTACGGGCCGCGCGGCAGCAGCAGCGCGTCCTCGGTCACGCCGACCTCCAGCACGCCCACGGCGGTGGCGCCCGACAGCAACGGCCCCGCTTCGGGATCGGGCTGCACGCGCACCAGCACCGTGGCGCCCAGGCCGTCCGGGGACTGCTGCGCCACCCGGCCGACGGAGGTCACCCACCCCGTCAGCCCGACCGCGCCGATGCCCAGCTCCACCGGCTGGCCGAGCTGCAGAGCTCCCGCGTACTGCTCCAGCACCTCCAGCTCGATCACCGCGCTGTCCGGGTCGGCGATCGTGAACAACTCCTGGTTGTCGCTGACGGCGCTGCCGGTGATACCGAGCGCTGCTTCCACGCTCAGTACCTCGCCGCTCATGGGAGCGGTGACCGCCATCGAAGCGATCTTGTCCTGCTGGCGGCGGATTTCGACCTGCAACGCGTCGATCGACGCAAGCGATACCTGGTCCTCCAGCACCGCGATCTCCCGATCCTCGGCGAGTTGCAGGACCTGTTCGTCGCGGTTGTCGATCAGCCCCTGCAGGGTGCGCTCCGCGGCCTCCAGGTCGCTCGGGGGTGACACTTCGGCGGCGACCATCGACTTCACCTCGTCCCGCTCTTCGGCCGCCTCTTCGATCTCCTGCCCCAGGTCGTCGATCTGGCGCTGCTTGCGCTCCAGGTCGATGCGGCTCTGCAGCCGCTGCTTGGTCAGCGACCGTTCCGCGTCAGCCAGATCGGCGCGCAGGTCCTCCAGCGCTTCCACCAGATCGGTGGCGGCGAGCTCCGCCAGGAGCTGGCCCGGCTCCACGCGGTCGCCCTCCTGTACGTACAGCGCCGCCGCCGATCCCGCCTCCGGGCTCAGCAGCGTCATCTGCACCGGGAAGACCACCGTGCCACTGGCCTGCGTGGTCTGCACCAGGCGGCCACGGGTCACCTCGTCCACGTTGTAGGAACGTAACGTATACAGCTCCTGCCGCGGTCCGAGCACCAGGTAGGCCGCGACCGCGAGCCCCACCACCAGAGCACCGACAAGCAGCACCAGGCGCCACTGCCGCCGCTGGCCGGGCGGACGGTACGCCTTGACCTTGCCGGTATCTACGATCTTGCTCTCAGACATCGCCCATCCGCGACAGTATGGTCCGCCACGGTCGTAAACATCCGGGCAATCCCATCTAAACGGCTTCGGAACCGCGCGTCCGCGCTGCCAGCTCGTCCCTGATGCCGGTGGACGAGCGCTCCAGGCAGAACTTGTCGGCCGGCAGCTCGAAGAACAGCGGGCGCAGCGCATCCGGCACGCGCAGCCGACCGAGGGTCAGCAGCCCGGACGGAAGCGGGCGGGCCGCCACCAGGAAACGGCAGCCGGTCGCTCCGATGGCCGCCACCGCATCCATCATCTGCCGCTCGCCCCCGTAGAAGCGCGGCTGCAGCACTCGCTCGGCCGTATCGGCCCCGACCACGAACACCGCGCCCGGGAACAGCGCCGCCTTGTCCGCGTAGAGCGCCGCGCGGGTCAGCCACAGCTCCGCGCGTCCCAGGAACTGTGCCGCGCGGCGGTGCGCCTCGCCCGCGTCGAGCGGCGACTTGTCGGCGTTCACCACCGGCAGCTCGTACGACACCGGCAGCCGCAGGAACGCCGCCGCCGCCGCCGCCAGCCCGCGGTGGCCGTCGTGCACGGGATTGAAGGCCCCGGACAGGAGCGCCCCGACCCGCGACCGCCGGTCCCCCGGCGGATCGGGCAGCACGCTGCCGTCCGTCTCCCGGCACACCGCCGACGCCCCCGCGCCGAGGAGCGCCGCCAACTCCGAGCCGGCGTCGACGGAGACCTGCAGCGGCTCCGGCTCCGGCCACGGCGGCACGGCCGCCGGATCGACGCCGGCGGCCGCCGCCAGCGCCAGCAGCACCAGGCGGCCGGCGACGGCCTCCTCCTGCGCGCGGGTCCGCGCCCCCTTGGTGAGCCGGACCGTCACGCGCCGCGACCCCAGGCCGTCCCGTGT
>JAPPNY010000072.1 GCA_028818385.1 Spirochaetaceae bacterium
GCAAGGACTGGGAGGCGGGCGCCTACAGCCCGCGGACCAACACCATGTACATGCCACTGCGCAACGCCTGCGCGCGCATGGCCCCCCTCGACGACGGCGGCCGGTCGCTCTACAGCCTCAGCATGCGGAACGAGCTGGCCCCCGGAACCGACCAGCTCGGCGCGGTCTGGGCCATCTCGGCCGAGACCGGCGCCGTCGCCTGGACCCACGAGCAGCGGTCCGCCACCATGTCGCTGGCCGCGACGGCCGGTGGCCTCGTCTTCGTGGGCGACGTCAACGGCCGCTTCAAGGCCCTCGACGACGAGACCGGCGAGGTGCTGTGGGAGATCAACCTCGGGTCGCCGGTGAGCGGCTTCCCCGTGACCTACGCCGTCGACGGGCGCCAGTACGTGGTCGCCGGCACCGGCACCGGCGGCAACGCCTCGCGCTGGAGCGCGATGACGCCGGAGCTGCGGCCCAGCAGCGGCAACAACATTTTCGTGTTCGCGCTGCCATTGACATTCTGACGTGACCCGCCCGGCTCGCACGCCCCCCGGAGCCTCGGTGACCACGGCCACGGCGGCCGTGGGCCGCGATCCCGCGTGGGTGGAATCGTGGGCGTACCCGGCGCGTCCTAACCCTAACGGAAACCCCAATGAATGCGGGGGTTTTTCGCTGTATTCGTACTATCGCTGCCGGGTCGCTACCCGCAGATGCGACGGAGATCGCTCACGCCAAGCTGACAGTCGTTCGGCGGTCGCGGTGGCTGCTGCGGGCGCGGACGCGAAATCGTGACGCAGCCGACTCCGACATCGGCCTCTGTTCAGCGGCTTCCCCCCTCGTCTCGGTATAGGAGGCGCGGGAGCGTCAAGCGTCGGTCCCAACTCGTCCGGCGTACGGCATCCGGCCACGCTCCGCTGGGTCGAACAGGAAGTGCTCGACTTTCGTCGCTAGGAGTCTGCGCCGTAGAACGGCGCGGACTCCTGCAGGGTGGGTTGGGCGCCGAGCGGAGCCGTCAGGCGACGATTGGCGGGCTAGGCTGGCCGATACGACCGCAGGAAGCTGCGAACGTGGCGCACCGCCAGCGGAATCTTCTCCGGGGTGTCTTTCCAGGGGTACATGCTCAGCTGTCCGTTTGGCGCCAGCATCGCGCTCTCGATCGCGGCATCGTACGAATGTCCCGGGGTATCGTCCGGCAGGACGAGAACCGGCGTCTGACACTGCCTCACGAAGTCCCGCGTCACCGTGAACACGAAGTCAGGGTCAGTGCGGAACAGTCGGTTCAGGAATTGGTCGGCCATTTGCGTCGTGATGTCGGGGTCCCGCTCGACCACTTCTGCACCCCACGAGTTGCTCTGACTCTCATACATGGCGTTCGGCAACTCCGGGCGGAACCCGACCGGCTGCGCCGGCACGGCCGCGACCACGCGATCCGGCGCCCGCTTGATGAGGTTCC
Source organism: Spirochaetaceae bacterium (assembly GCA_028818385.1). The sequence goes on from JAPPNY010000072.1 coordinate 1,436, forward strand.
AGATGAAGGGTCCCGCAATGCAGAAACCGAGCACCATGAACCTGTCGATCCCCAGGTGATCCATCAGGCCGAGTTGGTCGTCGGTGTAGGCATCCCACGGCCGGTCGACCTCGAGCGGGCCAGTGGACTGCCCGGCTGCGTGGCGCAAGTCCGCGTAGATACAGCGGAACTCTCCGCTGAACGCCTCGATCGTGTTGAAGGGATTGCGGCGCCGGATGCCCTCGATCGTCGAGCCGTTCAGCCCCCCGCCCGAGATGAGCAACAGCGGGAAGCCCGACCCTGTCTCCTCATAGCGGATGCGGACATTCCCCCTTTCGTAGAAGCGTCCGCCATCGTCATTGCCGCCCTGCCGCGCGAACAGCGCCCCCGGCGTAGCGGCCATTGCCGCCGCAGCGGCGCCAGTCTTCAGCAGCTTGCGTCTGATCGGGTCCACCATACCTCCTCCTCTCGGCCGTGTTTCGCCTCGATGACACGGCGATCATCATGGGGGACCAGTGTAGCCCATAATGCGGCCCCATCCTCGGTGCCGAGTCGCCAACCGGGAGCTAGCCGTCCCCGTGCCGGCTCTGACCGGCCGGCTTCGCAGCTGGGATGATCCGCGATCTGCTCGACCGGCAGCACAGGGAACCGGCGATGTCGAAGGGCGAGGAACGCTCGCGGTCCGTGCTGGCTGCCCTCCACCTTGAACCCCTTGCAGTCGGCCTCGGCCGTCGGGTGCCACCGGCTGTCGTTCGGCTCGTCGCCGAACGGCAGCATCGCGCCGCGGTCGTGGTCGGACACGACCACGAGCCCGCGCTCCCGGAGCC
>JAPPNY010000009.1 GCA_028818385.1 Spirochaetaceae bacterium
GAGCTTTCGTCCCACGATGTCGTGCCACAGGCGCAGCACCGCCGCGGCGTACTCGTCAGAGTCAGCGTCCGACCCGCCGTTCGCGCCGAGCGCGGTTTCAGTCATGGCGATGTACAGGTACACGGCGCGGACCGCGTGGCCCACCGCCTCGGTCTGCTCCAGCACCGGGAGGTGGTCTTGCGAGTAGGCAGCGTTGTCGGTGGGGCCGCTGCCATCGGGGCCGGCGGAGCCGACCCTCCCGGCGCTGCCCCTGGCGTCGAGGAAGAAGCGGGCAAGCTCCGCGTACCGGCTCCTCCCCGTCTTGCGCGCCAGCCGCATCAAGCCGAGCTCGATCTCCTCGTGGCCCGGCACGCCGACCAGCGCGTCCGGACCGAAAGTATCGGCCACGAAGTCGGCGCTCTTGGTCGCCACCGCCAGGAGGTTGTCCTTGCCCGTCGCATCGGCATACGCGATCGCCGCCTCGTAGAGATGTCCGACGTTGTACAGCTCGTGGCCCTGTCGCAGGTTCGACCAGCGCGCGGGGCCCGCGGACTCACTCCCGACGTGCGCCCCGGAGGTCCGAATCGTGTACAGGTAGCCGTCGGGTTCCTGCGCCGCGGCGATCCGCGCGATCAGCTCGTCCGCCTGGCGCTCCAGGTCCGGATCCCGTGTCTGCGCGAGGACCGTGGCGACTCCCTCCAGCGTCTTGAAGACGTCGGAGTCGTTGAAGTGCAGGCCTTCGAACAGCGATCGGTCCCCCGCGGCTGCAGCATCGAAGTTGCGCAGGCGGCCGGTGTCCTCGCAACGCGACAGGCAATAGGGGACGGTCCGCTCCGCGTTGACGGCCACGCGCGTGGCCCACATCCCCGTCTTCAACGCGACTTCGGTGGCAGGGACTGCATGAATTGAGGTTCGTCGTGTCATCTATACCGACCGAGGGAGCGATCCATGCCTGCGACACTACCCGAGCGACGGGCAGGTTGACAAGCCAGCCGACTACACCTTAACCTGCCCAATGAGGCGTCCAGAAATTGGGACCATCTCCAGAAATCCAAACCGTGACTGCCCGATAGGAGGACTTATCGATGTCGATCGCCAAGAGAACTCTATTGTTCTTCGTATTGCTCTTTGCATGTACCATGCTTCCGTTTACGGTCTTTGCGGCCCCGGACGCCGAGTCTGCACCGGTCGAAATGGTCATATATGTCTACGATGCCCGGCCGGCCGAGTTCCAGGCATTGACCGATGCGTACAAGGAACTGCATCCGAATGTCACCGTTGAGACGATCATTCCTGCGGCGGACTTCTTCGGTAGTCTGACCGCCAGGATCGCATCGAACACCATGCCGGATATCGTCATGGGAGAGTACCAGGGTCTCTATGATCTGGGGAAGGCAGGGCACATGGTGAACCTGAAAGGTCTGCCCCTCATCGGTCACTTCGACGAAGCCGTCCTTCCGCAAATGACCGCCCCTGACGGAAACATCTACGGCGTGCCGACCAATTTCGCAGCCATGGGGATCATGTACAACAGGGACATGTTCGACCAGGCCGGCATCGATGAGTTCCCCCGGACGATCAGCGGACTCGAAGACGCCGTCGACAAGCTGCGTGCGGCCGGGTTCACGCCCTTCAGCGTAGCGGGACTGGAAGCCTGGACTCACGGACAGATGTTCTACACGGCTATCGCGTCCGTCCAACCGGATGTCTTTCAGTTCGCGAATGATGGTGCGACCGGGGACATCCTGCTTGAAGAGCACTTGGTGGCCATGAAGGCCCTCGACCTGCAGTTCGCCAACTCGCTCGATGAATCGCAAGGCAGCGACTACGGCACCTTCATCAACCACTTCGCAACCGAGCAGGTGGCCATGATTCAAATGGGCACGTGGGCACTCAACCACGTACTGGGACTGAACCCCGACGTGAACATGCGCTACGCGGCCGTTCCCTATTCGGAGAATCCCGAAGATGCCAGGCTGTCGGCGAACATCGGTGTGAGCCTGGGCGTCGGGGCACAGACAGAGCATCGGGACGAAGCCATCGGGTTTCTTGACTGGCTCACCTCCGTTGAAGGCAACACGAAGTACAGCGAGCTGTTCAGGGAGATTCCCGTCGTCACGGACGTCGACGTGCCGCTGTTGCCCGCCGCGGAAGATGTTCTCCGATACAAGGAAGCCGGCGCCATCGTTCCGTGGTCGCAGGTGCTCATGAGCGAGGCCGGTCGCGCCGAGGGAAGTGCCATCATGCAGCAGTATTTTCTTGGAGAAATATCAGCCGAACAAGCGATACGCGGCATCTACGAGAACTGGTTCAAGTAACGCACGATTCCTGCGCTGCGCAACGATCGGGGTAGAGGTGCATTCCCGCGGGCCGTTGCGCAGCGCGGAGTAGTTGGTGGCGGCAGCGGCCGCCACCGGCCTCCGATCGTTCCTTCCAGCGATGACCATCACCAGAAGAACGAGACACATCGCCAGCACCGTGTTCTTCGTAGGGCCGATACTCGTCCTGTACACAGCGTTCTTCTTCCTGCCTATAGCCCTGAGCTTCATGTACTCCCTGACCGACTGGGACGGGCTGCAGAAGACGTTCACGTTCATCGGGTTCGCGAACTACGTCGAAGCCCTGACCTATGACGAGGACTTCCTGCGCTCGGTCCGGTTCACGTTCACCTTCGCGCTCCTGGCCGTGGTGTGGACGAACGTGCTCGCCTTGTTGCTGGCGTTGCTGGTGAACCTGGAGCTCAGCGTCAAGAACGTCGCGCGAGCGCTCATATTCATGCCGAACGTCATCAGTATGATCGTCGTCGGTTTCCTATGGAGGTTTCTGTACCGGACGATCGTTCCCGATGTCGGCCGGGTATTGCATATCGGCTTCCTGGAACAGACGCTCCTGAACCTGTCGGACGGCATCGTGCTGGTCGTTCTGGTACCGGAGCTCTGGAGAAGTGTTGGGTTCGTCATGATCATCTACCTTGCCGGGCTGCAGGAGATACCGGAAGACCTGCGCGCCGCCATGATCATCGATGGCGCTTCCTCGCTTCAGCGGCTCATGCGTCTGACGATCCCCTTTCTTGTTCCGGCATTCATAGCGTCGTTCTTCATCACTACGACGGGATCACTGAAGGTGTTCGATATCGTCTTCAGTCTTACCGGCGGAGGTCCCGGGAAGGCCAGTCACACCATTGCGTACAACATCTACGCGGACGGACTGCAGGCATTCCGATTTGGAGCCGGCTCTGCAAAGGCAGTCCTGTTTGCGGTGATGGTTCTCGTGGTGACCGCCGTTCAGTTGAAGTACCTGCGATCGAAGGAGATCCACACTTGATCAGGGCAATTCAGCGAGGCAGCCTGGAGTTGGCGGTTCTCGTCGTCGGCTTGCTCTTCTTCGTGCCCATATTCTTTCTTCTGACCAACACGTTCAAGTCGCAGGCGGAGATGTTCCAGTCCTTCCTGGCGTTTCCCAAAGCGATCAGTATCGAGAACTACGCTCTTGCCTGGAAGAACATGCGCTATTTCCGCGCACTGGTGAATACGGTGATCGTCACCTGTGGCGGGGTCGCAGTGGTGGTCCTGTTCTCGGCGATGGCTGCTTATCGTATCGCGCGGTCGATGTCACGTCTGACGACGTGGCTGCTCCTGTTCTTCGTCCTTTCGATGATGCTGCCGTTTCAGACGATCATGATACCGCTCGTGCAGGTGGTCGGATGGGCCGGTCTCCTCGGTTCGAGGTTCGGATTCATCATCGTGGCGGCGGCGTTGCTGTGTCCTTTCACGATCTATCTGTATCGAGGGTTCTTCGTGCAGATCCCGATGGAGCTCGAGGAGGCGGCTTCGATGGAGGGGGCCGGGTCGATTCGGACCTTCTTCTCCGTCGTGTTCCCGTTGGTCAAGTCGGTGACCGTGACGGCCGTCATGATCAACGCCCTGGGGATCTGGAACGACTTCATCCTGGCGCTGCTCCTGCTTCAAGAGCCAAAGCTGATGACACTGCAGCTCTCGGTAGTGCAATATGCGGGGCGGTATGCGTTGCAGTGGAACCTGATATTGGCGACGTTGGCACTTGTGGTCGTACCGATCATGGTGCTCTATCTGTTTCTGCAGCGGCACATTCAATCCGGTCTTGTCAGCGGCGCCCTGAAGGGCTAGCCCACGGTCCGCTGCTCAGGATCGCATCGTGAAGGAGGTCACGAGCACGTGAAGGGACAGAAATATCGGGCCGGCATCGCCGGTCTGGGCATGATCGGCGGCGCCGACCAGGTGTCGGCCGAGGCGATCGGCCAGTCGGTGGACGGCATGGACGGCACCCACTTCGCCGCTCTGGCCGGCCACGAGCGGGTCGACGTGGTGGCAGGCAGCAGCCGCGACGCCGGCCGGCGCGAGCGGTTCGCGGCGCGCTCGGGCGCCACCGTGTACGAGCAGCTACAGGAGATGCTCGACCGCGAGCGCTTGGACATCCTGAGCATCGCCACCTATGCGCCGGCGCACGAGGAGGCGGCGCTGGCCGCCGTGGACGCCGGCGTGAAGGTCCTCTACTGCGAGAAGCCGATCGCGCAGACGGTCGCCGCCGGCCGGCGGATCGCCGACGCTTGCGAACGGGCGGGGGCGCTCCTGGTCGTCAACCACCAGCGCCGTTTCGCGCCGGGCTACCGGCGGCTGGCCGAGCACGTGGCGGCTGGCGGACTGGGCCGCCTGACCTCGGCCTACGTGCAGTGGGCCAGTGGCCGGCTGGGCAACGTGGGCACGCACACGATCGACGCGCTGCGCATGGTGATCGGACAGGAGGTCGAGGCCGTCTCCGGGCTGCTCGACCTGGCCGGCCGCGAGGACTGCCGCGGGCCGGAGTTCCGCGATCCCGGCGGCTGGGGGATGCTGAGGATGGCCGGCGGCACGATCGCGCTGCTGGACGCCCCCGACTACGCGGCGACGCCGATGCGCTTCCTGCTCAGCGGCACCGAAGGACAGGCGACCATCGCGCCGGACGCCGTCACCGTGGACTACGCCGACGGCCGCAGCGACTCGTGGCCGATCGGCGAAGGCGGATTGAGCTCCATGGACCGGGCCGTCACCGAGATCGTCGCCTGGCTCGACGGCGACGGGGACGAGGTCGCGGGCTCGGGCGACGACGCGGCGCGCACCCTGGAGGTGATCGCGGCGCTGCACGCGTCGCACGAGCGCGCTTCGGCCTGGGTCGACCTGCCCCTGGCCGGCGCGGACCTCGACCGCGTGATCCGCTCCGGATAGCGCGCACCGTTGTACCGCGGTTACCCGATCGCGGTGGTGGCCTTCCTGTCGACGGGGCTCACCATCGGTACCAGCCAGTACGCCTTCGGCGAGTTCGCCGCTCCGCTGCGCGAGGCATTCGGCTGGAGCCAGACCGCCCTCAACCTGTCGCTCTCGCTCGCGGTCGTGTCCGGACTGGTGGCGCCCTTCGCCGGCCGCGCCATGGACCGCTGGGGCGCGCGGCCGGTGACGGTGATCTCCCTGCTGCTGGTCGCCGCCGGCTTCCTGCTGCGGCCGCTGATCACGTCGCTCTGGCACTGGTACCTGTTCAGCGCCCTGGTCTACGCCGGCTTTCCGGGTGCCACGGTGATGCCGGCGGGCAAGCTGGTGGGGCTCTGGTTCCCCGCCACCCGGGGGCGGGTGATGGGCGCGGTGACCTCCGGCAACAACGCCGGCGGGCTCACCATGCCGGCGCTGGCCGCCGCCCTGGTCGCCGCCGCCGGCTGGCAATGGGGCTTCCTGGCCTTCGGGATCCTGCTGCTGGCTCTGGCGGTGGCGGCGCAGGTGATCATCCGCGAAGACGAGGATCTGGTGGCGCGCGAGATGCACCGCACTCGCCGCGGCGGCGCCGCCCGGGAGTCACGCCGCCTCATGGAGAGCGGCATCACCCTGCGGCAGGCGCTGCGCACGCGGAGGTTCTGGCTGATTCTCTGGGGCCTGTTCGGCGCCACCTTCACCTATCAGGGCGTGCTGACCCAGCTTCGCCAGCACTTCGCCGAGCAGGGGTTCGCGCCGGCCCTGGCCACCACCGGGCTGGCGGTGATCGCGGCCATGGGCATCGGCTCGAAGCTGGCCTTCGGCAGGGCCAGCGAGCGCTGGACCGCGCGGCTCTGCTGCGTCGTGTCGGTAGCCCTGCAGACCGTGGGGCTGGTGATCATGGCGCTGGCCTCATCGGCGCCGGCGATGTGGTCCGGGATCTTCGTGTTCGGGCTTGGCTTCGGCGGACTGGGCGCCCTGCTGGTGCTGATCGTCCAGGAGGCGTTCGGGATGAAGGAGTTCGGCGCCATCCAGGGCGTCGTGCAGGTGGCGGCGACCGGCTCGATGGCCGCCGCGCCGGTCCTGGCCGGCTGGATCCATGACCGCACCGGATCGTTCTCGGCCGCGTTCCTGATCATCGCCGCCGTGTTCGTGGTGGCGATCGCCTGCCTGCTGGCGGCCGGGGGACGAGGAGCGATTGCGGGCGCCACGAACGTTCCGCAGACGACTGACACCTCCAGATAGCGATAACGGACCGCCCCTGTTTAGCGTGATCCGGGAAGTCAAAGTTCATTGGGATCGAGAATCTCGGTCCTGCCCGACCGATGCTCTTCGAGCGCCTCGTTCGCGAGCAGATCGAGCGCCGATTGCGATTCCTCGAATGCGACATCCCAGCGCCTGTCAGCCGCAAGCTCCTCCAGGATGGCCGATGCCAGCTCGTCCTGCTGGGCGTCCGGGAGGTGAGACGCCGCCTCGAACGCTTTTCTCAGTTCCGTGGTCATGGCCGAGTTCCGATAGGGTAATCGTACCAACACTCGCAGACGACTTCCACGGGACCAGCGGACGCAACGTGGCGGCGCGCAGGTGCTCGAGCTTCCGCTCCGCGACGGATTCGCGCAAGGTCTGATCGTGGGATCGAAATTGAGAAGAATTCGATACTGTTGCGCGATCAGCCTGGACGGGTACATCGCCGGGCCTGACGACGAGTTCGACTGGATCGTCATGGACCCCGAGATCGACTTCGGGAGGTTGTCCGCCCAGTTCGACACCTGGCTGCTCGGCCGGCGGACCTTCGAGGTGACCGGCGCCCAGTCGTCGCCGGGCTCGCGAACCTTCGTGTTCTCGCGAACCCTGGATCAGAGCGACCATCCGAACGTGAGCATCGTCGGCGAGAACTGGGAGGAGGTGGTGCAGTCGCTGCGGGAGGAGCCGGGGAAGGACATCTGGCTGTTCGGCGGAGGATCCCTGTTCCGCAGCCTCGCCGCCGAGGGATTCGTCGACACGGTCGAGGTCGCGGTCATGCCGACGATCCTGGGTGGCGGAATTCCGCTCGTCGCCGAACCGTCCGACCCCATCCCGTTGACGCTGATCGAACGGCGAACGTACGAGAAGACCGGCACGGTCATGCTGGTGTACGCCGTGAAGAACACCCGCCCGCGGGAGGCAGGCCGGCCATGATCGACTCCCGGCGGCTGCTCGACACGTTCCTGACCATCCTGCGCATCGACAGCTACCACCCGAACGAGGACCCGGTCGTCGACGCCCTGCGGCCCAGGCTGGAGCGTGCCGGGCTGCGGCTGCACGCCGACCCGCACCGCAACGTCCTTGGCTTCTGGCCGGGGTCGGGCACGCGGGCCGGCGAGGAGCCCGTGCTCCTGTGCGCGCACACCGACACGGTGCGGCCGACCCCGGGCATGGAGCCGGTGATTCGCGACGGCGCCGTGCATACCGACGGCTCCAGCGTGCTCGGCGCCGACGACAAGGCGGCGGTGGCGGCCATCGTCGAGGCGGTCGAGTCGATCGCCGCGTCCGGCGCGCCGCATCCGCCGGTCGAGGTGCTGTTCACGGTAGGCGAGGACGTCGGCCACATCGGCTCCAAGGCGTTCGACGTCGCGCCCGTGCGCTCGCGTCTGGCCTTCGTGCCGGACATCGACGGGCCGGTGGGCGGGATCGTCATGGCCAGTCCGTGGACGGACACGCTGCGGGTCACCTTCCACGGCCGCGCCGCGCACGCCGGCACGGAGCCGGAGGCGGGGCGCAGCGCGCTGCAGATGGCGGCGCGCGCGATTCAGCGCATGCAGCTCGGCCGCATCGACGGGGACACGATCGCCAACGCGGGGGTGCTCACCGGCGGCGAGGCCAGGAACATCATCCCGCCCGACGCCTCGCTGACCCTGGAGGTGCGCAGCCTGGACCAGAGCCGGTTCGTCGAGCACCGCGACGCTCTGCTGGAGTGCTGCCAGCAGGGCGCCGCCGCGTTCGGCGGCTCCGTCGACGTGGAGTCGCTGGACGCGATGGAGGGCTATCGGTTCGGCGAGGACGACGCGCCGGTGCTGCGCGCCGAGGCGGCGATCCGGGCGGCCGGACTGGATTCGTGGCGCACCACCACCTGCGGCGTGAGCGACGCCAACGAGCTCAACGCCAAGGGGCTGCCCACGGTGGTGATCTCGGTCGGCTACGTGGACATCCACACCGACCAGGAGTCGATGCCTATCGCCGAGCTGGAGCGGCTGGCGGAGGTCTGCCGCGCGCTGATGCTCGATGCCCGGGACACGGACTGACCGGCCGGCGGCCTACCCCCGGACATAGGCGGCGTACGCCGCCTCGACTTCATCCACCGCCGGCTCCTGATCGAGGATCGCGAAGCCGTACCGCAGCCGCAGCGGCTCCCGGCGGTCTACCTCCAGGTCACCCTCCATCAGCAGGCCGGCCCCGAGCAGCTTCTCGCGCGTGAACCAGGTGACCGGATGCCGGGGGTTGTCCGGGTGGTCCATCATCACCACCGCACCCCCGTCGGCCCCCGCGGCGGCGACCCAGCGCGCCCGCTGGCCCATGATGTTCTCGTGGCCGACCAGCCCCTCGCTGCTGCGGTGCCGGCCCGGAGCGAACGGCGGTCCCATGCGCAGCACCAGGCCGCTGTAGCGCGCCGCCCGCGACCCTCCCAGCACCAGCCGCTCCCCGGTCGCCGTGATCCAAGTCTCGATGGTCCAGAAGTACCCTGCCCCGTTCTCCAGCGCGCGGAATCGGTATTCCCGCCGCTCGGTGGCGATGGGCTGGTCGCTACCGTCCAGCCACGTGAGCTCCTCGGTGATCCCGGCTCCGTTTGCGACGCCGCGATGTTCGATGAACCGGTCATGGCGCTGCACGCCGTGGCTGTTCGGGACGTGCTCGTACGTGCCCGTCTCCGGCAGGAACCAGTTGCCGCCCCACAGATTGGCGTCGTTGGCATGGACCCAGCCGAAGTACAGCCCGGTATGCCAAGCGTGGTCAGCGGGCCGGTACTGGGTAACCAAGGCTCCGGAGCGAGTATGGATCGGCGCGAAGCAGGGCTTGGGCGACTCGTTTCGCGGCAGCTCCTCCCGGGCCCTGTACAGCGCCACGAAGCGCTCCCCGTCGTGGAGCTCGAAGCCCAGGCAGTTCTCTCGCAGTTTCACGACCGTCACTCCTCCGGCTGCCGTCCGGGCCGGTCCGGACCAAGATCGGCCGGGTCCACGCGAGCCTGGATGAAGCTCCCGCGCTGCACGGGAGAGCCGGACAGGCGGCGCAGCATGGCGAGCTGTCCGACATGGGTCAGCGCGTCGGCGAACGGCCCCTGCAGCATCTGCTCTCCGCTCATGCCCCTGGGTTCCGTACCCGCCCTGACGTGCCGCGCCACGTCCTCGATCATCGCGTGGAACCGCGTGATCTCCGCGCCCAGGTCCGGCAGCGGGTCGATGCGAGGCCGCTCCGTTCCCTCGAAGCACGAACGCACATATCCGAGCACGCTCGTCATGTGCCGCACGAGCTCGGCCGGCGTCCACACCTCGTTGCCGGCCCGGAACGAGCCGAACGAGTCGGGCGCACCCCTGAGCGCATACCGCGCCCGATAGTCGATCGTGGCGAGAAGATGCAGGAACATCGCGCGAGTATCGTCCATGCTTACCGAGTCACTCCCCGGTTCCCGAGTCTCTCATGCAGTCCTGCAGGATGCGAGTGGGTCCCGGTCACCCCGGCGCCGCACGTGTGGCCTGACTCCCGGTGGAGACTTCTGGTCCCTCGCCGATGAGTGCTAGGATTCGCTTCTTCAGCTTGTCTCGAAGATCCTCCGGCCCTTCCCAAAGCGTGTGGTGGTACTGCCGCGTGTCGAAGTGGATCGAGTCGATCGCGTCTTCCCGACAGGTATAGATGACCGGAATCCCAAGTCCGAGTGCGAACCCCGCTTCGAAGTAGACGCCACCGCGTGCGCCGGCCTTCCCGTGGGTGAAGTCCGCTACCAGAAACCGCGAACGCCGGATCTCCGCGATGATCTCATCATCGATCTTGACGGCGTCCACTTTCTGATCGATCCGCATGGGCTTGTACCCGGCGCTCTCAATCGCGGGCTCAATGCCGTTTGTATAGGCGGCTCTCATCTCGTGATCGAACCACATCGCCACGAACGCCTGAGTCGCGTCAGCACTCTTCTTGACGTCGGCAATTCGGCGATGTCCCTCCACAGTTACCGCGTACTGATACGCACTGTTTCCGTCAATCCAGCCCTGCCGATCCAGGTAATCTCTAAGAAAGGTGACTTCGCTGAGATCAGTCGACTCGGACCACGCCATCGCCAGGGCGAATTCCGGCGACGATCCTCCGTCCCCCCTCACGGTCAGCGTCACGGTCTCCCCTATCCGCCTCGCCTTCTTTTCGGTGAACCTGAGCAACCGTTCGGCGCGCTCGTCGACGGACAGTGGCGGCTGTCTACGAGCACGTTCTATCAACTCGGCAGTGACCTCGGCTCGGTCGTTACCACTTTGATTTCTCGAATCTACGAGAAGCGTCGTTAGACGCGCTCTCTCGGCATCGTCAAGCCGTTGCATTTGCAACTGAGGATCGACTCCGTCGTCGAACATCTGATATGACCCTCCGGATCGAGGAGAATCAACCTTCCACAGAATACGCGTCTTGTTATTCTCGCGGATTACATGTTTCCCAATACTTGCTGGACTATCGGGCCATATCAGGCACTTGTCGGTATTCACTGTTTCCAACCTCGGAACGTGGTGCGCAGGTCGTCGATGAAGCTGCGGAGCGATGCGTCCGACCGAGTGGCTCGGTCGAGATCCATGTGACGGATGATGTCTTCGGCGTACTCGACTCCGCCGAGGTAAGTCGTGCGGCCGGCATCACGGATGGCCGCGACCAGCAGGTCCTTGTAGCGATTCCGGCTGCACTTCCGGTCGGGAGCCTCGCATCCCTGACCGAACACGGCCTTGAAAGCCGCGCCGTCAAGCAGCAGCCAGCGTTCGACATGCGGGTCCGGAACCGCCAGGACGACCGGCGCAGGCGGGTTCTCCGGATCGACCCTGCGGACGCGCTCGCGGAAGCCCTGGCAGTTCGCGTCGGTCGCGACGACGATCAGATGCGGCCAGGGGCTGCCCTGGGTCCGCAGGTCGCGCAGATACCGTTCAAGTTGCTGGACCACCACCCCGTGGCCCCCGGTGGCGCTGCGCCACTGCAGGTGTACGGCCACGTCGATCTCCTGAGCGACTCGTTCAACCAACGTACCAACGACCACCCGGTGGGCATGATCCTCGACGAACAGAGCGATCTCATGCATCGAAGTCGCCTCTGAGGATTCGCTCAGAGACGGAGGTCGCCTCGTGTTCGTCGGAGAGCGTCTGACGTATTCCGCCCTCTCGCGCCAGCCGTCTCCACTCCGCGAGCGGCCCCCACTGGGACAGCGGGGCGATGCCTGTGTGGCCATTCTGGCGGCGGACGACGAACAGAGACTCATCTTCAAGCAGGTCCGGCAGCAGCGGCGAGTGCGTCGTGACGATGTACTGGGTTTGTCCCAGGCTTCGCCGCGTTCGGAGCAACTCGGCGATCAGCTCGATCCGGCGCGGGTGGACTCCGTTCTCGGGCTCTTCGAATCCAACCAATCCGGGCGGTTCCGCGCTTGCCAGCGCGAGAAGGCCGAGCATCCGCAGCGTGCCTTCCGAAAGCACGCTGGCGGGCATCGCGATGCCGCCTTCGACGATGCGCAACTCCACCTCGCCGAGATCGGTCACGTCGACCTCGATCCCGTCGATACTCGGCAACAGGCTGTGCAACGCCCTCTGCACAGTCTCGAATTGCCCTGGGTCGACTGCCTTGAGCGTGTTGAGGAACGCGCCCAGCTCCTCCCCCATCAAGCCGATGTGCCGCACGTCCTTGACCGGATTCGCCGCTCGCATGCGTTCGCGCGGCTCGAAGTAGAAGAACAGCCAGCGCTCAAGCTCATACTTCGCGGCAATCAGGTGGGGATAGTGCGGCGGATAGTGCGGCAGCGAGAGAATCGTGTGGTCCAGGTAGAGTTCGTAGTACGTCGGGTGAGCCTGACCTTCATGACGCAGGTGAAGGCGTTCCTCCCCTTGCCGCTCGATGAACGGCTTGCGCCTGCCGGTCGGTTCGCCATCGCTGTTCAGTGCGGCAAGGTACTCGTCAGCTACCCGCAGAATGCCCGTCCTGGGCAGCATCTCCACCTCGATGCGGTAGCGGAGATTTCTCTCGCGGACTCCCGTGACTCGCTTGCTCGCGTCCTCGGAACGGGACTCCTGCGGCCGGCGCCGCATCTCCCGGATCTGCCGGTCGACGGCTTCGACGACAGCGTCGGAGATCTGCAGATCCGCTTCGATGGAGAACGTCAACCGATCCTGATCGAGCAGCCCCTTGATGCCGTCCTTCCCGATGTTGAACGACTCCAGGGGCTTGCCTCGGTACGGAGGGTCGAACGCCTGCTTCACCGTTCGGCTGGTCGCCAGTCCGGCCAGCAACTGAAGGGCGTCGAGAAAGTTGCTCTTGCCGGATGCATTCGCGCCGATGAGCACCGTGAGCGGTTCAAGGCACAGTTCGACATCGACGAGGGACTTGTATCCCTTGATGTGAATCCGCTTCAACATGTGCCAAGCCTCCTACCTCGCCGTATTCTACATACGACGCTTCATTGAGGGCGATTCCGGACTCTCGGGTCGGCGTTCGACGGGGAACACGCTTCCTCGGTGGTTCCCGTCAGTTTCACTCGGAGGCTCCCGAGATGGAGCCCGTCCTGCATGGCGCTGGCGGTGATGAGCTGCGCACAGCAGCCTCAGATTCCCGGGCTCCGGACCGCCGCGCAGCGAGTACGGGACACGTGATCGACCTGGAGCAGATGTCGCGACACACAGCGGCGGCCGGTGCGTGGATCGACGTAGCCGCAACGTCCTCCGTCTCGCTGCCAAACCCGCCGCTTCACCGCCGCCGGAATCGCGCGGCCCGTTGCGCGAGATTTCGGCGCCGAAGTAGTGGCGCCGGCCGGCCGAGCTGGCCGCTTCTCCGCCGAAGGCCCCTGCCGACCCAAGTCCCGATGCCACTTCGGCCTGAAGGCGCCTGCGTCCATGTCCCGCCGCTGCGACTTCGGCGCCGCAGTGGCGACGCGCCCGGGCCGAACTGATCCGTTCGTCGAAGAAGCGCCCTGGTGATCACCATCGCACTGAACCCGCGCGGGCGAACCCCCGGTGATCTCGGCGGGCGGCGCCGACCGCTTCGGCGCCGAAGGCTGCTCTGCACCTGCTGGCCGGCCGGAGGTCCTTCGACCACGCCTTGGCCGACCCGGGTCATGGCGGTCGAGCCCCTCCTGCACGAGCCGTCCGACGAGCTGCCCAAACGTCATGTGCGGGTCGACATGGGAGAGCAGCCCCTTGAGTTGCTCCAGTCCGCGCTGGCACTCCTCGTCGATCACGGCCTTCAGCTCCCAGCGGCCCTCGCTCAGCGGCCGCATCCTCTCGGCGGGCGCGACGAGCGCTGGATCCACCCCGGCCAGCATCTGCATCACCTGCCGCGTGCTCTTGCCGACCGCCTCCTGCACCAGCGCCTTCTGCGCCGAGAGATCCAGCGCCGGCTTCGGCGCCGGCGGTCGGGCCGGCCCCGCCAGTGCGATGCCGCTCGGCCGCCTCTTCGGGCTCGCGGCCGAGTCGCGCGCCTCGCGGGCCCGTTCCCGTTCCCGTTTCCGTTTCCGGTCCCGCCGCTCGAAGGCGGCCTGCAATTGCGCCGCGGCATCCAGTGTCAGCGATCCATCCCTCAGCCGCTCGCGCACTCCGTCGATCCGCACGCACAGCTTCATGGCGCCGATCCGCCGCCACGCTGCGCCGGCGCTGTAGCCGAGGCCGCGTGTCACGTAGTCGAACGGACTGGAGTAGCCGCGCCGCAGATACAGCCTGCGTGCCTCGATCTCGCACAGGTGATCGATGACAACGACCTGGACCTCATGATCAAGGCGAGCAAGCTTGCCGGTCTGCTCCAGCAACTGGTCGTCGGAGAGGCCGGAGACGGTGGAGCGGGACTCTGTGAGAGATGCCGTTGACATGAAATAACTATAATAATAAACAATAAATGAATCAAGTTTGTTGGGTGACATTCGTCGCGTTCTCGCCGCTGCGATCGTCGCCGCAGACGGCCGCAGATCAGGCGAAAGCCACAGGCACGATGACCGCGCCGTCGTCGCTCACGACGCGGCAGGAGAAGGTGAAGGCGCCCCAACTGAGCCGGTCTTCGGCGTTGTCCAGGTGGATGACCAGCGTGTTCGCGCCGCGCCTCAGCGTGACCGGAACCGCCCGATAGCCGTAGGTCTCCCGCAGGCCGAGGTGGCGCGGCGGCTCGGCGTTGAGGCGCACGCGCAGGTCGCCGTCCCAGCTCAGATGCACCGTCGCCTCGGTGTCGCGCTCCACCGTGAGGCGCCCCACGGCGGCGGCGGCGCAGGGCCACGTCTCGTTGGAGCCGGTGCTGCGCACGTTGAACACGTGCGAGAAGTCGATGAAGCCGTGGCAGGCGGGCGCGACGATCCCGGAGCCGATCGACTCCGGCGGGCGGTGCAGCGCCTGGTCGCCGCGGTGGAGTGACCAGGTGCCGTCGTCCTCGCTCGCCGGGACGGCGTCCTCGCCGGATGCCCCACATTGCAGCAGCAGGTCGTAGGTGCCGCGGGGCACCTCGACCTCGTGCTCCCAGTCGCCGTAGCGCAGATGCTCCGCCGAGGCCATGCGCACGAACGGCCGGTGCGGCTCGGTCTGGTACCAGTAGGCGGTCGCGCACATGTCGTTGCAGTGGCTGCCCCAGCGGAAGTGCAGCGAGCGGTGGAACGGCAGCAGGTCGTGCACGTAGAAGCGGTAGGCGCTGAGCACGTGGCGGGCCAGCGCGGGACCGGCGTCGCGGTACTCCAGGTACGGGATGCCGCTGTACAGCCCGGTGTCCGGCGCGTGCGTGACGCCGCCGAAACCGGCGTCGAAGGTGTTCTCGCCGCCGCCGGCCCGCAGGTAATGGGGCACGACGCGCCCCTCGCCCGTGGCCTCGCCGTCGAGGTACAGATTCTCCGAGCCGGCATGCGACCAGCGCTGTTCGTCGCTCCGCAGCCTGACCCCGAGCGAGAAACCCGCCAGGTAGCCGCTTCCCAGCGCATCCATCACCAGGAAATCCTCGCCCCACGCGGGCGCCGGATTCTCGCGCCGCCACGACGCGTGGAAGCGCAGCGGCTCTTCGAGCCCGCCGTCCAGGTAGCGGTGCCAGTCCAGGGTGTAGATGAAGGTGCCGTCCTCCAGCGCCTCCACCTCGACGCGCGCCGAGTGAGCGAACGGCATGGGAAAGTAGCAGCCGAACCCGGCATCGGCCTTGGCCGTCACGTAGAAGCTGTTGATCGGGTAGTAGGAGACGTTGTGGTGCACGCCGAACAGGTCCGCCAGCGGCACCTCGACGCTCGGCTGCTCCTCGCCGTCCCAATAGAAGCGGATGATGAAGGAACGGTTGCGATTGAACAGGTCGCCGCCCGAGCTGCCCCGGCTGCCCACGCAGTAGAAGTGGCGGATGCAGCCCGGGCCGCGGAGATCGGCGATGATCCGGCGGTCTCCCGCCCGGTAGTCCTTGGCCTTTCGGACGACCCGCTCGTACCGGAACCGCTCCGGCAGGTTCAGGCGGGACTCGATGCCGATGCCGTCACCCATCTGCCCGCCCCGTGGCGCAGCCGGCTACTGCAGCAACGTGCCGCCGACCTCGAGCGAGTAGAGCCGGCCGCGCTCGAACAGGACCTCCACCCGCACGGTGCGGCCGATCAGCTCGTCGAGGGTCCGGCCGCTGCTCCAGGTCGGCTCCCAGCGCAGGCTGTCTCCCGTGAACGGCCGGCACTCCGCGGCCGAGAACCCCTCGGCTACCTCCTGCACCGCCGGCGGTTCGCCCGGATCCCGGTCGGTCTGCACGTGCACCTGCGCCCGCACCTCCCCGATCGGCGCATCGACGTTCAGCGCCAGGCCGGCTTCCGTGAGCTCGAACCCCTTGGTCAGAACTCTCGCGGCGCCGGAGCGGCTTTCCAGGTACATGAAGCCGTCCGGCCGAAGGGTGTGCAGGCACATGGCTTGACCGTGCTGCCCGGCGGGAATCGGGCCCTTGCCGCCGTGGTCGGTACGGCCGCCGCTGGAGTAGATGCGCAGCTCGTCCGGGAGTTGCACCAGGCTGCAGGGATAGAACCCGAAGCCGCCGAAGTCGCCCGGCTCGGCCGGCTCCACGAACTGCTCGCGGAACGTGCGGTTGATGTTGCGCCCGTTGATGCTGTAGACGAGGTGGTTGGACACCGGGCCCGCGCCCTTGGTGGTCGTCTCGTTCGGGTCGCCGACCAGGAGCCACAGGAAGCCGATGAAGTAGTCGCCGTACGGGAACATCGGCATGCCGTACGGCTGTGACAGCGGCGGGTCGCACGAGTCCGGGCGGACGATGACCTCCGGCTCGGTGTAGTGCACCCAGTCCTCGGTCTCGATGCTCGCCACCAGGCGCTGGCTGAACGGCGGCTTGATGTCCTTGGCGCGGCACATCACCTGGTGCCGGCCGGTGAGCTTGTTGAAGAACACGGTGTGGCAGGTGTCGCTCGACCAGTCGCCCCAGCGCGCCCCCGGCAGCTCCTGCCAGTGGTAGCCGTCCGCGGAAACCACCACCGGGTTTCGCATGGTCGCCGCCCCGCTCCGCCAGTCCCAGTCGAGGTAGAGGACCTTGTACGGATGACGGGGATCGCGCGGGTCCTGGTACACGTGCCCGCTCTCCGCGTTCCTCCTGGCCTCCGCCAAGCAGTGCGGGAAGGAGCCCGACCACGAGGTGTGATCGTCCGCCACCGGGTCGATCTCCCAGTGGACGCCGTCATCGCCGATCGCCCCGAACAGGGCGTTGCAGATGAAGTCGTCCGGGTCCGGCGCGCCGCCGTAGATCACCCGCCACTTGCCGCGGTTCTGGTCGTAGAAGACCGAGGGGTAGGCGTTCCCCAGGTCGTACGGGTCGGACCAGGTGCCCTCCGGCACCGGCTTCGGCTGCCCGAGCCGCCGCACCACGTTGTGCGTCGTCTCCAGGCACCAGTCGTCAAGAAACAGGATCTTCTGCATGGGTTCAGGTCATTGTGGCACGCCGTGACTATGATGGTCTCGAAGGAAGGCGGAGGATGTTGGACAGCCCGATCGTCGACGTCGCCATGGGCCTGGTGTTCTTCTACGTTACCCTGAGCCTGGTCTGCAGCTCGATCCAGGAGATCATCTCCAGTCTGCTCGGACTGCGCTCACGGAACCTCAGGAAGGGGATCGGGAATCTGATCGGCAACGAGTACGCGGAAGCGATGTACGACCACCCTCTGATCAGGGGCCTGCGCAAGCCGAAGAGGCTGCCCTCCTACATCAAGCCGGACATCTTCAGCACCGCGCTGATCGACATGATCTCCCGAGACAAGACGGACGAGAACGCGATCGACACTGCCGCCGAAGACGTCCGTGCCCTCATCGCCAAGATCGACGCCAACAACCCGACGCGCGAGCTCCTGATCAGCTTGGTGGACAAGGCAAATCCGACCGTGGAAGACCTCCGGGAACGGCTGGCCGACTGGTTCGACGCCGGGATGGACCGAGTCGCGGGCTGGTACAAGCGGCAGGTGAAATACTGCCTGATCGTTGTGGCCGCCGTCGTCACGTTCGCGGTCAACGCGGATTCGATTCGCATGGTGGAGCAACTCTGGCAAGACGACGCGTTGCGCGCCGCGATCGCCTCCGCCGCCGAGCAGGCGGTCACGAACGGAGACCTCACCGCGGTCGACGAGCGAACCGCGCTCAGGGCATTCCCAATCGGCTATGCCGACTCCTTCCCTGGCATCAGCCTTCGGAGGATCGTCGGCTGGCTCCTTACCATGGCGGCGATCAGCCTGGGCGCGCCGTTCTGGTTCGATCTCTTGAGCAAGATCTCGCATCTGCGGGCGTCGGGGACCAGGGAAGCCGATCGCGCCAAGAACAGGACCTGACGACTCGAACTCTGTTCGGTGGGCTCTACCAGCCGAACTCCGAGTACGGCGTTCCGGCCAGGGACAGCGCGATGGCTTCTCGGACGTAGCGCACCGTGTTGTCCGGGAGCGCGGTCACCGGGAACCAGCGCAGGTCGTCACACCGGTGCGGTTCCCGATTCCACGGCTCTCCCGACCATTCGCGGCAGAGCAGGAAGACCTCCACGCTCTCACGCCCACCACCGTCGCGATCCAATCGGTGCATGACGTGGCAGACGTCCAGATCGTGCGCCGAGATGGTGATCCCAGCCTCCTCGCGGGATTCCCGGATCATTGCTGCCGACGCTGGCTCGCCGCCGTCGATGTGTCCGGCCACAACGCTGTACTTGCCATCCTGCCAGCCGGTGTTGAACCGCCTCAGCATCAACAGGCGGTCCTGATCCATGAGCAACAGATGCACCGCGAGAACGAGCTGGAACCGATCGGGGACCCGTCTCTCACGCATCACGGCGTAGTCGCCCCTGTCCCTCGAGTTCGCCGACATCGGGGTCCGATATGCCAAGCTCAGCCGACGTGCCGCGTTCAGCGTTCGCCTGCGAGTCTGGCTTCGCGGCCGGCAACTGAAGCCGGTAGCTGGTGCTGCGGCCTCCCGCGGGGTTGCGGACGATGATTCCGCGAGCGAGTAGTTCCCGAATGTCACGCAGCGCTGTGTCGTTCGAGCACTTGGCGATCCTGGCGTACTTCGACGTCGTCAAATGTCCCTCGAAGTCGCCGAGCAGCCGGTTGATGATCGTGCGCTGGCGTTCGTTCACCGGCTCCTCGTTGATCCGTTGCCACAGGCTGGCCTTGAAGAGGACCGAGGCGAGTCGTTCGTCCGCGTGCTGGATGGTTCGGTCGAGGCAGCCCAGGAACCAGGCGAGCCACGCCGTGATGTCGAGGCCACCTCGCTGGCCGGATTCGAGTTGGCGGTAGTACTCCTTGCGCCGAGCCTCAATCGCCGATGACATGCTGTAGTAGCGCTCCTTGGTGCCGTCCGCTCGTGACAGCGCCATTTCGGCGATCGCGCGGCCGATGCGCCCGTTGCCGTCATCGAAAGGATGAATCGTCACGAACCAGAAGTGGGCGACCCCGGCCTTGAGCACGGGATCGATCGACGAGGACTCGAACCACTCCAGGAACCGATCCATCTCATCGGCGAGCCGCGACGCCGCGGGCGCCTGGAAGTGCAGCCTCTCCTTGCCCATCGGTCCCGACACGACCCGCATCGGTCCCGCCTTGTCGGTGCGCCACGCGCCGACCGTAATGCGTGTTATCCCGGTGCGCCCCGTGGGAAACAACGCGGCATGCCATCCGAACAGCCGCTCGGCGGTGAGCGGCCGGTCGAAGTTGCTCGTAGCGTCCAGCGCCATGGCGACCACGCCTTCGACCTCCCTGCCCGGCATTGGGAGCCCTCCGACATCGAGGCCAAGTTGGCGGGCGACCGACGAGCGGACTTCAACGGGGTCGAGATGCTCGCCCTCGATCGCCGATGACCGGACGACCTCGTCGGTGAGCGCCAGGACGTTCGCCTCGGTCCGGAGGTCAATAGCCAACGCCTCCATCTTTCCGAGGTGACGTCCCTGCCTGTAGCGCACTTCCGCCAACGGCCGAGCCAACGCCGCGTCGTCCCAGATGAACTCCGGCCATTCGCCCCTTTCGTGGATCCAGCTCACGATCCCCGCACGTCCTGCGGTGATCATGATCCTCCGCACCGACATGCGCAAGGCAATCACCGCAAGAACCGCGGTGTTTGATTGTCCATTCGCCGCAGCCCCCCACCCTCCCTCCGTACGTCGGTTGACGTCCATGCCCGAACGAGCTAGGTTGTGGCTCTATCCGCCCCAAGTCAGTACGCCCGCTCGCCTATCCTGAGCGTGTGCCGAAGACTTGGGGCATCTTGTCTCTTGGAAGTGTTGTAGATGCGCATACGGCGAATCGCCGTGCTCATTGACGGCGGGTTCTTTATCAAGAGGCTTCCCAAGGTCGTCGACGAGCAATATCGCGATAGCGCCGAGGCTGTCGCGGCGGATCTCTCCGAGGCTCACGAAACCCTTGCTCAAGACGAGAACGAGCTGGGTTCCTGCCCTTGAGTAGACCATAAGACAGCAGGTTGACCCCCTGCCCGACGTGACCGCTGATCAGGTCGTCGCGATAGAACGATTGATCGCGACGCTTCGAGGGCTCAACGAACGTGATGTCACGCTTGGCCTTCGCCAGAAGGGAGTCGACATGCGCATCGGCCTGACATCGCCTCGATCACGCTAAAGAAACAGGCCGACACGATAGTCCTCGTTACCGGAGACAGCGACTTCGTACCCGCAGCAAAACTGGCGCGACGGGAAGGCGTCGAGTTCGTCCTCGATCCGATGCGCCAGAGCATCTCCGACGATCTGTCCGAACATGTCGATGGCATCGCATCACCGCTACGTCGTCCCGATGCCGATGCGGAGGATGATGGCGACGATCCGCACGCGCGACGGCCCGGACGACCTGGTCCAGGCTCAGAGCAAACGCCTCGCCGTTGACCACCGAGTGGCTCCGGCCGCGGTGTGCGTTCCTACTCGTGCTCGAAGCCGTGGTCGGTGAACTTGAGCGTGCTGCTGTTCTCGTTGACGGTACGCACGACGTGATCGGGGAAGCCGTCCGGTAGCTCGGCTTCGATCTCCAGCGTCACCGTGACCTTGGCTCCCACCAGCCCGTCCATGTGGGCGATCACCTCGCTGGCGATCTGGCCGGCGTCGAGGCCTACACGACCGGCGTCCAGGGTGACGGCGCCATGGAAGCGCTTCAGCCGCGGTGGCGGTGGCGGCGTCGGATCAGGCGGCTGTGGGTCAGGGCCCGGGTCGTCTCCGCCGTCGGGATCGGGCGTCGGCTTGTCGTCTCCGTCGGGCTTCGGGACTTCGTCGTCGAGCTGCTTCCGTGCCACCGCCGGCTTGACGAGGACTCCCGGTGCACTTGCGTCGCGGAGCTCGATCCCTTCCCCGGCACGCAAGCCGCGATAGCGGCCCGCTTCCTCGTCGAAGCTGTCGGCATACGCGAACGTGTCCTGCACCCAGGTGAGGAGATTCAAGCCGTCGCGGATACTCCCCAACAGAACCTGCGGATCCCTGAGCCTTGGCAGGTACGGATAGCGGGCGTAGTCCTCTACCAGTTGCGCGATGGCGACGTACTCACCCCGCCAGAGTGGGACGCGGTCCAGCTCCATGCGCAGCAGCGTCGAGGAATAGGAGGTGACAAGTCCCTCCTGACCCTTGAGCTTGCGGGCCGCGCGTACGGCCAGCGCCTCCGTGCCCGTGACGTTCAACGCGTCCCACGTGACCGGGTCCTGCGGTGTGTTCTGCGTCGGCACCAGCAGCCAGCGGTAGGTCTCCGGGATCCGTGACGCGGCCTCGGCCGCGGCCGTGTCGCGCCGCGTCTCCGCCTGCCGCACCTGCTGGGGCGCCAAGTTGAGCTGGTCGCTCTCGGCGACGATCGACTCCCACGCCAGGAAGCGGCGCACCGCCTCGTCGAGCTCCTGCAGACGCGTCGCGTCGGCGGCAAGGAACACCAGCGTGTTGCGATGGATGCGAGGAGTGGTGCCGCGCGACTCCAGGATCGCCAGCGCCTGCTTCTCCGCCGCGCTCTCCCCTCCCTTGCCGTAGGGGTGCTCGATCCCCAGCACGACCAACCGGGCGTCGGGATCGTCCGGCACGTCATGGCCGGAGTGCGGCCATGCATGCACCCTGCTGAACTCGCCGATTTCCCTCAGATCCGCCCGCATGCGCGTGCCGATCTCCTGCTCGATGCGGTCGGAATTGCGGCGCATCTGCTCGGCGCGGTCCTCCGCCAGCTTGGTGACGGTGGGCTGAGTCGCGTACCAGTAACGGGCGTTGTCCTCGTACAGGTAGGTCGCGGCCGTCGCCAGCCGCCGTAGCGCGTCCCCGAACACGGCCGGCGCTTCGCCCGGCATGACGCAGCCGAGCTTGACGCGGCGATCCTCGATGCCCCGATGCGCGGCCCCGATGGTCGGCGCGGAGCCCAGGAAGATCGCCCGCGCCACCCGGCGACTGGCCGCGAACTTGCCCAAATTGGGCTGCTCGTTGTCGATCCGAAGGGGAAGCGAGTCCGCGCCGTCGACGTCCCGTTCGATAATCGGAGACCAGTTGTCATCCAGGTACCTCGTCAACTCCGCCTGCACGCGCCCGTCGTCCAGCGCAAGATCCCCTGGCAGGATGAGAGGACTGCGGTTCCCCTGCTCCCACTGATGGTGGATCACCGCGGCCATCAGCCGCAGCACGCCGCGGGTGCGTTGAAACTTGGCCAATGCCGACCAGTCGGTGTGCAGCCGTTCGAAGGTTTCGGGATGGATCGGATAGGCCGCCTTGAGCCGCTGCTCGTAGTCGGCCTCCCGGCACTCGGAGGGGAACTCCTGCTGCTGCGAGCGATAGAACTCGGAAAAGCCCCGTGCCACCACGTCGCGCGCCTTGAACTGCTCAGCGTCGTTGAACGGCTGGAACAGGCGCCGCCGAACGATCTCGAAACTCTCGTCGACTGTTGCGGGCCGCCAAGGAGCCGCCACGCGGTCGATGACGTTGCGTAACCGCGTCAACGCCTCGCGTCCTCGCTGGCCGCCCACCTCGGCGTCGTCCGCTTGGGCGTGCGGCGAGTCACCGGTATCCGAGGCGGGCAGGCTGATGACCAGCAGGCAGTTGCCGGCCAATCTCGCCGACTCGGTGAGTGTCTGCGCAAAGGTGAACTGGGTCTCGAAGCTGCCGGCCGGCAGATCGTCCTCATCGTCGTGGAGTTGTCGCGCGTAGGCGACCCACTCGTCGATCAGCACCAGACACGGGCCGTGCTCAATCAGAAGCTCACGCAATACGTCGCCAGGGTTGGTCGCTTTCTCGTCGTCCGCAGCGACACGTGCGAATGCCTCGGCGCCACCGAGCTGCCACGCCAGCTCACCCCAGAGGGTCCGCACCGCAGTGCCGTCCGGCTTCGTGACGGGATTGCCGGGCGAGATCCGATTGCCGACCAGCACGACGCGACGTACCGAAGGCAGCTCGCTCGTGCCCGCGTCTTTCAGCACTTCGTCGATGTCGGCCAACCCGGACGCACGCACGCCGGAGAACAGGTGGTAGAGCGCGAGCATCGAGTGGGTCTTGCCGCCGCCGAAGTTGGTCTGGAGATTCACGACCGGGTCGGCTCCCGATCCAGACAGACGCTGTACGGCTCCGGTCAGCAACTGCTTCAGGCTGTCGGTAAGGAAGGTGCGGCGAAAGAACTCCACCGGATCGCGGTACTCATCCGTCCCCTCCTTCAGGTAGACCTGCCACAAATCGGCGGCGAATTCCGCTTGTTGGTATTGGCCGCTAGCGACGTCGTGGTGCGGCGTCACGACCTCCCGCCAAGGCTTCAAACCGGCGACTGATCCGACGTTGGACGTGCTCCTGCTGGTCCGGCGCCGCTCATCGCGGACCTGTTCCTGAAAACGCACCCGCAGCAACTCCTGCTTGAGCGCGTCGACCTCGCGGGCCTGGGGTGCCGACACCGAGGTCAACAGCCGATGCGCGGAGTCGAGGGCACGGTACGCGTCGTCGCTCGAGAACGGCTGCTGGTGCGCCCAGTTGTTGCGGTGTTCGCGCAGCTCGCTGACCAGGCTGCGCTCGGCGTGGCCCAGGATGTCGCGAAACACCTCGTTCCACGTGTCCCACATCACCTTCAGCAGGATCTGAACGTCCGATTCCGACGGTTGTCGCCGCGGACCGGGATCGCTCAGGATCTGCCGCAGGCGGTATTCGTCAATGTCGCGAACGTGCACCGCCCGCTTGAGCTCGCGCTGGACGAACGGCTCCAGTCCGGCGCGCAACAACTCCAGACCCTTGCCGACTCGTTCGTGATTCGTAACTGCCATCTTTGCTCCCTTACCGACCTCAGGCCGCGACTTCTCTCAACTTCCTGGAACTCGTTCTTGTTTGCTTGGCAGGACCGGTCAGGCCTGTCACTCCGGCCTCCACCGTTGAACCCGGCTTATTCGCGTAGGAGTGGAGAAAAAGTAGGCGTGTCCGCCGATTTGCAGTAGGGTCAAGGTGATAACAGAACACCACTGCAAAGGACGGGACACGCCGTGGGTGAAACTCTACCGATCTTCTCGACGACCTTCAACCGCTCGGCGCAAATCGAGGCGCGAGCGGATCATCTGAGCGCGGACACCGGTGCGTTGCTGCTGCGCGAGATCATGGAGCGCACCGGCGTCATCGAGTGGATGGCCGAGCGGCTGCTCGATCCACGCAATCGGCACCTGATCACCTATCCGCTGGCCGACCTGCTGCGGACCAGCCTGCTGATGCTG
>JAPPNY010000017.1 GCA_028818385.1 Spirochaetaceae bacterium
CGTCCGTGTTTCTCCCATGCCAACGCCGGTCCGACCCGGCCGGTGGGGAAGCTTGGCATGAAACCGCCGCATGTAGTGTTCGGCAAACAGCGGCGCTTCATGGCCGCGCAGAAAGTTCGATACGGTGACGTGGAACAGCGGGTTCGGGTCGTCCCAGGCGAACTCGACCGACCACTGATCGAGCCTGGTCACGCGTGGGGGTTGTCCGTCGATCACCGCGGAGCCGGGTACTCCCACGGCGAGGTCCTCGTTGAGGATGACGTCGTTCCACCAGTACATGATGTCGTCGGCGTCGTAGAGCTCGCCGTCGGAGAAACGCAGGCCCTCGCGCATCTGCATGACCCAGCTCCTGCCGTCGTCCGAGCTCACCAGGTCCTCGATGAGCTGCGGGTAGAACTCGCCCGAGATGCCGTCCAATACCGTCGGCTTGATCGAAGCGTACCCCCAGAAGCCATGCAGATCGTTCTGCAGGTGCACGGAGTACCACGTGCCGCCGTACCGGCCGATCTCGCTCACCACCTCGCGGACGTGTGGATTCTTCGGCATGCGTGCTTCGAGTGGTGGCAGCGTGCCCTGGCTGACCATCTCGCTGAGCATCGGTGCCTCGCCCGATGCCTCCTGCGCCCAGGCCACAGGCAAAACGAGGATCCCGACCGCGAGCAGAGCGGCGAACGCCACCACAAGCTTGAAACCGCGTCTCATAACGACCTCCTCGTGCCGCGCACCGCGTTACGCCGCAGGAACGGCATTTACATTCCTGAATACATAGAACATAGGCCACGACCTGTCAACCGACTCCAGGCGAACGCGTGTCTACCTCCGTGACGACGCAGCTCTCGGGACCGGCGAACGAGCCGACGGCTTGACATCCGTTTCATGGCCGCCGTACGGTCGTTCGCCGGATGATCCAGTTTCTCGCACGAAGATTTCTGCTGATGATCCCCACCCTCTTCGTGATATCGGTCATCTCATTTGTCGTCATCGAGCTCCCGCCCGGCGACTTCCTGACGACGTACCTGCAGAAACAGGAGGACCTGCACGCCAGCGGGATCTCCGAAGAGATCATCGCCGGCATGCAAGAGCGCTGGGGGCTCGACCGGCCGTGGCACTGGCGCTATTTCCGCTGGATCACCAACTTCGTGCAGGGAGACCTGGGCTTTTCCCTCGATTACATGAAGCCGGTAAACGAGATCATCGGCGAGCGGTTGCTCCTGACGATGGTGGTGAGCCTTGCCTCGCTGCTCTTCGCCTGGGGCATGGCGATCCCGATCGGCGTGTATTCGGCGGTGCGCCAGTATTCGACCGGCGACTATATCCTCACGTTCCTGGGATTCATCGGTCTCGCCGTGCCCAACTTCATGCTTGCGCTGGTGCTGATGTACGTTTCCTACTCACTGTTCGACGCAAGCGTGGGCGGGCTGTTCTCGCGGGAGTATCTGATCGCTCCGTGGAGTCCGGGCAAGGTGATCGATCTCCTCAAGCACCTGTGGATTCCGATGATCGTCGTCGGCACGGCGGGCACGGCCAGCACCATCCGCGTGATGCGGGCCAACCTCCTGGATGAGCTGCGCAAGAACTACGTGGTGGCCGCGCGGGTCGGCGGCCTGAAGGAGATGGCGCTGCTGGTCAAGTACCCGATCCGCGTAGCGATCAATCCCCTGATCTCGACGATCGGCTGGCTGCTGCCCACGCTCATCTCCGGCGCGACGATCACCGCGGTCGTCCTGGGCCTTCCCACCGTGGGGCCGGTGTTCCTGCGCTCGCTTCAGGTGCAGGACATGTACATGGCCGGATCGGTCGTCATGTTGCTGGCAACCGCAACGGTGATCGGGACGGTGCTGTCGGACATCCTGTTGGCGGCGATCGATCCGCGCATACGATTCGACTAGGTCCGGAGCGGACGGACAGGCATGGCGGAACGGTCGACGCGCATGACGACACCGGCGCAGGTTGACGACCGCCGCGATTCGGAGACCCGCTACGTCTACAGTCAGTGGCGCCTGATGTGGCTGAAGCTCCGCAAGCATCGGCCCGCCATGATCTCGCTGTACTTCTTGATCGCCGTGTACCTGGTCGCCATCTTCGCCGAGTTCGTCGCACCGTCCGATCCCTATCACCGCCTTACCGAGTACCTCCTTGCCCCGCCTGTCAGGGTTCGCTTCGTCGACGCGGAAGGGGGGTTCAGCCTGCGCCCGTTCGTCTATGGGCTCACCCCGGTCATCGACCAGAAGACGTTCCTGCGCACGTACGTGCCCGATACGGAGACGAAGGAGCCGGTGCGGCTCCTCGTGCGCAGCCATCCCTACAAGCTGTGGGGACTCATTCCCGCCAGGGTCCACCTCGTCGGCGTGCGAGACGCCGACGCGCCGTTCTTCCTGCTGGGAAGCGACCGACAGGGGAGAGATCTGCTGTCGCGGATGATCTACGCGTCCCGCGTCTCGCTCTCCATCGGCTTCATCGGCGTGGCGCTGAGCTTCCTGCTCGGCATCTTTCTCGGCGGCGTATCGGGCTGGTATGGAGGGATTGTCGACACGGCCATCCAGCGCTTCATCGAGATCCTCCGGTCGTTTCCGACGCTGCCGCTGTGGATGGCGCTGGCCGTCGCGCTCCCCCCGCAGTGGCCGATCATCAGAACGTATTTCGCCATCACCGTGATCCTCTCCGTGCTCGGGTGGACGGGCATGGCGCGCGTGGTGCGCGGCAAGTTCCTGGCCCTGCGCAACGAAGACTTCGTGGTCGCGGCGCAACAGGCCAACGCCCCGACGTCGCGGATCCTGTTCAGACATCTGCTGCCGTCGTTCACGAGCCACCTGATCGCGACCGCGACCCTCAGCATCCCGGAGATGGTGCTCGCCGAAACCGCCCTGAGCTTCCTGGGAATCGGCCTGCGGGCGCCCGCCATCAGTTGGGGCGTCATGCTGCAGAAGGCTCAGAACATCCAGAGCGTCGCCGTCACGCCATGGCTCCTCTTGCCCGTCCTCTGCGTGATCGCCGTGGTCCTGGCGTTCAACTTCCTCGGCGACGGACTGCGCGACGCGGCCGACCCCTATCGCTGATGAACGACACGCTGATCGAGGTCAAGGACCTGCGGACGTACTTCCCGCTCACCGAAGGCACGGTCAGGGCGGTCGACGGCGTCAGCCTCGCCGTGGAGAGCGGACGATCTCTGGGCGTGGTCGGGGAGAGCGGCTGCGGCAAGTCGGTGATGGCGCTGTCCATCCTGGGCGTCGTGCCCTGGCCTGGGCGCATCGTGGGAGGCGAAATCGTCCTGCACCGCGACGGCGGCCCCATCGACCTGGCCGCGCTCGACCCGCTGGGAGACGAGATCCGCCGGGTCCGCGGCAAGGAGATCTCCCTCATCTTTCAGGAGCCGATGACGGCGTTCAGCCCGGTCCATCGAATCGGCGATCAGATCATCGAGCCGATCCTGATCCACGAGCCGGACATGGGGAAGCGGGCGGCGCGCGCGCGGGCGATCGCTCTGCTGCACGAAGTCGGCATCCCCAGCCCGGAGCTGCGGATCGACCGGTACAGCTTCGAGTTGAGCGGAGGCATGCGCCAGCGGGCGATGATCGCCCGCGCGCTCTCCTGCAATCCGCGGCTGCTGATCGCGGACGAGCCGACGACGGCCATCGACGTGACCATCCAGGCGCAGATTCTCGACCTGCTCAAGCGCCTCCAGCGCGAGCATGGCATGGCGCTCATGATGATCACCCATGACCTGGGCGTCATCGCCGACATCTGCGACCGCGTCGTCGTCATGTAACTTGGCGAGGTCGTGGAATCGGGGACGGTTCACGATGTGTTCACCAGGACGCTGCACCCCTACACCGAGGCGCTGCTGAACTCGATTCCCGACCTGGATACGGAGGCGAGCCGGCTGGCGGCGATCACCGGCAGCGTGCCGGACCCGTTCACCCGCGCGCGCGGCTGTCTGTTCGAGCCACGGTGCGGCAAGCCCGAGACCGATGAGGACCGCAGGTTGCGGGTGGCCAGCAAGCCGGCGCTCGCGGAGATCGAGCCCGGCCACTTCGCCAGGTGCTTCCTGCACTCCGATGCCGTGGAAGACGGCTGAGGCAGCCGATGCACCCCGATCTGCTGCTGAGCGTGCGGGACCTCAGGACGCACTACTTCGTTCGCACGGGCGTGTTCAAGCGGGTGGCGGGCTACGTGAAGGCGGTCGACGGGGTGAGCTTCGGCGTGCGGCCGCGCGAATCCCTGGGGATCGTCGGCGAGAGCGGCTGCGGCAAGTCGACCGTGGCGCGTACCATCATGCGCAGCGTAAATCCGCGCGACGCCACGATGGCGGGCGAGGTCCTGTTCCGCTACGACGATACCGTCGTGGATCTGGCGACGGCGGAAGGCGACGCGCTGCGCGAGGCGCGCAAGCGGGTGCAGATGATCTTTCAGGACCCGGAGTCATCCCTGAATCCGCGGATGACCATACGGGACATCATCGGCGAGCCGCTGCTCGTGAACGGGTTGGCACGGGGACGTGAGCTCGACGACCGGGTAGTGGAGCTCATGGGGGCGGTCAGTCTGGATCCCCAGCACCTGCGGCGCTACCCGTACGCATTCTCGGGCGGCCAGCGGCAGCGGATCGGCATCGCGCGGGCGCTGGCCCTCGGCCCGAAGCTGGTGATCGCCGACGAGCCCACGTCGGCGCTCGACGTATCGGTTCAGGCGCAGGTCCTCAATCTGCTCAAGGATCTCCAGGACCGGTTCTCCCTGTCGCTGATCCTCATCTCCCACGACCTCGCGGTGATCAAGCACGTGAGCGATCGGGTGGCAGTGATGTACCTGGGCTCGATCGTCGAGGTCTGCGCAACCGGGGAGCTGTTTCGCCGCCCCCGCATGCCGTACACCGAGGCGCTGCTGTCCGCGGTGACGCGCCCGAACCCGAACGTCAAGGCGGAGCGGATTCTCCTTCCGGGAGATGTGCCGGACCCGACGGACGTGCCGGAGGGATGTCCGTTTCATCCACGGTGCATCTACGCCCAGGTCCGCTGCCGGACGGAGAAACCGCCCCTGGCCGCGCTGGCCGATGACCGGCGGCACGACGCGGCGTGCCACCTTGTCGACGAGGTCTCCCTGCGGGGCATCTGACCTCTGCGCGGCTATGATTCCGCGAACGGGAAGGTGCCGGCATAGCCGAGGGCATCCAGCGTCAGGTCCGGGGTGCTCACGAAACGGACTTCGGGATGCATCGGGTTCTGGTGGTAGTGCAGCACCAGGTTGGCGCGGATGTCGTCCTCCGGGTCGTCCCCGAACTTGGCGCCCTGGTGCGGTATGTGGCTGAAGAACACCACCGCGTCGCCGGCCATCGGATAGAGGTGCTCCTGCGGCTGCTCGTCACACCACCTCTGGAAGCGGTTGCCGCGATCCTCCGTGTACCGGACGTGCGGGAGGATCTCGTCGGGGAGCCGGCGGTCGACGTAGCCGGTGAGGAACGTCAGCCGCCCGCGCTCCGGCGTGTTGTCGGTGAGGTAGAAGGTGGTGTTCATGCACAGCGCGCGCAGCGGCCGCCCCGCCTCGGACCGGCGCTCCTGGTACTGGTAGTCGGTGAAGTCCATGTGCCACTCCTGCAGGTAGGCGCGCGGGTTCATGTGCGCGCGCAGCGAGCGGAGCTGGCACTGCTTGCCCAGGATGGCCTTCAGGTACGGCGCGACGCTCGGGTGGCCGACCAGCAGCCGCGAGCGCTCGGGCGCCAGCTTCAGCAGGCTCTCGAACGCCACGTTGCCGACCGAGTTGTCGATCTCGTTCAGGCCGCGGCGGTGCATGTCGTAGAGCGTGCCCTTCCACCACGCCACGGCCTCGTCGTCGAGCGCGCCCGGCACCAGCAGGAAGCCGTCCCGTTCCAGGTCCGCCAAGCCCGCCGGCGAGTCCCCGTCCACCATCATCCGTCCTCCTGTCGCATCACTGTCTCAGCGGCCCCGCCTCTTCCGCAAGGGACGGCTCCGGAGACCACGTCGTGGCGTGGATGCCCTGCTCGCCTGCGCCCGCCCACAGCGTCAGGACGCGGCCGTCGCGCAGCACGACCGAGCTGGTTCGGGCATCGCGCGTGTGATAGGCCAGGATATAGGGATCGGGCTCCCACGTGCGCCCGCCGTCGGCGCTCACGAGCGCCCGCGGGCCGCCGCACTTGTCCTTGTGGTCGTACGTCAGCACCACCCGCCCGTCGGGCAGCAGCACCGCGTCCGCCGAAACCAGATGCATGCGCGTGACCAGCTCCGGCGTGGTCCAGTTGCGGCCGCGATCGCCGGAGAACATGACCGCCTCGTTCTTGTATCTGCCTTCACCGCACAGATTGCGCGACGGGAACGGCCATCCGTCCGGCGTGGCACCCGCAGACGGCGCGCCGAAGTAGTCGTCTCGCGTTGCCTTGCGCTGATAGCGGGTGGCGCCGAGCAGCTCGCCGGACGGAAGCTCCAGGTAGTTCGATTCGCTGCAGCCCGGGGGCAACACCGTCCAATCGTCCCAGGTCCTGCCGTCGTCGCGTGAGCGCAGCATCACGTCGCCGACGTAGCCGTCCTCCCGCGCCGGATCGTTCCACGCGACGCCGCAGCTCGTCACGACCGTACCGTCGGACAGCTCCGTGATGCGGCTGCCGTCGCCGCCGCCGCCGTAGCGCATCGGCCCCGGCCGGACCGGCCGGGCGGTCCACGTTCGTCCCCCGTCCTCGCTCCGCGCCACGTTGGTCTGTAAGGTGTTCCGCGCGCCGGTCGCCGGATCCGCCGGCCGGATGAGCGTGTGGTACCCCATCAGGTACGTCCCCGCGGCCGTGACGCCGAAGGAAAACGGGCCGGGGCGCTGTCCCGTGAGCCTGATCTCGGCGATCCGGGTCCAGGTGCGCCCTTCATCGGTCGACCGATGGATCGACGCGGTGCGGCTTGCCAGTACCAGGCTGCCGTCGGGATGGCGGCACACCACCACGCCCTTGGTGCCGGCCCCGGCGAAGAACCACTGCTCGGCGGGCCGCCGCCGGAACACGACCATCTCGTAGTCCTCGATGTAGTCGCCACCTTCGAACCGGTCGTCCGGACGCATCCGCACCAGTCCGTTGTCCAGGTAGCCGCGCGAGTCCAGGCGGTGTGTCCACAGGTTGGGATAGACCAGGGGCGGACGCCGCAGCCCCTCGGGAGTCCAGCGGACCACGGCGATGGCCGGCCTGCGGCTCGCCTCGTCCATGCGCCGGCCGTCCGCCGGCGCCATGGCGGGCGGAATGGCCGCGCCCCGGCCGTAGGCCGAGACGATGGTCCCGTCCTCCAGCGCCACGCTGACCGCACCGGCGCCGGGATCGCAGCGCAACGGACGGGGTTGGACCGTGTTGGTGGCCGCGCGGGCGACGCCCAGCACGAACACCTCGCTGCCCCAGGTGGCGCCACCATCCGTGCTGATCAGGGCCCGCGCCCCGAAGGGAAAGTCCGGCTCGGCATAGGACAGCACCACCCGCCCATCCGGCAGCACCACCCTGCCCCCCTGCTCGCGGGCGCTGTCAGGCTCGGCGGACGCTTCGGACCCGGCGCCGCCCGTGCCATCGCCGGCGCCGCGCCAGGTTCGCCCACCGTCGTCTGACCGATAGGCCGTGGGCCCGTTCCACAGCACTACCGACCCGCCGGGCAACGCCTCGAACCGCACCGGATCAGCGTCTGCCGCGGCAGGCGATGCGATCGCGCCTGCCGCGTGCCACGTCTCCCCGAAGTCGTCCGACGACAGCACGGCGATGGCATCGTCGCGCGCGAGCGCGGCCAGGACCGAAGCAGTCGCGAGATCCATCAGCGCCAGGACGGCCCCTTTCGGGGGCGGTTCGCTGCGCTCGCCGCACCGCGACTCATGGTCCCTCAGGGACCCCAGGCGCTCCCAGGTAACACCGCCGTCGGCGCTGCGAGCCAGCGAGCCGCCGCGCCCGCAGAGGAGCAGCTTCGGTCCCCGCCCGCAGAGGAGCGGCCCCGTGTCACCTTCCAGTACTTCCTGCCGCTCCGCTCGGATGCGCCGGAAGCGCAGGATCTCCCGGTCCGTATGGTCGCCGAAGATCGGTCGATGCGCTCCGCTCACTGCTCAGGCTCCTGTTACTCTACGCCATTGTGTCCCGGAACGGCATTCGCGCCCATATTCCAACGCATGGACATCGTGGAGGCACCCGCCGCACGCCAGCGCCGCTTCGCCGACGAGAACGAAGCCATCGCCGCCCGATTGGAAGAACGGGAAACCGGCCGGGAGCTGGCACCGTTCTACCGGCACGCGTCCCAAGTACACCGCGCCACGGCCAGAGAGATTGAAGTCGGCCATAAGATCTGCGCCGATGCCACGTGTGGCACCTGTCACCATTCGTACATGGACCACTACGGGGTATGCCTCAAGCCGGATTGCCTGCTGTGCCGGGAGCAGATCGGATTGCCCTTCAGCCGCTGGACCGGACCGGACGGCTACGTTGCCCCCACGTTCGCCGCGGCTGAAGACCACGGCGAGTAGGTCACATCCTGCAACACCGAAGTGCAGCGTCGGCGCCGACGGCGACCGGTTCACGGCGACGCCAGAGGGCTTCGACGCGGTCCTCCACCATGCCGGATCTTGTCCGGCTACGCCCGCACGCCCTAGAATCGGGGGTAGCAGAATGCATCGGAAAGGAGCGCGAATGACGCACGCGATGACTCCGGCGCGCCCTCGCAGGCCCAAAGAGGAGACGGCCCGCTTGGGCGATGAGATCTACGACCGGGACATCAAGGCCCGGGTGGAGGCCGACCACCACGGCGAGTTCGTCTCCATCGACGTGGATAGCGGGAGTTGGGCCATCTCCGACGACCTTCTGACTGCAGCCAAGCGTCTGCGGGAGCAAAGCCCCGATGCCATCGACGTCTGGGCCGTGCGGGTCGGCCATCGGGCGCTGCACCACTTTGGGGGACGGCCGTTGCGGAGACCCGAGTGACCGAGGGGGCCGTCAACTCAGCGTACGAGGCCGTCGTCCCCTTGTCTCTGCAAGGCCCGGCAGGGCAGACGTGGGCGATAGAGACCGTGGTCGATACAGGCTTCACGGGCTATCTGACCCTGCCTCCAGCTTTGGTGCGAGAATTGGCTTTGCCCTTCGTGACCAGCGGTTGGGCGACGTTAGCCGATGGCAGCGAGGTGTCCTTCGATACGTACCAGGTTACGGTGCTGTGGGAAGGGCGGCTGAGGGAGGTCTTCGCCGATGAAGCGGACACCACACCCCTCGTTGGAATGCTGCTGTTGGCCGGATATGACCTGAGCATCCAAGTCCGAAACGGTGGGCACGTGCTCATACAGGAAAACGCTTAGTCCAGATAACCGCGCGAGTCCACGCGGCGCGTCCAGCATGTCCTTGAACGGCACTCGCGCCCAAGGTCACATCCTGCAGCACCGAAGTGCGGCCTACCGTCGCGGCTTGGTCCTGGGATACATGCGCGTCAGTCCGGGGACCACGTCGTGGCGTGGATGCCCTGCTCGCCGGCCCCGGCCCACAGCGTCAGGACGCGGCCGTCCGAGAGCGCGACCGAGCTGGTCCGCGCATCGATCGTGTGGTAGGCCAGGATATACGCGTCCGGCTCCCACGTGCGCCCGCCGTCGGCGCTCACGAGCGCTCGCGCGCCACCGCAGGCGTCCTTGTGGTCGTACGTCAGCACCACCCGGCCATCGGGCAACAGCACCACGTCCGCCGAAACCATGTGTATGCGCGTGACCAGCTCCGGCGTGGTCCAGTTGTCGCCGCGGTCGCGCGAGAACATGACCGCCTCGTTCTTGAATCTGCCTTCACCGCACAGATTGCGTGAGGGGAACGGCCAGCCTTCCGCGGTAGCGCCACCGGACGGCGCGCCGAAGAAATCGTCGCTCGCCGCCGGGCGCTGATAGCGGGTGGCGCAAAGCAGCTCGCCGGACGGAAGCTCCAGGAAGTTCGACTCGGTGCTGCCGGGGGGCAACACCGACCAGTCGTCCCAGGTCCTGCCGTCGTCACGGGAGCGCAGCATCACGTCGCCGCGGTAGCCGGCCTGCCGCGACGGATCGATCGACGCGGTGCCGCAGCCCATCACGACCGTACCGTCGGACAGCTCGGTGATGCGGCTGCCGTCGCCGGCGCCGCCGTAGCGCATCGGCCCCGGCCTTAGCGGCCCGGCGGTCCAGGTCCTTCCGGCGTCTTCGCTGCGCGCGATGTTGGTCTGCCGGAGACTGGGCGCGCCGGTCGCCGGATCCGCCGGCCGCAGCAGCGTCGAGTATCCCATCAGAAGGGTCCCGCGAGCCGTGACTCCGAATGCGAACGTGGTCGCCCGGTTCCCGGACCTCCTGACCTCGGCGATCTTCGTCCACGTGCGTCCCTCGTCGGTGGAGCGGTGGATGGCGGAGGTGCGGCTGGCGAAGACCAGGCTGCCGTCGGGATGGCGGCAGACGACCACACCCTTGGTGCCGGCGCCGGCGAAGAACCGCTGCTCGGCGGAGCGCCGCCGGAACACGATCATCTCGTAGTCCTCGATGAAGTCGCCGCCTTCGAACCGGTCGTCGGGCCGCATCCTCACCAGTCCGTTGTCCAGGTAGCCGCGAGCGTTCACCCGGTCCGTCGACAGGTTGGGATAGACGAGGGGCGGCCGGCGCAACCCCTCGGGCGTCCAGCGGACCACCACGATGGCCGGCCCGTGGCTCGACTCGTCCATGCGCCGGCCGTCCATCGGAGCCATGGCGGGCGGAATGGCCGCGCCCCGGTCGTAGGCGGAGACGACGGTCCCGTCGTCCAGCGCCACGCTGACCGCGCCGGCGCCGGGATCGGAGCGCAACGGACGCGGCTGCACGGTGTTGGTGGCTGCGCGGGCGTGCCCCAGCACGAACACCTCGTCACCCCAGGTGGCGCCGCCGTCCGCGCTGACCACTGCCCGCGCCCCGTACGGGTAGCAGGGCTCGGCGTAGGTCAGCACCACCCGTCCATCCGGCAGCGTTATGCGCCCGCCCCGTTCGCGCACGCCTTCAGGCTCATCCGGCCCGGCGCCGGACGGAGTCTCGCCGGCGGCCCACGTGCTCCCGCCGTCGGATGACCGATAGGCCGTCCTGCCCATCCACAGGCACAGCGGTCCTCCCGGCTGCGCCTCGAAGCGCGCCGGACCGGCGGCTGCCTCGGCTCCGGATGCGATCCCGCCTCCGGCCTGCCACGTCTCCCCGAAGTCGCCCGACGACAGCACAGTGATGGCTCCCTGGTGGCAGAGCGCGGCCAGGACGCGATCCGGCGCCAGCTCCGCCAGCGTCAGGACGTGCCCATTCGACCCTGCATGCTCGCGAAGAGACCCGAGGCGTTCCCAGGTCACGCCGCCGTTGGTGCTGCGGGCCAGCAACCCGTCGCGGCCGCTGAGGAGCAGGATCGGTCCGTGCCCGCAGAGCATGGGCGCGGTGTCACCGGGCAGGACTTCCTGCCGCTCCACGCGGATCCGCCGGTAGCGCAGGATCTCCCGGTCCGAGTGGTCACCCTTCACCGGCATGGCATCACCTCGATGCGTACGATTGTCGCATCCGCCCCCGCGTGTCACGGTGTGGAACGGAACGCCATGACAGTCAACGTGGAACGGATCTCCCGGATCGGCAGCGAACGCGCAATCGGCGGCAACAACATCGTCACCCGTGACGGTGTCTGCCATGTCGTGTGGCAGGACATCAGCCGGCAGGGCTACCTCAACCGCGTCCGCTCCTACCGCTACGACACCGGCCGCTGGACGGAGCCGTTGACCCTCAACGTCGGCGTCGACAACCACGCGCGGCCGGTCATCACCGTCGACCACGAGGGACGGCTGCACGTCGTTCTCAGCGGCCACGGCACGCCGGTCACATACCGCTGCTCGGCCGGCGTCAACGACTCCTCGGAGTGGACGCCCGAACAGCCGGCCGGCTCCGGCACCTACCCCATCCTGGTGTGCGCCCCGGACAACACGCTGTTCCTGACGATGCGCCCGGAACGGCCCTTCGGCGCGGACCTGTTCATCAAGGAGCCGGGCGAGCCCTGGCGGCGCCAGGCCCGCCTGATCCGCAGGACGGAGCGATACCTGGACGGGTATGCGGCCTACCACGGTCACCTGGCAATCGGCCGCGACGGCGACCTGCACTTCGTGTGCTACTTCTACGAAGGCCTGGGCACAACCGAGCAGCGCGGGCTCCACCAGGCGCTGTGCTACATGCGCAGCCCCGACCGCGGCCTGACCTGGCAGAAGGCGGACGGCACGCCGGTGGCCATTCCGGCGCAGCCCGAGGCCATGGACGTGCTGTATCGGACCAGCGGCCGGCGCCACGAGCCGATGCCTCCTCCGGAAGTGGACTGCCTGGGGCTGATGGTCGCCGGCGATGGCGAGGTCGTCATGCTGTGCATCTCGGGCGAGGAGCGCCCGGGACAGGTGCTGCTGCACACCCATGGCCGCGGCGGCTGGGATCGGCGGGAGGTCCTCGAGCTGGAGCAGACCTGGCCGGACATGCGGTCGGTCGCCGGCCAGCTCGGCATGCGCGCCGACGGCAGCCTCTACGCGCTGATGCAACTCAAGCCGGGATCCCAAGGTCCGGGAGGGAAGCCGACGCGCGATCGCGACACGACCGGTGACCGGACCGTGTGGCTGGTGTCGGACCCCGCCCGGGAGCGGTTCCGGGCGTTCCCGGAGCTGGAGCCCGGTACGGTGGCCAACCGACCCGCCCCGGAACCGCCGCTGGGCGCAAACGTGGTGCCCGCCGGCCAGTTGCCCGCCTTCACCTGGTTCGACGGCTCGTCGGGTTACCCGCGAGGCCTCAGGCGGTACTTCGAGGACGTCCCGGACTACATCAAGACCGGCGACTTGGTCACCAACAACGTCTACTGGGCAGCTCCGCGTACCCAGCCGCCGTGAGGCAAGTCAAACGCACCCGTCGTAGGCGCGCCCCGCGACCAGGTCGTACTCCGGCTGCGGCTCAGGCCCGACGTAGCGCGACCGGGCGCTCATGTACGCGACCGTCAGGCCGATGCGCCGGTCGGGGCTGGTGTTGGCGTCGGTGCGGTGCATGGCCAGGCTGTGGTGGAACGAGCAGCCTCCCGCCTTGAGCGGGACGGCCACCTCGCGCGCGTAGTCCACATTGGCGTCCTCGACGCGAAAGTCCTCCAGGCGCTTGTGCTCGATCACGCCCAGCTTGTGGGAGCCGGGAATGAAGCGCATGCAGCCGTTGTCCTCGGTCGCGTCGTCGAGCGCCATCCAGCAGATCACCAGGTTGGGCGGATCGATGTTCGTCCAGTAGGCGGAATCCTGGTGCGGCGGCTTGGCGGAGCCGACGCGCGGCGGCTTGCACAGGGTCTGGTCGACGTAGATCTTCAGGTCGGGGCCGAGCAGGCTGTGCACGACGTCCAGGATCGCCGGATGGCGGGCGTATTCCTTGAACAACTCGTCGTACCGCGTGAGGTTCCAGACCTTGCGCACGTTGTTGAACCGCACGGGGTCCGCGGGAAGCCGGCCATCCTCGACCTGCGGCTCGATCTGCACGTACTCGGGCGGGAACGGCACGAGGCCGTTGCCGATGTCCTCCAGCCGCTGGTGCAGGGCCTTGACCTCGAGCGCGGTCAGCATCCCCTCCCTGGGCAGAAACCCCTGGTCCTCGAAACGTTCGACCTCGTCCTGCGTCAGTGGCACGGATGACCTCCTGTCGATTGCGTCCGGGTGGGTGCGGAACTCCGACCGCGACTGCCGTTCCGCCCGATTCGCGGCAGCAACTTCAAGCTGTAGCTTCTGAATCCTGATTGGCGCCCGTGCGCTTCCTCGCCGCGGTCACGCGAAGATGAGACGCCCCTTCGGTTCCGGCACCTCCCGGCCAAGTTCTGTGGCTGTCTCGATCCACTCCCGGATGATGACCTGGACGTTGTCGAGAGCTTGCTGGTAGGTGTCGCCGTCCGCAGCGCAACCGGGGAGCTCGGGAACTTCGGCGATGAATGCTTCATCGTCCTGGCTCCAGTAGATGATGATCTCGTACTTCACCATGGATCAACTCCTCAATCGGTACTTCAGGATCACTGCACGCACCTGTTTGACCTGAAATACCTTCGCCTTTCCCGACCTTGGCTGCAAGTTCAGGATCTCATCGACACCCGCGCGCGTGAAGATGTGGTGATCTCCGCGGATGCGCTGGGAGAAGCCGAGTCCTTCCAGAAGTCTACACAGGTCTCGAAACGGAATGTTCGCATCAGACTGTCCTCGCAGGACCCTTCCGAACACCGCTCCGAGCGGCCCATACCAGGGAAATGTTGTCCGACTCGGCGGTCACTGTCATGGCCCGCCGGTGCGGCGGCGGACTTTCACAGTCCGGCGGTGCCCCTCACAAGCGCGGCGCGTTGCTGCGCGGTGTCGTCCGGGCACGGCCAGTCCGTGAACGGCGCGGCCTCGAACCGGCAGGGGCCGTCGGCCATGCGAGGGTCGCCCTGATCACGCAGGACCGCCTGCAGCCGTTCGGCCAGAGCACGCTTCTGCGCCGCAAACGCGGGATCGCGGGCCAGGTTCCGCATATGGTCCGGGTCGTTGCGGATGTCGTAGAGCTCCTCCGCCGGCCGCTTGCCGAAGCCCAGCGCGTAGATGTCGCGGACCTCCGTGGCCGCGCGGTTCTCGATCATCCACGCCTTGGTGGGACTGGCGTCCAGGTCGGCGTAGGCAACGCGGGTGTCGTGCTCCAACGCTGCGCGGGGCGGCGCCGGCGCGGACGGATCGTCCATTCCGCGGGGATCGCCCATCGGCCACCGATCCGGGGCGAAGTTCCTGATGTAGAGGAAGTCGTGCGTGCGGATCGCGCGATGCGGATAGGGCAGGTTCCGGTCCCGCGCCGTCGCCACGTGCCGCTCCCGGCCGGTGACCACGAACGTACGCTCGGGGTTGACCTGCCCGGAGCGGTCGGAGCCGATGACGTCCATCAGGCTGCGAGCGGGCATGCCCGCAGGCTGCTCCACGCCCGCCACCTCCAGGAACGTCGGCGCGACGTCCATGAGGTTCACCATGTCCTCCGCCATCCGGCCGCCCGGGATCGTCCCCGGCAGCCGCGCGGCCAGCGCCACCTCGCAGCCGATGTCGTACAGGTTGCACTTCCCCCGCGGGACGCCGGGGATCCCGTGGTCCCCCGAGACCACGACCAGCGTGTCGTCGAGCTCGCCCATCTCTTCCAGCATGCCGAGGAGCACCCCGAGCCCGGCGTCCACCGCCATGCACTCGCCGAGGTAGTCACAAACGTCCTCGCGCACGTCGTGCACGTCGGGCAGGAACGCCGGGAGGCGGCCGGTCAGCGCGTCGGGGTCGAGCCCCCACAGCGCCTTGCCCGATCCCTTCTGCCACTCGCGGTGCGTGTTGGTCGGCCCCCACCAGTAGCAGAACGGCTGATCGGACTCCCGGTCGGCCAGGAAACTCCGGAAGTTGCCGCGCACCTCCTCGTAGAGCCTCACTTTAGCCCGCTCCACGCCGCCGGCCTCTCCGGCCCACTCGGTCGCCCGGAACGAGAACTGGTTAAAGTCGCTGCCGCTGTCCTGGTAGCGGGTGCCGGTGCCGCCGTACGGATCGTCCCGCGGCGTGCCCGGCGACCAGACCTTGTTGGAGAAGCCGATGTGGTACCTGGCATCCCGCAGCAGGAAGGGGTACGACGGTATGGCCCGGTCCCACACCGCCCCCAGCAGGATCGCGCCCAGGCCGGTCTGCCAGAAATAGCGTCCGGACAGGATCGAGCTCCGGCACGGCGTGCAACTCGGCGCCGGCACCAGCGCGTTGGTGAACAGCACCCCTTCGGCGGCGACGCGGTCGAAGTGCGGGGTGTCGATCAGCGCGCTCAGCGAGCGCTCGCCGTGGTGCGCGGCGTACGCGCTTGCGTAGCGGCCCCAGTCGTCGGCGAAGGCGAACAGGATGTTCGGTCGTCTCATGCCGGCCTCAGGATGACGCGAAGGGCGGGATTCCTCTACTCGCTCCCGTCGCAGACGTGTACAGTCGTCCCGTGGCCCCGCTGACCCCTGCTGAGAAGAGCGAGCTCCGGGCGCTCTCCCGGTCGGCAGCACTGCGGGAAGACCTGCGCGCCATCGCGCACGAGCGTGTCGTCGACGTCGATGACTACATCGCCTTCGCGACGACCCTCGCTCGGCTGTCCAACCACGCCCGCCGCCCCTTTCGCCCGATTCGCGGCAGCAACTTCAAGCTGTAGGTTCCGGATATTGATCAAGACGACCGTATACCTGGACGACGATCTTCACCGAGCCTTGCGGCTGAAGTCGGCCGATACGCGAGAGTCCATGTCCGATTTGGCAAACGAGGCTCTGCGCGTCCTCCTGGCGGAGGACCTGGAAGACCTTTCCGACTGGAATGAACGCCGGTCGGAACGCCCGGTGCCGTATGAGGAGTTCCGGAGCCACCTTGAAGCCAACGGCACGATTTGAGATGCGCTTCCTGCCGTCGGTTTGCTACTTCGACGCCGAAGCGCCGGTGCCGGTGGATCGGGCTAACGAGTCCGTCGCCAGCTACTCGCCGCCGTCGTAGTTGATCAGGACTTCGATGCCGGTGATCAGCAGCGGGCCGGCGTCCTCGCGGCGCTTCCTGACCGTGATCGTCAGCTCGTTCCGTCCCACGCGCAGCAGGTCCGGCGGCCCCTGCGCCGCTCCCTCCGCGGCGTCGTCCTCGCGTTCGTACCCGAAGGGGAGCCCGCGCATGCGCCGGCTGGCGTAGAGCGTGTAGAGCAGTCCGTGCGGGCGCCAGGCGTTGTGGTCACACGCGACCGGCGTGCGGTTGACCGCAAGCTCGATCGCATCGTCGGGAGCGCGATAGCCGTCCGCAGTGATGCGGATGCGTACCGCGTCCAGGACGTCGTCCCGCCACGCCTGCGCCAGGTCGTCGCCGATCCAGAGGCGGAACACGCCCGCATCGCCGGCGCCGCTCAGGAGCGCGGGAAGCTGCATCCGCCACCCCTCGTCGCCCGCGACCGGCCCATCCCCGGCTCCCTCCTCGACGCTCAGCGAGCCGTCCACCGTGATGGTGTAGCGCTTGTTCAGCCGGACCAGCGCCGCGGCGTCGCCGATCTCCCGGAGCGCCTGCAGCTCGCCATGGCTGTACGGCTTGCCCAACCCGTGCAGGCGCTGGCAGTCGTAGTTGAACAGGTATGTGCAGGCCGCGCCCTGGGAGAAGTAGGCCATGGCCCCCGCGCGCAGCATCTCCGGGGTGGCGTTGCACCACAGGCCGGTGTCGTGGTCCGGCAGGATGCCGTAGCCGTAGGCCGACCCGACCAACCCGCCGGCCACGCGCGTCCCCGAGAGTTCGGCGGTCCGCGCCAGGGCCGCCATGCCGGCCACATCGGCCTCGGTATCCATGCGCCCCGCCCACATCGGGATGAGCAGGTCCGCCAGCCCCTCGGCGGCCCACGTGCGGACGTCGAGGCCGGAACTCTCGCACTCGGCGACGTCGCGTCCCACGCGGATGGCCAGCGTGAGCGGCCGGCCTTTCCCCTCGCCTGCCCGATCGACCAGCGCGCGAACGTCGCGAACGAAGCCGGTCATCAGCGGCAGGCCGGCACGCCGCTCGTCCGTCCTGAAGTAGTACGCGCCGCGCAGGAAGTCCAGCTCGAAGCCGTCGAGGTCGTAGCGCGTCAGCACGTCCCCGATCAGCGCGAGCTGCCGCGAGCGCACTTCCGGCCGCGCGTAGTCCAGACCCCAGCAGAAGCCGGAACGCCAGTTGCCGCGATGCCGGGGCTCGGGATAGGGCGAGCCCAGCAGCAGCTCCGGATGCGCCTTCCGGAAACCGCCGTGGTAGGCAGCGCACTCGGGGTAGTCGTC
Organism: Spirochaetaceae bacterium; assembly: GCA_028818385.1. The sequence goes on from JAPPNY010000017.1 coordinate 17,774, forward strand.
GTGGATGTCGTTCATGCGCATGCTCGCCCAGAACTCCATGCCGTGCACGCGCGCGCGGCGCGGCAGCAGCACCAGCGGGTCGACGCCGGACGCGAGCAGCGCGCGCATGTTCTCGATGTCGCGCCGCAAGTAGTGGGGAACGCCGTCCAGGGTCTCCAGGTCGGCGCCGAGCAGCGGGGCCACCTCCGACGGGTGGCGATAGGTATCCCCGCCGGCGGAGATGCAGTAGCAGTAACAGTCCACCTGCGTGCCCGCCAGCTCGTCGATGCCGCGGTAGAAGCCGGCCATGTCGTCGGCGGACCGGAGCCCCCGGAAGTGGATGTCGCCGTCGCTGTTGAAGACGATGCGAGGCGCGCGGCGCGCCGGGGCGGCACTCATACGAGCGCGGAGGGTACCCCTGAGCAGACCGTTTGCGAACCCGGATCTCCCGATGCACGATGGGCGAGGAGCGGGATGAGCAACACCTCCATCGTTCCCTACCCCCGCGCCGGAGATCCCGATCCGTTGCCGATGGAGGTCACATGCCGGCGCCTGTCGGCCGAGGGCTTCCCCGCGGCCGAGCAGCACGTACGCGAGCATCTGCAGCGGGAGGGCTACCGAAGGGAGCTCCGCGTTTCGAGACAGCGCACCTTCCTCCTTTCCTGGGACGGGGCGCCGGACTGCCGGTGGGCGTTCGATGCCCCGGAGGGTGCGGTCCAGAACCTGGCGGACCTGCAGCGAGACATCCCCTGCGACGCGGCATGGGAACGCGCGGAGTGGCGGAGCGGCGAACGAGGGGCGTGGACGCTGGAGATCGCGTGCAGCGATCCCTCGGCGAAGCTAGTGGCGACGCTCTGCCCGGCGACGGACCGGATCGACTATGCGATCACCCTCACGATCTCGGAGCCCGGCGTGTGGCGCGGCCTGGACCTGCACGTGTGCTTCAACCACTGCTGGGCACCCGGATTCGGCCGCACGGCCTTCGCGCTGGCCGGGGACCGCCTGTGCGCGCTCTCCGAGCTCCCCAACGAGCGCGGCATCTGGCTCCGCTACGCGCTGCGGGAGAACACGCCGCGGCTGAATACGCTGAAACTCCGGCAGATCGATGTCCGCGGTCCGGGCTCGTCGCTGTTCCCCTACGACGGCATTCCGCCGTGGTCGATTCAGGAGAAGATGCCGATCGATTCGGTACAGACCGCCTTCATCGCCACCGAACGAGCGCGCGCCGGCGCCGACGGACCGGCCATGTCGGTCGCCATCGGTTCCGAGTCGGCCTTCGCGGTCGGCTGGTCGTACTGGCCCTGCACCGACCTGGACCTTGCCTTCCCGACGATCGCCGCGTCGCCGGCCGGGTCGGCAACCGTGCACGGATCGATCCACTTCGCGCGTTGCACCGCCGGCGAACTGCTGTCGGTCCTGTCTGCCAGGAGCCCATAGTCGGCGGCATGCCTGTTCAGGCAGCAGCTCGATGGCACCATACGTGGTATGGTAAGTGCCATGAAGTCAACCATCGACCGTGCCGGACGCATCGTTGTGCCCAAGGCGATTCGCGAAGCAGCCCATCTGCGCCCGGGCACGGAGGTGCGATTTCGGGTGCAGGGCGGCCACGTGGAGATCGAGCCCGTGCCGATGGCCGTCACGCTGCAGCGCCGCGGCTCTCTCGTCGTCGCGGTGCCGGAGTCGGACCAGCCCGTTTTGCGGGCATCGGAGGTTGAGGAAACGATTGCGGATCTCCGGGACGGGTCAGCCGCCCCGGCATCTGCCGAGTGAGCGCAGCGAACCTCACTCGAAGAGTGACGCGATATCTGTGCGACACCAGTGCGCTGATCGCAGCCGTGAGCTCATGGCACGAGCACCACGAGCGAACCCGGTCGGAGATCGAGCGGCGGCAGCGCAGCGACGAGCATTTGGTCGTGGCCGGGCACTCGTTGGCGGAGACCTATTCGGTCCTGACACGCCTGCCGGCACCGCATCGCCTGCGGGCGGAGGACGCCATCGCTCTCATCGAGGGAAACTGGCGTGACACCCCGATCGTGCACCTGACCGGATCCGAGATGTGGGACGCGCTGCGCGAAACCCAGCGGCGCGGGTTGATCGGCGGCCAGATGTACGATGCGCTCATCGCGATCGCCGCTCTAAAGGCGAAGGCAGCGACGATCGTCACATGGAACGTGCGCAACTTCGCCGCTTTTGCGCCGAGTATCGCCGTGGTGGCCCCACGGTGATCCGCATGAGCGCGCACCCCGTCAGCGACCGCGCACGTTCTGCCAGATACGGCGCAGCGTCGGCGCGACCGCGGACGGCGCCTCCGCCAGGATCGCCTCCACTCGACCCTCGTCCGCCCGCAGCAGCTCCACCACGTCGGTCAGGTCCTTGGCGGCCAACTCCTCCCCGTACTCTGTGAGCTTGGACAGATAGACCGCCGTCTTGACGGCAACCAGCGGCGCCGGGGCGATGAACCAGGCGCCGAGATCCCCGTCGTACTCGCGCACCTGCGACGGCTCCGGCAACGGGATGGCCATCTCCCATTCGTCGCCCGGAAACAGGACGTCGATGGCGATCCCCGTGGTACGGTCGCGCGCGCTGTCCCCTGCGACCGCGATGGACGCCTCGCGCGGCGCCGCCGCCCACCCGTCCCGATCGACCAGGACGTCGACGTCGTGGGTGGTCCGTACCCAGCCCGCACGCACCACGGCCAGTCCTCCCACCACGCAGTACGCCACTCCATGGCCGTCCAGCCACGCGTGCAGACGGCGCACGGTGCAGATCAGCGGCGATCCGCGACCGCCGTCGCCGTTGATGCGCAGCACCTCCCTGGCGGTCACCCCGCGCAGTATCGCACGCCGGGAACGGGCGCCGGTCGGGCTGGATCGCCTATAGTTGACGCGCGTCGGAGGCCTGAAGAAGTGAGCACCCACAAGCCGATCGAGATCCGCCTGGCCGGAACGGGGGCGCGCTCCGGCACCGAGCCGCTCACCTTCGGCGTGCCGTTCGCCGACGGTGCGCTTGAGCGGGCGCAGGCCATTCGCGTGACCGTCCCGGACGGCCGCCCGATTCCCGCCCAGACCGACTGCCTGACGACCTGGCGGCAGGACGGCCGCCACGTGAAGTGGCTGTTGGTCGACGTGCAGGCCGACGGGCGGATCGAGCCCGGCGCCGCGCTCTCGGTCGAGTACCCGCGCGTGGACGAGCCGGCAGCAGACGAATCGGGGCCTCGCATCCAGGTCGCCGAGTCCGACGACTCGCTGTCGATCGACACCGGCGCCCTGCGGATCGAATTCCGGCGTTCATTCGACGCGCCGCGGCCGCGCGCCACCCCGGCCGTCATCACCCGCTGCCGGGTCAAGGCCGGGGACGGCTGGCACGACGTGCTGCGCGGCGACGGCCCCGTGGTCTACATGCAGGACGCGCACGGCACGCGCTACGACTCGCTGTCCTCCTTCGCTCCGGAGGTCGTGTTGGAGGAGGACGGTCCGTTGCGCGCCTGCGTGCTCATCAAGGGGTTCCTTGCCTCCGCGGCCGGCATCCGCTTCTGCCCGTACCAGCTTCGCGTGCACCTGTACGCCGGAATGGCCGACGTCCGTATCCTCCACACGTTCGTCTTCGACCAGGACCCGAAGCGGGTGGAGCTGTCCGCGGTCGGCATCGATCTGCCGCTGGCCCTCGGCGAGCCGCTGCGCGCTGCGGCCGGCAGCGACGGCGCCGGCGCCCATTGGTGCGAGAACTGGGAGACCCTGGCGGTGCTGCAGGACGACGACCGGCGCTACGCCGTGCTGCGCGACGGCCGGCCGTTCGGCGCCGGCACGCGCATGCCGGGCTGGGTGTCGCTGTCGGGCTCGCGGGCCAGCGCGGCGGTGGCGGTCCGCGACGGCTGGCAGGAGTTCCCGAAGGGGTTCACGCTGAGCGGGCGCGGCATCGACGTCGGCATCTGGCCGGAGGCGTGCGGACGGACGCTTCAGTTCTCCACCCCGTACGAGGAGACGGCCGTCCGCTTCGCCGGGATGGAGAAGTCCAGCGCCACCCGCAGCGAGGCCGAGGTCATGGAGATCCTGGCGCGGAACCCGACGGCGCCGCTCAACCTCAAGAGCTTCAACATCCGCAGCCTTGAGGAGGCGCGCTGGGTCGAGGAGATGGTCGAGAAGCACGCGGCCGGGCGGACCATCAGCTACAACGACACCAACACCCAGAACGGCGTGGGCGCCGCGAAGACCACGGAGATCGTCATCCGTTTCTCCGCCGAGTCCATCGGCGACGAGGCGGCGCAGGCGTTCTGCGACGCCGTCCAGGAACCCCTGCGCGCCGTGGTCGATCCGGCGTACCTGTGCGCCACCGGCGCGGTCGACCACTTCCACCACGCCGGCGACCCGCGCATGGCCGCGCCCGACGCCGACCTGGACGACTACTTCGAGCCGATCGTGGTCGATCCGGTCGAGCGCTGCCGCCTGTACGGCATGATGCGCTTCGGCAACATGGTCTGCGTCCACTCCTCGGCGGTGGGCTGGGTGTACCTGCTCTACAAGGACTCGGATCCGGCGAAGGCGCTCCGCTACGTCGGCCCTTACAACAACGAGGCCAACGACCAGATCATGGGCGTGTGGGGCCAGTACCTCAGGACCGGCAACCCGCGCTACCTGCGGGTCGCCGAACGCTACTCGCGCGCGGTGGCCGACACCGCCTTCGTGCACGCCTTCCCCGGACATCCGGAACGCGTCGGGGTCATGCACTACCACAACGCGCATCTGTGGAGCGGCGGGTACAGCCCGTCGCACTCCATCCTCTCCGGCATCCTCACCGACTACTACCTGACCGGAAACCGCCGCCTGCTGGAGGTGGCCCGCGAGGCCGGCGACCGCATCGTCCGGCTGCAGGAGCCGGCGGGCATCCTGTCGTGCCGGCACGTGGGGCTGCATCGGGAGTTCACCGGCCCGCTGTCCATGCTGCTCGACGTCTACCAGGCGACCTGGGACGAGACGTACGGCGTGCTCGCCGAGCGCTCGCTGAACTGGCTGCTGCGCGTGGTGCGCGAACCGGGAATGCTGCCCAACGGCATCGGCACCGGCGGAGAACGCGGCGACGAGGCGATGGTCTCCCCGGATCACTTCCCGGAGGTGGCGTGGGGCAACAAGTACCACCTCTACGCCCCGGCGCTGCGCTGCTTCCCGTCCAGGGCGCTCAAGGAGTTCCTGATCGCCGAGTCCGACTACTGGGTGTGGCGGAGCCCGAAGTCGCTGTTCAACTACGCCTGCAGCACCGTCTGCTTCGGGTACGACCTGACGCGCGGGCCGGAGTACGCCTACTACGCCGCTCATCTGCTGCGGACGCACCTGCGGACGGCGGCCGACGACATCCGTGAAGAGCGGGACTTCGACTTCTCGCTCATGCGGCTGTCGGGTTTCATCCCGCGCCTGATGCGAATCGTCGTCCGCGAGATGGACCGCGACCCCGACGGGTTCGAAGCGGGCCTTGCCGCCTGGGTGGCGAAGCGGGAGGCGATGCCCGACCGGCCGGAGTTCGAGCGCCCGGACCGCGCCGTGCCGGTGAGCCGGGGCGTGCTGAGCACCGCGGCCCATCCGGCTGGATAGCGGGCCGGGAGAGACGTATGCTACCGACCGAAATGGAGGAATATCTCTTCGATTTGCGCGGCTATGTCGTGCTCAGGAACGCCGTGGATGCCGATCATCTCGCCGAGATCAACGCGATCGTGGAAACGTATCTCGACGTCGAGCCAGATGGATGGCGGGGCTGGGTTCATCGCGACCCGATTGACGGCGTACGACACCTGCACAACATCTTCGAGATGGGTGAGCCCTGCCAACGCCTGATCGACCATCCTTCGTGGATCGATCGCGTGCGGCGCTTCGTGGGTGGCGATGATGGCCTGTTCATCGATGAGTCGTTCATCGACCTCCGGACTCGGGGCGGCGCCACGCGCATGCATTCGGGCGCGCACAAGCGGCGCATCCGCACGCAGTTCCGCTTTCACAACAACGAGTTCCGGTGTGGGCAGATCAACATTCTGCTGGCGCTCGGCGACATCGGGGATGGCGACGGGGCGACCATGGCGATCCCCGGTTCGCACAAGTCCAACCTGCTTCATCCGGCGTTCGCCGATCCCGAGGGCACGGGCAGCGATCACTCGCTCGACCGCGTGGAAGCGGCGGTTCAGATTCAGCTCGCCGCCGGCGACGCCATCTGTTTCGTTGACTGCATGGCGCACGGCTCGGCCGAGCGCACGCGTCCGGGCGAGCGCCGCATCGCCATCATTCGCTACGGGCCGAAGTGGGGCAGCGACCGCTACGGCTATCAACCCTCGCCCGAACTGCTGGCGCGGCTGACGACCGAGCGGCGCAACATCGTGCAGCCTTTGCCGCCGAAGATCCCGCCGGGCGTACCGCGCGCATGTCACTGAGGAGTTGACCGGCCCGGTTCGGCGTCCCTCCGCCGCACGAGCAGGACCCAGTCGCTCACCGCTCCGGTGCGGGCGTGCAGACCGCCGCTCCGTCGGTAGATCGCACGACGGGATTCTAACGGACCTGGCACCGACGATTCCGAGAGATACCCCGTTACTGCCCAGTTACTTACGTATTAGATACGTGTTTCTCCCGAGCCTCTTGCAAAACTCCGGGGATTCCCTTGGTTGCAGACGGCTGTCCGTAGC
>JAPPNY010000209.1 GCA_028818385.1 Spirochaetaceae bacterium
TCCCCTCTTCCACACGTGCCGCCGCCACTACCCCGGCGGAACCGGTCGGTGCTCGCGTCGCTCGCTTCCCGACCGCTGCCAGCCTTCCCCGTTACTCAGGCGGGTCGGCCACCGCGTTACCCGTTTCGAGGCCTGCTCGGCGTTCATTCGCGTTGCGGCCCGCGTGGTCGCTGAACCGCCCAGGGCGGCCCTTTGTCGTCGAAGTGCTTCAGCCGATGTCGTTACCTCCATCGTCCGCTCCGACTGCTACCGGCTGGAGCGACAGTTGCCGGGCGGGATTCGCACCCGCTGAGGAATGCTGCCTTTCACGGCGCACTGAGCTTTCCGGGCTAGTAGTCGGGGGGCGGCAGCAGCGAGAACGCCGAGCGGAGCCGCCACTTAGGCGGCGCCATCCCTGGGACCGGCCCAGCCATTGCCTTGACGAGGCCGCCGACCCATGCGCGTTGCCGCGTGCCGCGACAAAGGGCGGGGGCGCTATCCGGCTTCGACGCACGCAAAGGGCGTGCCGAGGAGGGGGCTTCATGGCTATGGTCAACTTACCCACCAACTGCTGAGTTCAACCCCGAGACGGTTGATCATTGGCCTGTTTTCGCGCTCGCTAATAGGTAGTCGAGACACCTATGAAGAGCATCCGCAGCAGTAGATAGCGCCGACACCGGGCCCGGCGCTCGCTCGCCGCGTCACACCAGGAATGTCCCTCTATGGTCAACACGAACGCTCGGGCCGCCGAACAATGAAAGTGTGCACACGTTCATGGCGTGCGCAGAACGACCATGTAGGGAGGATTACGCCTCGATGAGAACCATAGCCCTCATCAGCATGAAAGGCGGTAGCGGCAAGACCACGCTCGCATTGCACCTCGCCAACGCCGCAACGGAGCACGGCCACAACGTCGCTGTGTTGGACCTTGACCCTCAACAGTCAGCAGCGAAGTGGGGTGACCGTCGGTCGGCGGCGGTTCCTGTGGTGCTGGCGGCACCTCCAAGCCGGCTCGGGCAGGATCTGGAGCGGGTTGCCACCGCCGGTGCCGATGTGGTGGTGATCGACACGCCACCGCGGGCTGGCTCCGACAACGCAGCGATCGCCGCCGCCAAGGTGGCAGACCTAGTGGTCCTGCCGTGTCGCCCCGCCATTCTCGACCTTGAGACGGTCGCCAGTACGGCAGCACGTGTGCGCGACGTTGCTCAGGTTCCGGTGGTGGTGGTGCTGAACGGCTGCCCCAGCCGGGGTAACGCCACCGAGGATGCCGCTGCGGCGTTGATAGACCTGGGCCTCGAAGTGTGCCCGGTCAGGATCGGCCAGCGAGTGGCGTTTGCTCGGTCGTTGCTCGATGGCCGCACCGCCCCGGAACTTGAGCCAAGCGGGCGCGCCGCCGCCGAGACAGCGAGACTGCACACGTTCATCGCGTGCACAGATTGAACAGGTGAACCGGATGAACAACAGCTTTGCAGATGCGTTACAAGGAGACCGCAGCAGCCCGGCACCGAACCGGCGGACGGTGGCGGTGTCCCGCCAGGGCCGCAAGCACGTCGGTGCCTACGTGGATCCAGCCGTGGCGCGCCACCTCCGGGTGATCGCCGCCTCCGAGGACACCAGCACCCAGGCTCTGATCGAAGAAGCGATAGAGATGCTGTTTCAGTCACGCCTTCAATGAGGCCCGGCGCGAACCGCCGGGAACAGACACTCGATACAGCATGCCACGCCAGAAGCAGTTGCGCACCACTGGAGGTATTCAAGAGCCCGACCACCTGGAGCACCGACCAGGCGGAGGCGGGGAAGGGTGCCAAGAAGGATCAATCACGGCAACATCACGCCGTCGGTCACGCCCCTGGGAATCACCTGTGACCATGCCGAACACCGCGCCGTGCTGACGCTGGCCGGGCTCAGGAGGTTGCGCTTCGGTAACAGGGAGCGCGACGCTGCCGGCCGCACGCTCCTGGCCGCGCTGGGGCTGGTAGCGATCACCGAGCAGGACGCGAGAGGCTATGCGTTGCGCTTCCGCTGCGACCTGGTGTGCGACGACACGGCGACGCTGGAGTTGGTGCACGCCGATGGCTCCACCGAGCCGGTCGAGGGCGATCGCACCGCGACGCAGGACCTGTACCGACAAGCCTATGCCGCCGCGGAGCAGGCCGGCTTCCACTT
>JAPPNY010000074.1 GCA_028818385.1 Spirochaetaceae bacterium
ACTCAGTCCCAGAGCGGACGTAGCAGGTGGTACCCCTGGCGGGCGGTGAGCTTGCGCGCCCGTTCCGCGATCTGCTGATGCGGGTCGTAGAGCGCCAACTCGAACAGGCGGCGATGGCGTCGCGGATCGTAGCGCGGCAGCTCGCGCGCCACCGCCAGGCGCACCGCGTCGTCGGCATCGCGCAGCCCGTGTGCGCACCAGTCGGCTGCCTGCGCCCCGCCGATGCGCGCCAGGCCGGCTATCGCCGCCGCGCGTAGCCCCTTGTGGCTACATTGAGCGAATGGCAGCAGCAGGTAGGGGTCGCCATCCTCGGTGCGCCCGATCAGTTCCAGCGCCGTGCGGCGTACCGTGTGGTCCTCGTCGCCGAGCAGGAGCGCGCACCAGTCGACCAGGTCGGGGTCGCCGGCGCGGTGCAGCCGCTGCAGGCCGCGCAGCCGGCGCCGGGGGTTGCCGGAGGCGAGCGCTTCCTCCGTCTCGTCGGTCAGGTCGGTGATGCCCTCGGACCGCTCCAGGTCGGGGACCACGGTCAGTTCGGCGGCGTGCCGGCGGACCCTGAGCGTCGCAGGATCTACGGACACCCCGCTGAACCACTGCGGCAGCCAGCCGGCGGCCCGCTCCAGGATCTCGCCGTCACGCAGGCGCGACCGCGGCTGCGATTCACGGCGATTGCGGATCCAGCGCGCCAGGCGGATCAGGCCGGGGTCGCGGCGGCCGATCCCGCGATGTGCCTTGATCCCCAACACCCTGTTCAGCCACGCGGCCAGCTCCGGCTCCGACGACGGTGGGTCCCACACTCCGGGAGCGTGGCGCAACACGGTCACCGGCAGACTGCCGTGGATCGACACGATGCCGGCCCGGTACACCACGCGCTTGCTGCCCAGCTTGTGGCGCAGCGCCGCGAGGTCGAGCTCGCACAGCAGCACCACCGGGCGGTCGCGGCCGCGCCGTGCCTTCACCTTGGCGCGGCGCAGCGCGTAGCCCTTGCTCTGCGCGAACCAGACCCGCCGTGACGGTTTCCTCGGCGCGAAGCCCTCGATGGCAATCTGCTCCGCGCTGCGCCGCGTGGTGCCGTGGTACAGCAGCATGCGGTTACCCGGCCCGCTCGCCGCGAAAGTGGTACGAGATCGGCGGCGTGTGCTTGTCGAAACGTTGCCGGCTGGCGTGGTCCAGTTGCCGATAGGCCTGCGCCGTAAGCACCACGCCGCGTCCGCCAATGCGGGCGGCCACGTTCACCGCCTTGCCGATCACGTCGTAGCGGCGCAGGCCCGGCGGCCCGAACTCGCCGCTCACCACGGCGCCGAAGTGAATCCGCGCGCTCAGATGCGCGTCGAGGCCCCGCTCGCGCGCCACACCGCGGACGGCTCCACCGAGCTCACACAGGGCGTGAACCCCCTCGGCCATGCGCTGCGCCGGGATCACGCACAGCCCCTCGGCGCCGTTCAGCTTCACCAGCCGGGCGCTGGCGGCGGCGATCATGCGGCCGGCAAGGTCGTAGTAGGACTGGAGAAACTCGGCGACCCGCAGGTCTTCGCCAGACGAATGCCACTCCCGGAGACGGGTGAGGCCAAAGAAGGCGATTCCCAGTTCCTCGGTCTGCCAGGGAACGGGAGATGCGCTTACGGACGGTGATTGAATCTCGCCAATTCCGCCGGCGGACAGATAGGACATATTGCGCTCCTCGAAAGGCGTATACCGACGACGAATCTGAATCACCCACGGGCAACCCACTCGCGTCACAGCCAATCTAACATCGCGCAGAGAGTGTCGCAATCCCTGCTGGTCTGCTGGATCTGAGCGGATAGCCGCCGGTCTGCCCGTTCGCCCCCGCGAACGTTCAGTTTGTACCCCTCAGCCAGGGGCGGTCTGGAACGAGACGACGGCGCGGGTTTCGGCGCTGATCTCCACGCCGATCAGGTGCACTGCGCGGCCCGGGGCGCGGTACTTGTCCGCGTACCTGCGCTCCTGCAACTGGGCCAGCGCGGCGCCCGGGTCGGATCGCTCGGCCACCTTGAACTCGAACAGGTAGGCGTTCTGGCCGAGGCGCACCGCCAGGTCCAAGCGCCCGCGGCTGGTGGATTCCTCAGCGGTCACGCCGTCCATCGAGGCCTGGAAC
>JAPPNY010000178.1 GCA_028818385.1 Spirochaetaceae bacterium
CGGCTTCAACTTGGTCCCGGAGACTGCCTGATTCTGCTTGTTTCTAAGGAGGATCCGCATTGCCTCACTCACCAGAAATCTGACCCTGAACTCGCCCGTCGTGAACACGTGTGTGCGGCGTTGCCGGGTGGCCGCTGGCGTCCAGGATCTCGACCTGCAGCAGCCGCGCGAGCTGGCGTCCATGTTCACCTGCAGGCGGTCGCCGGCCAGCTCGAACGGCACCGTGGTGAGACTGGCGCGCTCGCCTTCGGCGTCCTGCGACACGAAGCCGTCGCGGCGCAGGCGCAGCCGGCCGATCGCCGAGGGTTGGGCATCGCCGCTGCGCGTGGCGTCGACGTCGATGTCGTGGCGGGTGCTGACGCCGGTGTAGTAGAGGTACACTTCGTCGTCGCCGGCGACGATGCCGCTGGCCACGTACAGCCCCTTGGCATCGAAGGCGCCCGCGTGTCCCAAGCGCACGAACGCCGTCTGCCAGCGCGTGAAGGCGATCCCGTCGCGGCTGGTCACGAGCTGGACGTCCAGCGTGTCGCTGGTGTGGTGGTACTCAGAGGTGAAGATGAAGTAGCTGTTCGCGGCCCACGGGTACTTGATGGCGGCGCTGTTGTAGAGGCCGCCGCCGGCCAGGTCATCGTCGGCGGCTTGGCTGAAGTCCGGCTCCAGGACCTTGCTCGGCTCCGGAAACCGCGAGAAATCGGACGACTCCGCGCGCCACGGCCCGAGAGTCGCTTCCCGCGAGACGTAGGTACGTTCTTCGTGTCCTGCGGCAAGTGTGATGGAACTGGATCGGCTCGTCGGCCGTCAGGATACTGCGGTCCCAGGTACTCGAGCCTTCGAGCGGGGTCGTCGCGCATAAAGCACTTCAGGTGAGCGTGCGCTCGACTTGGTCGAGGGAGATCACGTCGCCGCTTCGAGCCTCCCGCAGGCTCTGCCGGAGCTGCGCCATCAGCTCGGGATCGCTCATGATCTCCAGGGACTCGATGATCGACTCGTACATCTCGTAGCCGATCAGCGTCACCATCGGCTTGCCGCGGTTGGTGACGGTCACGGTGTCCTGTGAGTCGACGAGGTCGTTGGCGATCTGCGTGAGCCTGGCTCGCGCTTCGGTAATGGGCAGCTCTCTTGCCATGCAGACGTCCTTGCTACCGCTCCGCCTTGCGGAGCGCGACCGTGGCGTCGTGGCCGTTGACGGTGAGGTCCTGCGATTCGGCGGCGCCGTCCGGGAGCGAGCCGATGCGGAGGTCGACGGCCAGGGTCTCGCCGCTCACGTAGTCGCAGTGGCCGGCGACGGCGGCCTCCACCTGATCCGTGCCCTGCACGCCGAGCTCGATGCGGTCGGAGACCTCCAGGCCGGCGCTCTTGCGCAGGTTCTGGATGCGGTTGACCAGCTCGCGCGCGAGCCCCTCGGCTTCCAGTTCCGGGTCGAGCTGGGTGTCCAGACCGACGCCCAGGTTGTTCGCAAGCGCCGCGACGATGCCTTCCCGTTCCGTGCGCTGCACATCCAGGTCGTCGAGGGTGATGCGGCCGCCGGCGACCTCGATGCCGCCGCCGCCCCTGAGCTCGGCGACGTCGGCCGGGCTGAGCGAGCGCACGCGCGCGGCGACCTCCTTCATGCCGGTGCGGAAGCGGGGGCCCAGGCGCCGGAAGTCGGGCTTGTAGGAGACCTCGCTGAGCTCGGTCTCGTCCTCCACCAGGACGACCTCCTTGACGTTGAGCTCCTCGGCGATCAGGTCGCGCATCGGCTCGAGCTCGTGGCGGCTCTCCTCGTCGGCCGGCAGCAGGTAGAGGCGGCGCAGCGGCTGGCGGACCTTGAGGTCGTGCTTGCTGCGCAGCGAGCGGCCGAGCACGACCGCCCGCGTCGCCAACTCCATGCTGCGCTCCAGCGCCCGGTCGCGCAGCTCTTCGCGCGCCTGCGGCATGTCGCAGAGGTGAATGCTCTCCGGGGCGCCGGGGTCGGCGGCGCGCGCGAGGTTCTGGTAGATGCGCTCGGTCACGAACGGGAGCACGGGCGCCAGCGCTTTCACGAAGGCGGTCAGCACCTCGTAGAGCGTGGCGTAAGCGGCCGCCTTGTCGGCGTCGTCCTCGGACTTCCAGAAGCGGCGGCGGCTGCGCCGGATGTACCAGTTGGTGAGCCGCTCCACGAACGCGACCATGGCCGGCACGGTGCGGTAGAGGCGGTAGGCCTCCATCTCGGAGTTGACGTCGTCCAGCAGGGTCTGCAGCGAGGAGACGATCCAGCGGTCCAGGCGGTTCGCGGATCGGGTCCCGGCCGCGTCCGGTCCCGCGGCCGGCTTCCAGCCGTCGATGCGGGCGTAGGTGACGAAGAAGCTGTAGGCGTTCCAGAGCGGGATGATCACGTCGCGCAGGCTCTGACTCATGCCGGACTCGCTCAGGCGCAGCTCCTCCGCCTTCATGGCCGACGAGTTCAGCAGGTAGAGCCTCATCGCGTCGGCGCCGTAGGTGGCAAGCATCTTTGCCGGGTCGGGGTAGTTGCGCAGGCGCTTGCTCAGCTTGCGGCCGTCCTCTGCCAGCAGCATGCCGCCGACGATGCAGTTGTGGAACGCCGGCCCGTCGAACAGCGCCGCCGCCAGCACCGTGAGGGTGTAGAACCAGCCGCGCGTCTGGTCCAGATTCTCGGAGATGAAGTCGGCGGGAAAGCTCGCCTCGAAGTCCTCCGCCCGCCCGAACGGGTAGTGGCTCTGCGCGTACGGCATCGATCCCGACTCGAACCAGCAGTCCAGCACCTCCGGGATGCGGCGCAGGGTGCCCGCGCCCGACGGCGAGGGGATCTCCAGGTCGTCGATGCGGTGCTTGTGCAGGTCGTCGACCGGCTGGCCGGTCAGCGTCGCGAGCTCCTCGATGCTGCCCACGCAGACCGCCTCGCCCGTCTCCTCGTCGCGCCAGATCGGCAGGGGCGTGCCCCAGTAGCGGTTGCGGCTGATCGCCCAGTCACGGGCGCCTTCCAGCCAGCGGCCGAAGCGGCCGTCGCGGATATGCCCGGGTACCCAGCGAATGCGCCGGTTGGCCTCCAGCATCCGCTCCTTGAGCTCGCCCTCGACGCGCACGAACCAGGTGGAGACGGTGCGGTAGATCAGCGGCGCGTCGCAGCGCCAGCAGAACGGGTAGTTGTGGACGATGGTGCCCTCGGAGAACAGCGTGCCGGCGGCGCGCAGGGCGCGGACGATGGGCGTGTCGGCGTCCTTGACGAACTGGCCGGCGTAGTCGGCCACCTCGTCCGTGAAGCGGCAGTCGGCGTCGATCGGGCAAACCACGGGGATGCCGGCGCGCTGGCCGAGCAGGTGGTCGTCCTCGCCGAAGCCGGGGGCGATGTGGACGATGCCGGTGCCGTCCTCGGTGGACACGAAGTCGGCGGCCACGACCCGGAACGCGCCTTCGTCGCGCAGCTCGGCGAAGTCGTCGAACAGCGGCTCGTAGGTCATGGCCAGGAGCTCGTCGACCGGCTGCTCGGCGACCGCGGCGATCTCCGCCGTGCGCTTGCCGAACACGGCGTCCAGGCGGGAGCGCGCCAGGATCAGCGACTCGCCGTCCGTGGTGGCGACGCGCACGTAGTCGATGTCGGAGCCCACGGCCAGCGCCATGTTCGACGGCAGCGTCCAGGGCGTGGTGGTCCAGGCCAGGATGGACAGGCCGGGCGCGCCGCGCACGCGGAAGCGCGCGGTGATCGACGGGTCCTGCGTGTCCTGGTAGCCCAGGTTGACCTCGAAGTTGGACAGCGGCGTCGCGCAGCGCGGGCAGTAGGCCAGCGACTTGAAGCCCTCGTAGATCAGGCCCTTGTCCCACAGCGACTTGAACACCCACCAGACCGACTCCATGAAGTCGGTGTCCATGGTCCGGTACTGGTGGTCCCAGTCGACCCAGCGGCCCAGGCGCTGGATCAGCGTCTGCCACTCGGCGGTGTAGCGCAGCACCACCTGCCGGCAGTATTCGTTGAAGGGGCCGATGCCGTAGTCGATGATGTCGGCGCGAGTCTTCAGGCCGAGCTGGCTCTCCGCCTCGTTCTCCACCGGCAGGCCATGGCAGTCCCAGCCCCAGCGGCGCTCCACGCGGTAGCCGCGCATGGTCCAGTAGCGTGGCACCACGTCCTTGGAGATGGAGGCGAGCAGGTGCCCGTAGTGCGGCAGGCCGGTGGCGAACGGCGGCCCGTCATAAAACCGGAACGGCCTGTCGGCGGGGCGGCCCTCGACCGACTTCCGGTACAGGCCGCCATCGTTCCAGAAGGCCAGGATCTCTTCTTCCATGGCCGGGAAGTCGACCTGGCTCTCCACCGGCTGGAAGACGGACAAGGGTGCTGTTGCGGTGCTCATCGCTCTATAAGGGATTATCGGATTGTTGGGGTTCGGTCGGCGATTCTATCGAAAATACGCGAGCGGTGGCTCCGGCGCCGGGATGGCCGAGTGCCGGCCCGTGATACGCTGTGTCGCGAGAGGCAGAGGCCGCTTCGGCGCCGTACCGGGCGTCCCCCGCTTTCGCTGACCAAACCCCGAGGAGAGACCTTATGACGAAACGACTGGCACTGGTCCTGTGCGCCTGCGTGATAGGAGCCGCCTTCGGCTTTGCCGCGGGCCAGGAAGACGCGGACGCGCCCAAGGAGATCTCGTGGCAGGTGTGGGTGACCCCCAACCTGAGCCTGGAGTTCTGGCAGGAGATCGCGGACGCCTTCGTGGCCGGGACCCCGGACGTGACCATCGAGCTGATCGAGGCCAACGCGGCCGTCACTCCGGCCGCGGACGACTTCATCAAGACGCGGATCGCCGCCGGCGACGTGCCCGACCTGATGACCAACATCACCATCAACGTGTTCGCCGACGCCGGCATCCTGTGGCCACTGCCCGACGATGATCCCGACCTCCAGCGCATCCGCAACGTGGACACCGCGCGCTACAAGGGGGTGCTGTACGGCCTTCCAACGGCGATCCAGCCGCAGGGATTGCTGTACTACAACAAGTCGCTGTGGGCGCAGGCCGGTCTCGGCGACACGCCGCGGACCTGGGAGGAGTTCGCGGACGCGTGCGCCACGCTGCGCGCGGCGGGGATCACGCCCATCATCACCGGCGGCGAATGGGTCGCCGGCTACGCATTTTCGATCTTCACCTCCGCCGAGGTGTTCCATCACAACCCGCGATGGTATGCCGACCGCTGGGCCGGCACGGTTTCCTTCGAGGAGGGTTTCGCGGAGGCCGCGGAATACTACAAGCAGCTCGTCGACGACGGGTGCTTCAACAAGGGCGCGCTGAGCGTCGGCTACGCCGATCTGGAGCAGCAGTTCCTGGCCGGCAAGGCGGCGATCTACCCGATGGGGAGCTGGTTCACGGCTGCCGAGGCCAACGCCGACAAGGACTTCGAGGTGGGGGTGTTCTACGCTCCGTCGTCCGACGGCGTTCCGCACCTGCTGCAGAGCCTGAGCTACGGCTCGGGCGGCATCTACAACGAGTCCGAGCATCCCGAGGTGGCGTTCGAGCTCCTCAAGTTCGCCCTCATGGACGACGTGTACGGCACCAAGCTGCTGCAGGTGGACGGCTTGTTCTCGGCCCTGGATCCGCCGTTGACCTATCCCATGTCCGTGCTCCAGCAGGAGATGATGGACATGCTCGCAGAACCCCCGACTACGTCCGGGTTGTACGGGCTGATCGTCGGCGAGGCGCCGCCCGGCGGCATCAATGCGGTATACGACCGAGTCGGGCAGGCATTCCTGGCCGGCACCGTCAGCGACGTGCGGCAGGCGCTCCGGGAGTTCGACGACTTCTGGGACAGCGCGACGCAGTAGGGGGCCGGCCGCCGCCGGCTGGTGGTGGCCGCCAAGCTGAGCGGGTGCACCACAGGCGCCGCACGCGCCCGGCGTGATCGCATCGCCGCGGCCGTGGCAGCCGCGCCGATCTATGTGCTCATGCGGTCGAGCAGGCCGGGAAGCTCGCGCAGGGAGATGATCTCCGCGTCCGCAACCGGATCGCCGGCTGCGAGCACCGCGCCCGTGCGGTTGATCCAGACCGACGTCATGCCGGCGCCGTTGGCGCCGGCGACGTCCCTGGCCGGCGAATCGCCGACGTAGACCGACCGCGACGGCGCGGCATCCAGGGTGGCCAGCGCGTGGTCGAAGATCGCCCGCAGCGGCTTGCCGGCGCCGACGTCGGTGGTGGTCACCGACCCGAAGTACCCGCGCAGACCGGACGCCTCCACCTTGGGGAGATGGGTGGCCGCCGATCCGTTGGTCAGCACGCCCAGCCGGAATCGGCCGCGCAGCGCGTCCAGGCACTCGATCACGTCGTCGTAGATGGGCACGTCGGTTCTGCTGAGAGCGGTCCAGATCTCCGCTGCCTGGGCGGCGTCATCGCGGGACGCGTCCGGCCCCAGGGCCCGGCCCCACACCTGCTGCAGGATGCGGCGGTCGTCCATGTTCCCCCACGGCGGCGCAAGGATGTCGTTGATCTCGTCCCAGACCCGCTCCGCGGCCGCGTAGTAGGCGGTGGTCAACCCGGCAACGTCGACACGGGAATCGCGGCGGACCATCGCGTCGGCCGTGGCGGCCACGCAGCGCCGCCAGCTCGCATCGTGGTCCATCAGCGTGCCGTCCCAGTCGAAGACGACGGCGTCCATCACGTGGCCTTCCGGGTGTCGGGCAGTCCCCCGGCCGGCGGGCGCTCGCCGGCCCCCGCCGCATGCCGGTGGCGGTGGTGCGCGAAACACAGAAGCCTGAGGTTCTGCAGCTCCGTGCCCCCTCCGAGCGCGTACGGATTGATGTGGTCCACCTGGAGCAGGTGCCGGGAGGCGCAGCGCCGCCCGCTGACAGGATCCTCGTAACTGCAGCAGCCCTGGTCGCGCTCCCATACCCGTCGCCTGATGCCGGCCGGGATCGTCCGTCCGATCGTGGAGCACCGCTTCGGCGCCGAAGTGATGCCGCCCGCCACCGGCGTGGCCGGGGTCGGCGCCGACGGGATCGGTGAATCCGGTTCGCAGGGTCTGTTCGAGGCCGAGGAGTCCGTGCCCTCCGTCGGCCCACGCCGCTTCGACGCCGAAGTGGCTCCGGGATCCGGGTTGCCTGGTGCCTTCGACGGCGAACTGCCGTGGCTTGCCGGGCGCTTCGGCGCCGAAGCAGGGACAGCCGCCGATCGGGTTGCCGTACGCGTGAGAAACGGCTTGGTCGGCGCCACCGACGGGATCCCGCGATCCTGTGACGGCTGCGTGGGTTCCGGCCCCGCCGGAGCGGTAGCGGTGTCGCGCGAGGCATTATGCTCGCTGGCCGACCACGCCGTGATGTCCGCACGCTTCGCGGTCCGCTCTGCGGACACGTCGCCGTCCGAGGGTGCCCCGTCCTTCGGCGCCGACGTTCGCTCGGCGGCCGAGGCCGGAGTGCGGCTCGCCCGGCGGCGCGGGGGACGGCTCGGGTCGTAGCGGTCGAGCCCATCCCTGACGAGGCGCGCCACGAGCTGCCCCAGCGTCATCCGCGGATCGACGTGGGAGAGGAGCCCCTTGAGCTGCTCCAGTCCGCGCTGGCACTCCTCGTCGACGACCGCCTTCAGCTCCCAGCGTCCCTCGCTCAGAGGCCGGATCCTGTCGGCCGGCACCGCCAACGCCGGATCGACCGCGGCCAGCATCTGCATCACCTTCCGCGTGCTCTTGCCGGCGGCCTGCTCGACCAGCGCCTTGCGCGCCGACAGGTCTAGCACCGGCGCCGGCTTCCGCTCCGGGGGATGTGCCGGGGCCGATGCCGACCTGCCGTTCGGCTTTGCGGCCCCGGCGCTCGCCCCGCGCGCCAGGCGCGCCTGCTCCCGATCTCGGCGTTCGAAGGCGGCCTGCAACTGCGCCGCCGCATCCAGCGTGAGCGAGCCGTCCCGCAGCCGGTCGCGCGTCCCCTCGATCCGCGCGCACAGCTTCATGGCGGCGATCCGGCGCCACGCGGCGCCGTCGCTGTAGCCGAGCCCGCGCGTCACGTAGGCGAACAGGTTCGAATAGCCGCGACTCAGGTACAGCCCGCGCGCCTCGATCTCAAGCAGGTGATCGATGACGAAGACCTGAACCTCGTGATCGAGGAGAGCCAGCTTCGTGGTCTGCTCCAACAAGCGGTCGTCGGACAGGGCGGCGACGGTGGATGTGAGCTCGTCTTG
Source organism: Spirochaetaceae bacterium (assembly GCA_028818385.1). Next base: position 8,118 of record JAPPNY010000178.1, read on the forward strand.
GGCGGCGTCTGTCATGATGTAAATGTAATTAATAAAAAGACTTGAGTAAATAATAAGGACCGATTGCGCCACTGCTGAGGCACCATTCGGGGCGGATCGTTCGGGCGCTCGGTGAATCGCAATCCGCAGCGTTCGGCCTGAGCGCATCGCGGATCGCTGCGCGGGCTTGTCAGGTCGCAGGCGCTCCCGCTACGGGTGCTCGCCGGCACCGGTGAGCCGTCGCTGGATCTCGGCATAGGCGTCTTCGCGCACCGTGCCGCGCTCGGCGGCCGCCAGGTTTTCGGCGAGGTGCTGCGGATTGCTCGTTCCGACGATGGTCGTGTGCATCCCGGGGTGGGTGATCGTGAGCCGCAGCAGGAACCCGGATCGTGACTCGCCCTCGGCCACGAACTCGTCGAGGTTGCAGGTCTCCCACAACTTCCAGCGGTTCGCCATCCGGGCGGAGTGCTCCCCCTTGGCGACGCCGCCGCGGATGATCACGCCCGCGCCGGCGGCCGCGACCTCGCGGATCACCAGCTCGTGCTCCCGCTGCAGCGCGGAATAGGGGATCTGGTAGGTGGCGAACGCTCGCCGCAGCAGGTACGTGCGGATGTCCGGAAGCGTGGACGAGATCGACACGTGGCGAGCCTTGCCGGTGGCCTTCACCTCGTGCATGACCTCAAGCAGGCCGGCGCCGTCTACGTCCTCGACCCGCGCGCCATGGAGCTGCCAGATGTCGACGTGGTCGGTGCGCAGCCGCCGCAGCGACTGCTCGATATTGCGGAGGAGATGTTCGCGCGTCCAGACGTGGCGGGGTTCGCGGCCGGTGCCGCGGTCGTCCACGTTGCAGCCGCACTTGGTGGCCAGCACGTAGTCGCTGCGCCGATGGCAGAGGTATCTGCCGATGCGGTCCTCGGACTCGCCGTAGTCGGGACTGGTGTCGATGAAGTTGATGCCGCCGTCCAGGACGGCGCCGAGCAGGCGATCCGCCTCGCGGTCGCTCACTCGCCCTGGATCTCGCAGTTCCATGGCGCCGTAGCCGAGCACCGTGGCACGCAGCTTGGTCTTTCCGAGGATCCTGCGCTTCATCCCCGGCAGCGTACTACGTGGCGATATCCGCGTGCTGCGCCGCCAGCAGGGGCGGCTCTGATACCGATGGGCTTCACGTCGTCCATGTCCCCTACGATGATTGCGGCAGGGGGAAGTTCCATGGGCAGCAATGGCAATCGGCGCGTAACGACAGGGATCGGCGGCGGCACGTATCTTCTGGTCGGGGTCGGCGTGGGCATCGCCTCGGCGGCATGGGAGTCCGTCGTCGTGGCCGTCATCTCCGGTGCGTTCTGGCCGGCCACGCTCGGCTACTGGGCGATCCGGGCTGTACGGCAGATCGCTCTGGGCAACTGAGGCACCAGGACGCGGGCCGACAGCCGCCGTCCGGCGACGCGCCCGCCCGTGTGAATGAGTGCGGGAGGGGCCGGCGCGAAGACGCAGTCGTCTTCGCCCGGCTTGAAGACGACCGTCCTCGCGACCGTCTGCTGCTGCTTGCCGGTTTCGGCGGTTCCGGCGGCAGCACCTGGGGTTCGTATTCCAGTCGTTCAATCTGATTCCCGTGCTGACCGCATACGAGAATGTCTCGCTGGCGCTGTCGCTGCTCACGCTTGACGCCGGCGAGGTGCGCACGCGGAGCCTGGAGATGCTGGCGGAAGTCGGCCTGCAGGACATGACCGGGCGCCGGCCGGGCGAACTCTCCGGCGGCCAGCAGCAACGCGTGGCGATCGCCCGGGCGCTGGTCAAGGAGCCGCAGATCGTGCTGGCGGACGAGCCCACCGCCAACGTCGACTCCGAGATCGGCGAGGGGTTGCTGGAGTTGATGCGGCGGCTCAACCGTAAGCTCGGCTCGACCTTCATCTTCTCCACCCACGATGCCATGGTGATGGACTACGCGGGCCGGCTGGTGCGGCTGCAGGACGGCCGCATCGTCGCCGACGAACGCCGGACCGGGGCCGAGTGAACGGAGGCGGCGCATGAGGTTGTGGGTCATCGCCCTGCGCAACGTGGCGCGCAACAAGCGCCGTTCGTTGCTGTCCGGCTCCGCCATCACCGTGGCGACGCTGTCCGTGGTGCTGGGGTTCTCGCTGCTCGGAGGCATGCTCGGCGACCTGGTGGCCACCGCCCTGACCTACGACAGCGGTCACGCGCGGGTACGCCATGCCGAGTACGGCCGCTACGAGGCCCTCAGCCCCGTGCACCTCGCGGTGACCGGCGCCGGCGCCCTGGCAACGCGGCTGCAGGAGCTGCCCGAAGTGACGGGCGCGCTGCCGCGGGTGCGCTTCGCCGGCGCCATCTACCGCGAGGATCGCAATCACGGCGCCTTCGGCCTGGGCCTCGACTTCGCCCGCGAGATCGAGGTGGCGCGCGCTCGGTTGCCGCAGATGGGCAAGGCCGCTGGCAGCGCCGCCGGCAGCCCAACTCTGGAAGAGTTCGCCCGCGCCTGGCAGCTCGACGTGCACGGCGGCAGCCTGCCGCGCGCCGGCGAGCGCGAGGTGTTGATCAGCGCGGCGCAGGCCGAAGAGCTGGGCCTGGCGGTCGGCGACAAGCTGACGATCCTCACCCGCACCGCGGTGCTGAGCACCCAGGCGTGGACCTTCACGGTGAGCGGCGTGATCGGGACCCCGACCGGCGGTCTGCGCGGCATGCTGATGGCGCCGCTGGACACGGTGCAGCGCTTCCTGAAGTTGACTGCGGCCGACGGCGTGACCGAGATCCTGCTGTACACCGGCAGCGAAGAGGAGGTGCCGGCGCTCACCGCCGCGCTGGCGGAGGCGCTGCCGGACGGCGATCCCGGTCTGGCCGTGCAGGCGTGGACGGACACCAACGAGCTGTTCTCGACGCTGCAGCTCACCACCTGGGTCTTCAACATCCTCGCCCTGTTCTTCTTCCTGCTGGCCACGACGGCGATCGTCAACACTACGATGATGGTGGTGTTCGAGCGCACGAAGGAGATCGGCACGATTGCGGCGCTCGGTATGACGGGAGGCCAGATATCGCGCCTGTTCTTCCTGGAGTCGCTGTTCATCGGCATCGGCGCGGCGCTGGCCGGCGTGGCGCTGGGCAGCGCCATCGTGCTGCCGCTGTCGCAGGCAGGGATCGACTACAGCGCCGCCATGGAGGGAGTGGAGCTCGACATGTCCGACGTGTTGTACCCGCGGCTCGACGCGCGCTCCACCGTGCTGGTGTTCTGCTACGCCATCGCGGTGACCGCCGCCGCCTCCTACTGGCCGGCTCGCAAGGCGTCCCGGCTGCACCCGGTGGAGGCGTTGCGCGGGGCCCTGAGTCGATGATCGCGACACTGGTGCGGCTGGCCCTGCGCAACCTCGGCCGTCACCGCCGCCGAACGGCCATCACCGCCGCGGCGCTGGCTGCCGGGATCGCGCTGTTCATCTTCATGGATTCGATGATGCGCGGGATGGACTCCGAGTCGCAGCGCAACCTGGTGTGGTACGAGACCGGCTCCGGCCGGATCGTTTCAAGCGCGCAGCACGCGGACCTGGAGCGCCCGGAACTGAAGCACGAGATGGTCGAGTATCGCCCGCTGCTCGCCGCGCTCATCGAGCGGGGTGTGGCCGCGGCCCCCCGAATCCGCTTCACCGGCGAGCTCTTCTTCGGCGAGGGCTCGCTGCCGGTGCGCCTGATCGGCATCGACCCGGCGCTCGATCCCGAGGTGTTCCGGCTGCCCGCAAGCGTGCTGCCCGGCGGCGCCTACCTGGAGCGCGGCGTGCCGGGGCTGCTGCTGGGCGCCTGGACGGCCGCCGACCTGGAGATCGCGGTCGGCGACTTCGTCGAGGTGCGGACCCGCACCCGCCACGGCGCGGTGCAGATCCTGGAGCTGGAGCTGGTGGGTATCGTGAGCAGCCCGAACCCCACCATCAACCGGGGAGTGGGCTTCCTGCCCCTCGACGTCGCCCAGCTCGACCTCGACCTGGAGGGGGTCACGGAGATCTCACTCGGCGCGCTGCGCACCCGGCTCGGACGGACGCTCCAGGTGCCGGCGGGAGCGCCCCTGGAACGCGAGATCCGGCGCCTGAACGAAGACCTGGCGACTGCCTTTCCGGGCGTGGTGGCGGTGGGCTGGACGGAGTTGGCGCGGGACTACCTGGCGTTGCTGGAGTCGGACACCGCCGGCAACAGCATCATCCTGTCCCTGGTCTTTCTGATCGCCGCGGTGGGCGTGTCCAACACCATGCTGATCGCCGTGTACGAACGGATCCGAGAGTTCGGCACGCTGCGCGCGCTGGGCATGGACGACGGCGCGATTCGCGCCGCGATGGTGCTGGAGGCGGGAGCGATTGGTCTGCTGGGGTCGCTTTCGGGGGTGGCGGTGGGCGCCGCGGCCACCTGGTGGCTGGTGAACTGGGGCATCGACTTGAGCGGACTGTACGGCGACGTGAACATCGGCTACCGGGTGACCGGCGTCTTCCGCGGTGCCTGGAACCCGGGGACGATGGTGGCGGCCGTGATCTTCGGAATCGCGGCCAGCATGGCGATCGCGCTGCTGCCCGCGCGCCGCGCGCTCAGACTCGACGTCGTGGAGTGTCTGCGCCATGAGTAGCGGGCGCGCCGGCACCGGCAGGCTCGATGACACAAGGAGAGGTCCATGATGAAGACCCGGCGATACGCCTGCGGCGGCATGCTGCTGTCGCTGTTGCTGCTGACCGGCGCCGTTCCGCTGGGCGCCCTGACCGGCGCCGAGGTGATCCGGAAGATGGAGCGCAACGAGCGCCATGCCTCCGTGCACTCCACCGGCTCGCTCGAGATCAGCGACCGGTTCGGCACCCGTACCAAGACCTTCATCTCCACGGCCGTGGGCGACGACCGTGCATTGCTGGAGTTCACCAACCCGGAGGAGGCGGGACAGAAGATCCTGCGCCTCGACGACGAGATCTATCTCTATTTCCCGGAGGCGGAGGAGGTCATCCACCTGCAGGCGGCGGCGCTGCGCGACAACGTCCTGGGCTCCGACTTCTCGTATGAGGACATGACCGGGGAGGGCAGCCTGCTCGACGATTACGAGGTGGAGCTCGAGGGCACCGAGCTGATCGACGGCCACGACTGCCATCGTCTGCGGCTCACCGCGACCAGGCGGGATGTGGTGTATCCGATTCAGGTCGCATGGATCGACGCCGAGCTGTTCGTCACCCGCCGCATCGAGCAGTTCTCCCTGCGCGGCCGGCCGCTGAAGCAGATGGCCATCTCCGACTACCGCGAGGTGGGGGACAAGCTGATCCCGGTTCGGATGGAGATGTCCGACCTGATGAAGAAGGACTCGCGCACGGTGTTCCTGATCGACACGATCGAGGTGGACATCGAGGTGGACGAGAACCTGTTCTCCCTGGAGGAGCTGACCTTTTGAGCCGGCGGCGCGGCGCGAAGACGGTGATGACGGCGCTCCTGCTGGGTCTGCTGGCGGCGGCTGCGGCGGCCGCTGACGTGCGCACGGGCGTGACCGTGGAGGCACTGCTCGCCGGGCTGTCCGATCCGGACGGCGGGATGCTGCTGGGCGCCGGCGGCAGTGCCCGGCTCGATCTGGCGGCGACCGGCAACCGCAACGTCCGCGGCCAGCTCAGCCTGCGCGCCGAGGTGCGGCAGGAAGCCGGCGATGACGATGCGGCGATGTCCGGCGTCGAGGTGGAGCGCGCCTTTCTGCGGGCCCGGCTGCCGGGGTTCCGCCTCACGGCGGGAAAGACGCGGCTGGCCTGGGGCCAGGGCCGGTTCTTCAACGCCGGCGACATCCTCTTCGGACAGTCGCCGGCGTTCGCGGCCGGTGCCGGCGAGTTCCTGACCGCCGCCGAATGGCTGGTGGCGGCGTACGTGCCGTTGGGCCGCTTGTCCTTTCTGGAGCTGGTCGCGCTGCCCCCGCTTCATCCGCTCGGCATCGAGCGCGGCGGAGCCGGAGGAGCGCGAGCACCGCGCCTACCTCAGCCTGAAGGGAGCGCTCGCCGGCGTCGACTGGCATCTGAGCGGCGGCACGGCGCTGCCCGCCGCAGCGGGCGTCGACCTGCGCCGCGCCGCCGGGCAAGGCTTGTTCCTGACCGGCGGCGGGCTCGCGTTCCTGGACCTCGGCCCGGAGGCCGGCGTCGTCACCGTGCTGCTGGAAGCCGGCGTGCGTCCCTGGCGGGCGTGGGACGACGCGACGCCCGCGCCGGAGGCGGCGCTCGACCACTACGGCGTGTACCTGTTTCCCGAGCTGAGCTACCGCCCGGCCGAAACGTGGAACCTGTCACTGAGCGGCGTTCTGTCGCCGGTCGACGGCTCCGGGGTCGCTGCCGCCGGCGCCTCCTGGAACATCCACCAGGGACTGACGCTCGGCCTTTATACGGCCGTGATGCTCGGCGAACGCGAGGACACCTTCGCCTGGGAGCAGCCGGGCGGAATCTCCGCCACCCTGCTCGCCCGCTACGTATTCGGATCCTCGTAGCATGAGGCCGATGCGGTACGGTTTCGGTCGTGTCCGGGCTGCGTGAGCGCAAGAAGGCGCGCACCCGCGCGCAGATCCTGGCGGCGGCCCGCCGGGTGATCGAGGAGCAGGGCTTCGCGGCGACGACCATCGAAGGCATCGCCGCCGCCGCGGAGGTGGCGGCCGGATCGGTCTACAATTACTTCGGTTCCAAGAATGCGCTGCTCGCCGCGCTGTGGTGGGACGTGGCGCACCAGACGCTCGCGGCAGCGGACGAGCGGGTGGGGCGCGCGCCGGCCGGTGCCGCGCAGTGCGTGGAGTTGCTCGCGTCGTTCGTCGAGGCGGCCGTGCTGTTCGAGCCGCCGGTGCTGCGCGAGATCCTCATCAGTGCCTTCGCGGCGCCGCCCGCCGAGCTGGCGGGATTCAAGCGCATCGACGAGGCGTTCATGGCGCGCCTGGCGGCCCTGCTCGACGAGTTGCGCGACGCCGGCGACATCCGCGCCGACGTTGACCCCGACACGGCCGCCACGCTGCTCTATGGGGCGGTCATGAGCCGGCTGCTGATCGACCTCGAGCGCCCGGGTGATCGCGACGCGGCACTCGCACGGGCAGCGCTGGCCGAACAGGTGGACCTGGTGTTCCGGGGTCTGTCCCCGTGATCGGACAGCGATCAGGTGTTGGCAGTCACCGCAGCTCGTTGTGAAGCGACCTGATGATCGCATCGACCGGGCGGCGGGCAACGGGCCCGCCGGTCGTCCCGACCAGGTAGCCCGCGGTGCCCCCGAACCGCACCAGCACACGACGGTGCCGCCGCGCATGCCAGAACCGCGCAGCACGACCCTTCCAAAGACTGCGCCACGTTCGCATCGTTTCGACGTTGGTCGCTGCCGGATACCGGCGTCAATCTCCGGCCCACATCCTCGCGGTGGCCGTTACCGACCTGCTGCCGATACAGTGATCTTCCGAGCGTAAGGACATGGCTGTGCGCGAGCGATGGAAGGGAACGAATCCGGTCGGCCTGTCGACCAGCGAGTGTGTCGATCTGCTGTTGCCGGCGACAGCAGCCGACGCGCGCATTCAGGCCGTGTACCTGTTCGGCTCGCGTGCTGCCGGCGAGGGGCACGCCGACTCGGACGTGGACCTCGCCATTTACACGACGGATGAATACGAGTGGGATGACCTGTTCGCGCTACGCGGTACGCTTACCGGCCTGCTCCATAGCGAGCGTTTGGATCTGGTCTGGCTGAACCAGGCGAAGGCGGAGGTGGCGTTCTCGGTGATCCGGGACGGCAGGCTCCTGCGGTATGCCGACGCCGATCGCCTCAACGAGTTCGAGCGAAGGGCCATCTGGCGGTATCGGGATCGCGTGCTGTACCTGCAAGGGCGCAGGAACCGGCGTCATGGTGTATCGGCCTAGGAGCCTCCTGGAAAGGCTCGAGCTGCTCCGGCAGTACGGTGCGGATCTCTCTCAGTGGGGTAGCCTCTCGCTGGACGACTACCTGGCAAGCCGGACGACCCGGTATGCCGTCGAGCGCCTGCTCTTCCTCATCGCCGGGAGCGTCCTCGACATCCTGGACCACGTGCTGAGCGCGCGGCACGAAGTGGTCAGCGACACCTACGAGGAGATCCTGACGAACGCGCGCCGGCACGACCTGCTCTCTGCGGATCTCTACGGTGCGCTGCGCGGGCTGGGCGGGTTCCGTAATGTCCTGGCCCACGAGTACGTGGGCTTGGCCGATGCCACGGTGCACGAGCACCTCGTCAAGATGAATCGCGTATTCAGCGCACTCATGCGAGAGCTCGAACTGCTCGTGGAATCCAGCGACGCGCCGTAAGGCGGACGCGAGGGGAGACGCGGGTCCCAGCCCAGGGTTCGTTGCGTCAGGCCAAGTCCAAGTGAAGCCAGACGCGGACTTCGGCAGTTGATCTTAATTGTCTTTTCCATAACGCTTTAACAAGATTCTCCCTCTGCAGCTTCGGCATGGGCAACCGGATCAAGGGGTGCCGGCGCTCGCAACTCACTCCTCTCCTCATCCAACAACTTGACAATCGTACTGAGACTACGTATCAATGTGATACTAAATGGGACACGGTCTCATGTTGAGGAGCTGCTGATGAGAAATCGCTACCCGGTCCACAGCGACCGAGAATCCCTGGGGACTCCAAACAGGACTCGAACCGACCGAGACGGGCTTCCTATGGGCAAGAAGCATCCACGGGCAGGCATTCTGTTGCTCGGCGCCGTTCTGGCCGTCGTCGCGGCTGTGCCCGCCGTCTTCGCCGCGGGTAGTCAGGAAGCAACGGTCGAGTCTTCAGCCCAAGCCGAGACGATCGTCCTGACCGACAACATCGGACGCCGCGTCGAGCTTCCCCACCCCGTGAGCAGGGCCGTGGCCGCCAACCGGTACAACAGCGAGCTGATCAGGGCGTCCGGCGCGATCGACTACATGATCGGGGCGGATCTCAACACGATTCAGGACCGGGAATACTGGAAGCACTACGATCCGGACAGCGTCATCGGGAAAAGTCAGCGGGAGCTCAACTACGAGAAGATCATCGAACTGGACCCGCAGGTGGTGATCCTTCCCCACAACGGCGCCGTCCAGGAGGCGGAAGAGAAGCTGGCACCTTTTGGCATCAAGGTGTTCGTGATCTCCGGATATGACACCGGCGACTTCGAGAACCAGGTCACGAACATAGGAAAGATGTTCGCCGCCGAGGAGGAAGCGCAGCATTTCCTCGACACGTTCACCGAGCCGCTGGACTACATCCGGGAGCAGCTCGACGGCGTGCCGAGGAAGACGGTCTACTTCGAGACGACCCGGGAGCTGGGGACGACCTTCCCCGGCGGGTACTACTTCACGATGATCGAATACGCAGGCGGACAGAACATCTTCGCCGATCCGCCGGCCAACCTCACGGAGTCGGCCATCGACCCGGAGGCTGTCATCACGATGAACCCCGAGTACATCGTCAAGAACATCACACCGGACACGGCACGCACCGGCACCGGCGTCTACGCGCCGCCCTCGCTGGAGCAGAGAGAAGAGGAGATCCGGAAGATCAAGAGCAGGCCGGGTTGGGACGAGATCGACGCGGTCAAGAACGACAACGTCTATGTCATGTCCCAGTTTGGTCACGGCGGAGCGTCAAAGATCATCGGAGCTCTCTACGTTGCGAAGTGGATGTACCCGGAGAGGTTGCCCGATCTGGACCCGGACGACTACTTCCGAGCGTGGCTGGAGGACTTCCAGGGATTCAATGACCTGGACGGACACTTCTATCCCGAACCGTAACCCGGGCTGACGGAGGCTGGGGCGCCGTTGCTCGATGGGCGGCGCCCTTGTCTGCATACTCGCCATGGATGTGAAGACGTCGCCCGGAACGATCGAGCTCAAAGCTCGCTACGAGTTGAAGCGGGTCGCGAGCCTTCTGGCTCTGACCGGCGGGTTTGGCGTGCTTGTGCTGGTATCGCTCGTCTCGTTGCAGGTGGGCATCGCGGACGTCTCGCTCGGCGAGACCGCGGATGCTCTCCTGAAGCTTGTGCGGCGCGAGGCAAGCATCACCGTAGACCAGAAGATCGTGCTCCTCCTGCGGCTCCCGCGGGTCGTTCTGGCTGTTCTGGCCGGGGCGGCGCTTTCGGTCTCCGGTGTCGTGATGCAGGCGGTTACGCGCAACCCGCTGGTCAGCCCGTTCACCATCGGCATATCGTCCTCTGCCGCGTTCGGGGCGAGTGTCGCCATCGTGTTCGGCTTCGCCATCGTACCCGGCACCGTCGGCGGCGTTGTTGTCAACGCGTTCTCCTTTGCGGTCCTTTGCGCGCTGCTGGTCTACGCAATCTCCTGGAAGCTTGGGATGTCGCCGGAGACACTGATCCTGACCGGCATCGCACTGAACTACGTCTTCGCGGCCCTGACGTCCACCGTGCAGTACGTGGCCGAGGAGCACCAGCTTGCCGCCGCGGTGCAGTGGGCGTTCGGCAGTCTGAACCACGCGTCGTGGGACCAGAATCTGATTCTGGCCTCGGTTCTGGCGGCTTCGCTGCCGGTTCTCCAACGGTTCTCGCTGAGCTTCAATGCCCTCACCGCCGGAGGAGACGAGCTGACCAAATCCATCGGCGCGAACCCGACGAGCATCAAGGCCGTCACCGGTATGGCGGCGGTTCTCCTGACCGCCTCAACGATCAGTTTCACCGGTGTCATCGGATTCGTGGGGCTGGTCGGACCACACATCGCGAGGCTTCTGATCGGCGGCGATCACCCGCGGCTTCTGCCTTTCTCCGCGATCATCGGCGCCATCCTGGTCGTGCTCTCCGACACGATCGGCCGCACGCTGCTCTCCCCGGTCGTCATCCCCGTGGGGATCGTCATTTCGTTTCTCGGTGTGCCGCTCTTTCTGAACCTCATCATCGCACGCAGGACGAGGTACTTCGGATGAGGTACTCCGGATGAGTTTTTCCGTGCGGGGCGTGCACTACGGCTACCGCCGGAGGGAGGTGTTGAAAGGCATCAGCTTCGAGGCTGAGGGGCGAGAGATTCTGACGATCATGGGGCCGAACGGGTCGGGAAAGACGACGCTGCTCAAATGCCTCAATCGAATCCGCGACCCAGAGGCAGGCACGATCAGCTACGAAGGTAAAGACGTGAGGCGCATGTCGCGGAGGACGCTGGCCCGCTACATGAGCTACGTCCCGCAGGACCACGGAACGGTGTTTCCGATCTCTGTGGTCGATACGATCATGATGGGCCGGATCCCACACGCCGGTATGAGGATCAGCAAAACCGACAGGGAGGTGGCGTTTGAGGCCCTGGAACTGATGGGACTACACGGCCTTGCCTTCCGCCCCATCAACGAGTTGAGCGGTGGAGAGAGACAGCGAGTGGTCATCGCACGGGCCCTGGCCCAGCAGACGCCCGTCGTGCTGATGGACGAACCAACGGGCAGCCTCGACGTCCGGAACCAGCTTGAGACCATGAGCCTTCTGCGCCGTGTCGTGGAGGCCAACGGTCTGATCGCGATTCTGTCCCTGCACGACATCAACCTGGCTTCCATGTTCTCTCACCGCGTGGCCATGCTCAAAGAAGGCCGTCTTCTCGAGTCCGGCCCGGTCGAGCAGGTTATCAACGAGGCTAACCTGAAGTCCGTCTACGGTGTCGACACTGTCGTGAACAACCGCTCTTCCGAGATCCATGTCAGGCTGCTGAAACCGACAGCGCCAAACCGGGGACCGAACGATCAACGGCGGTGATCGGGTGAGCGGGTCCCGTGATCAACGGGACGAGAGTGACGGCTCCCAACTCTCCATCGATGGGCGTACCCCCTTCCGGGGGTCTCGAGTACCTGTCTGAGCGGCGATCATAGCGGAATCGAAACGCGGAAAACGGTGGCCGTCCAGTGTCGCCGGAATCGGCAAGAGGGAACCCGCCTGCCGGCACTCCACGGCCCATTCGATCAGTGTCCCGTATTGCCAGTCCTCGGAAAGTCCGCCGAACCAGTGCCCGGTTCCATCGCTTGCCAGCACATAGACAACGTTGGCCACATCGCATGGGCCAAGGCAGCCACTGATCGTGAGCTGGATCGTTCCGTTGAGCTTGAGACTCTTCCAGGACTCCTTCATCATCGCCTTTGGCAAGGGCGGGAATCCTCTGTCAGCCCGCCCACAACAACAGCCTTCACAAAGGAAAATCTGCCCCAACCGCTCGGCGCGTCGCGTCGTCAGGCATGCTCCCTGCTGAACGGTGTGGCGCAGTCGTTGTGTTTGTGCGTTGAAATTCAGGTGATTCAGGGATTCGTCCTGCATCGACCTCAACCTGCGGCCGCCGACTGGACCTCGAAGATGACCACCTTGCCATCCTGCTGCCCGGCCGCAAGCTTGCCGCCTCTGCACCACCGCAAGCAGCTTGCAGATGATGAAAGGGCAACTTCTCCAATGATGCGGTCGTGCTTCAAAGGATCCCACAAAAAGAGGTTCGCATCAGCATCCGCCGAGGCCAACAACTGCCCGTCGGGCTGAAAGACCAATTGCGTCAGGTTGCCGGAATGCGCATCGTACTGACGAGGCTTCCGCCCCATCGGCCCTTTGCCGCTGCAATCCCACAAACAAGGCGTTGCGCCGCCACCGGTCGCCAGCCATCGCCCGCTGGGATCCCAACTCAACTCACGCACCTTGGTGGGGAAGCCCCACATCTGCGCGTCTTTACCCGACTTGACATGCCAAAAATGGACCGTCGAGTCCTGTTCGCCGGTTGCCATGTACTTCGCATCGGGACTCCATGCCAACACGAGGCTCGAACCCTTCCAACTGTACTTCCGCGGCTGACCCTGCTTGCCAGGTACATGCAGCGTAATCCCATTGTAGGCCGCCGCCGCCACCCCGGAACCGTCCGGGTTCCATCCTACATCCGCGATGGTGCTCGAGTGATCCGAAGACTCGTAGACCCCTTCGCGTCGTTCGTTCCACAACCGGAGATGGCGGCCCGCAGCCGTTGCCAACACGTTGCCACGAGGACTGTAAGCAGCCTTGGCAACCCAGGAATCTTGCGCTTCGAGCGAGCCGAGTTGTTGCCCCGAACTCCCATCCCACACCTTGGCCAGCCCGTCATGTCCTGCCGTTGCGAACTCCGCCCCATCGCGGCGCCAAGACAGCGAGTTGGCCCCATCGGCATGTCGACCTATGAGCTGGGAGTGTCCCGAATCGCCGTGATCGTCGATCAGGAACACCGAACCTTCCACCGCTACCGCGGCCAGTCTCGAGCCGTCCGGGGACCATGCCAGATCGATAATGTAGTCGCCCAGGGCTACACGCCACGACTCTACGAGTAGCCCGCTGTCCGGCATCGAAGCGCCTACGTCAAGCAGGACTCGAATCCGGCGTTCAGTGCCTCGCGATTCAAGTTGCGGCCGATGAAGATAAGGGAGTTCGCCCGCTCGCCGTCGCGCCAAGGCCGATCCATGCGCCCATCGAAGAGCATATGAACCCCCTGGAACACGTAGCGTGTTTTGGCGCCCCGGAACGACAATACCCCTTTCATCCGGAAGATATCCGGCCCTTGATTGGCAAGCAGATCGCTCAACCATTTCTGGAATTTGCGGAGATCGAGATCACCCGGCGTGTTGATGCCGACGGATGTCACTTCCTCGTCGTGCTCATGGTCCGGCTTGTACTCGCGTACCAGGAGGGAGTCGATGCGGTTTCCCCTGGCATCGCTGATAAACGCTTCGAACTCATCGGGATGATGCTCGGTGAACAGCACATAGGGACCTGCCGATGGGACCCGCAATATGTAGTCAAGCTGCTCTCCCTCAAGACTGAGTTGACTCAGCTGGTCGCCTGGCGCGATCGCTGCACCAGGACCCAGAGCGACTTCACTGTCCGAGAAGGCTCGGACCGCTTTTTCGACCGTGTCGCGCATGGCGGACTCGCTGGCGTCGGCAGCCGCCCTGAAGTTGAGATTCATCGTTGGATCAGGGCCAGGCTTCAGAACCAGCCGATAGTTCCCTGCCCGGAGCTCATACAAACCACTCCACTCGAATGGATACTCAGGTTCCATGAACTTGGGATCGACCTCGAGAGCGCGATCGAGGTCGAATCCCCCGAGGTTGAGCACCATATCCATTTCAACGGCCGCATCGCGTGTGCGATAGATCCTGGCAGCCGAATTCATGGAGTGCATTCGAGCTTCCAATTGATCGATCTCTTGCGATGAAACCAGATCGATCTTGTTCAACAAGATGACATCGGCGAACGCGATCTGCTCTTTGACTTCATCGCTCTCGTCGATGTGCAGCAACACGTGCTTGGCATCGACCATCGTCACGACACCATCCAGGCTGAGCGCTTCTCCGAGCTCGTCATCCATGAAGAATGTCTGCGCGACGGGACCGGGATCGGCCATCCCTGTGGTTTCGATCATGATGTGATCGAACTTGTCACGGCGTTTCATCAGATTGCCAAGGATGCGAATCAGATCTCCACGGACGGTGCAACAGATGCAACCGTTGTTCATTTCGAAGATCTCTTCTTCGGCCCCGATCACCAGATCGTTGTCGACACCGATCTCGCCGAACTCGTTTTCGATCACGGCGATTCGTTTGCCGTGATTCTCCGACAGAATGCGATTGAGCAGCGTGGTCTTGCCCGAGCCCAGGAAACCGGTGAGCACGGTCACCGGAACGGTGGAGGTTGTGTCTGACATCGGATAGGTCTCCGTAATTCGTTGATTCGGGAATGAGATGAAGCGCCTAGGAGGCCGCCGGAGGCGTCTTGGCCGCTAGTTCGACAACATCGGCGAGGGTGATATCCGGCATCGCTTTATGAAGCTTCCACTGGCGCGGCTCCTTCTCTTGCTCCATCGCGGCAACGACCGTTTCCAGCGGCGGGCAACCAGGTTCGCGGCACTCAAGCTCCATGACGGACACGGTCGCCTCCGCTGAAATCGGCAAGCATTCGTACGCCCAGTCCTTTATCTGTCGGATCAGGGCTGCGTGGCGTCTAGGACGGCTTAGCATCAGCAGCTCCGGCGGATTCGAGCTTCACCGGGGTCTCCGGGTTGATCGAGTACGAGGTGGCCGGGGCTGCCAGCCGTTGATCAGATCGATTCATCGCGTCCTCAGAATGATACTGTGTATCATAACGCCTCGGCACGGAGATGTCAAATGAACGAGACGGAGTATCGTTCCATCGGGCAGGCGATGGTGTTACCCTGGGCTCGTGAGTGCCGTTCACCATGAGGCCGACCTCCGGTACGCCGTGGCGCGGCTGTCCGAGTCGGGGGCCAAGGTGACTCGTGCCAGGCGCGCCGTCTTGGAGGTGATGGCCGACTCCAGGAAGCACCTGAGCTCGACGGAGATCGTTGCGGGCGTGCTGCAGAGGGCGCCGAGTGTGGGACGGGCGAGCGTCTTCCGCACGCTCGACCTTCTTTCCCGGCTGGCGATCGTGCGACCGACCTTTCTCTCGGGGCGCGCCCCGGTGTACGTGCTGATGTCGGAGGACGGCCACCACGCACACATCGTCTGCCCCCGGTGCCTGAATGTGATCGAGATCGACGAGTG
>JAPPNY010000052.1:0-5887 GCA_028818385.1 Spirochaetaceae bacterium
CGCCGGTGGAGAACCGGCTGGGCGACCTGTGGGCGCTGTTCGACTTCCTCAATCCGGGCCTGCTCGGCTCGCGCACCGCGTTCGGGACCTTCGTCAAGGCGCTGCAGGCGCGGCCCGAGCAGCCCTTCGCGCCGCTGCGGCGGCTGGTGAGCCCGTACATCCTGCGCCGGCTGAAGACCGACCGCAGCATCATCGCCGATCTGCCGGACAAGACCGAGACCGACCGCTACTGCCACCTGACGCGCGCGCAGGTCAGGCTCTACCAGCACGTGGTGCAGACGCTGCAGCGCGCGCTGGAGTCCAGCGAGGGGATCGAGCGCCGCGGCCTGGTGCTAGGCTCGCTGCTGCGCCTCAAGCAGGTGTGCAACCATCCCAGTCAGATCTCCGGGGACGGCGAGTACGCCCCGGCCGCCAGCGGGAAGTTCCTGCGGCTGGCCGAGCTCTGCGAGGAGCTCGCCGCCCGCCAGGAGCGCGTGCTGGTCTTCACCCAGTATCGCGAGATCATCGATCCGCTGGCCGAGTACGCCGCGACCCTGTTCGGCCGCGCCGGGCTGGTGCTGCACGGCGGGACGGGAGTCGCGGAGCGGCGCGCCGTGGTGGAGCGATTCCAGGCGGATGACGGGCCGCCGTACCTGATCCTGTCGCTCAAGGCCGGCGGCACCGGACTGAACCTGACCGCCGCGTCGCACGTCATTCACTTCGACCGCTGGTGGAACCCGGCGGTGGAGAACCAGGCCACCGACCGCGCCTTCCGCATCGGCCAGCGGCGCAACGTGCTGGTCCACAAGTTCATCACGCGCGGCACCGTCGAGGAACGGATCGACGCCATGATCGCGGACAAGCGGCACCTGGCCGACGATGTCCTGGGCGGTGACCAGGAGGTGAACGTCACCGACCTGTCCGACGACGAGCTGCTCGAGCTGGTCCGGCTCGACGTGAACAGCGCCGCGCTATAGCTTGTCGTGGCGTTCATGGCCAAGAGGACCCTGCGCCCGGTAACAATCGAAGGCCGCGCCATCGCCCGCAGCTTCTGGGGCAAGCGCTGGTGCGCGCACCTGGAGTCGTTCTCGGACTACGCCAACCGGTTGCCGCGCGGCCGCACCTACGCCCGCAGCGGCGCCATCCGGCACCTGGAGATCCACGCCGGTCGCATCGAGGCCACGGTCAAGGGATCACGGGTCAGGCCGTATGAGGTCGCCATCCGTGTGCAGGAGCTTCCGGCCGCGACCTGGAAGGCGATCCGGGAGGCATGCTCGGGGCAGATCGGCTCGATGCTGGAGCTGCTCCGGGGATCGCTCTCCGACCACGTGATGGAGATCGTGTCCGATCCGGAGCGCGGCCTGTTCCCGAAGCCGCGGCAGATCGAGCTTGCCTGCAGTTGCCCCGACTGGGCGACCATGTGCAAGCACGTCGCGGCGGTGCTCTACGGCGTCGGCCATCGGCTCGACGACAGCCCGGAGTTGCTGTTTCGGCTGCGCGGGGTCGATCCGGCGGAGTTGATCAGCGCCGAGACGGTGCTGCCCGACGGCGCGGCGGACGGCGCCGACGCCCTGGCCGAGGATCAGCTCGGCGACATCTTCGGCATCGACTTCGACGCGGATGGTCAATAGTCGACGCCGAGCTTCACGAGCGTCTCCGGCGCATCCGCGATCTTCGGGTACTCCTCGGCCAGGTCGGCGAACGGGACGACAGGCTGCACGATCTCCTCTCCGTCGAGCCGGCGCTCGGCGATCAGCCGCAGGCACGCGCGATAGACGCGCTGCTCGTCCCAGCGGGGGTGGTCGCGCGAGGGATCGCTGTTGACGCGGGAGAACACGACATTCGGGCGGTTGAAGTGCGCTTCCGCACCCAGGTCCAGGCCGGCCGGGTACGGTCCTGGGTAGGCGCCGCACACCAGGGTGCCGCCGAACGCCACGGCGCGAAACGCCTGTTGAAGCGCCGGCACGGAGCCCGAGTACTCGATCGCGACGTCCACGCCCGCGCCGCCGGTGGCCTGCTTGATCTCGCGGCCCGCGTCGCACGCGGTCGGATCGAGCGTCCGCGTGGCGCCGGTGCGGGATGCCACGTCGCGGCGCAACGCGATCGGATCGACGGCGATCACTTCCGAGGCGCCGGCCAGGCGGGCCATCTGCATGGCGACCAGTCCGATCGCCCCCAGGCCGAACACCGCGACGCGGTCGCCCAGGCGGACGTGGCCGTCGCGCACGGCCCCCATCGCGAACACGGCCGGGTCCAGGCACAGGGCCGACTTCCAGCTCACGTCCGGCTGCAGGCGGAAGCAGCGGTCGGCCGGCAGGACGTGCGACTCCCGGAAGCTCCCGTACGCGAAGACCCGGTCGCCGATGCGGAGACCGCTCACCGCCGTTCCCGCCTCCACCACGGTGCCCGAGAACATGTTGCCGACGCCGTACGCGGCATCGGCGCGACCCTCGCCGGTGAACAGCCCCAGGTCGCGGTCGTACGATCCGCGCGGATTCGCGTAGCCCTTGAAGAACGACATCTCGGTGCCGTGCTTGGCCGCCGCGTGCTCGGACGCCACGCGCACGTCCCCGGCTCCCACCGGGGCGTCCTCGTACTCCCGCCACTCCAGCCTTCCCGGCGCGACCCCGACCAGTTCCTTCGGCATGATGCAACCTTAGATGCGATGACACGGCGAGGGGAACGCTGAAGACGGCACTGTCCAATCGGGAAGCACGGCGCATCGCGCTGGCGGCGCAGGGGTTCGCCGACCGGGCGCCGGCAGGCCGCGTCGACAGCCGCCACTTCGACCGGCTGTTCGACCGGGTCAAGGTCGTGCAGCTCGACTCGGTCAACGTGGCGGTGCGTACCCACTACATGCCGGCGTTCTCCCGCCTGGCCCCCTACCCGCGGTACCGGTTCGACGCCTACGCCTACGGCCGGCGGCGGCTGTTCGAGGCGTGGGGGCACGTCGCGTCGCTGCTGCCGGTCGAGCACTATCCGCTGCTGCGCCACCGCATGGAGGAGGCGCACTCCCGCTGGGTCAGCTCCTTCGGCCGGGAGCGCCGCGCCTACGTGGAGGCGATCCGCCGGGAGGTGGCCGAGCGCGGACCACTCGCGGTGTTGGACCTGCGCGACCAGGGCCGCGGCCGCAGCGGGCCGTGGTGGGGGCGCAGCGACGGCAAGCTCGCCCTGGAGTGGCTGTTCGCCACCGGCCGGCTGGCGACTTCCCGACGCGGCAACTTCACGCGCGTCTACGACCTGTCCGAGCGGGTGATCCCCTCCGAGGTGCTGGCCGCGCCGGCGCCCGCGACGCGTGACGCGCAGCGGGAGCTCCTGCGCCTGGCCGCCCGCGCGCACGGCATCGGCGACGCGGGCGACCTGGCCGACTACTACCGCATCCGCGTGCCGCAGGCGCGGCCTCTCCTGCGGGAGCTGGTGGAGGAAGGCGAGCTGCTGGAAGCGAGCGTGGAAGGCTGGAGCCGGCCCGCCTATCTGCACCGCGACGCCCGCGTTCCCCGGCGAATCGGGGCGAGCGCGCTGCTCAGTCCGTTCGACTCGCTGATCTGGCGCCGGGAGCGCACAGAACGCCTGTTCGGCTTCCGTTACCGCATCGAGATCTACGTCCCGGAGCCGGAGCGGCAGTACGGCTACTACGTGTTCCCGTTCCTGACCGGCGACACGCTGGCGGCACGCGTGGATCTCAAGGCGGACCGGGCGCGTGGAGCGCTGCTGGTGCGTGGCGCGTACCTGGAGGAGGGCTGCGAGGCCGGCGCGGTCGCCGGCGAGCTGGCCGCGCACCTGGCGTCGATGGCGTCCTGGCTGGAGCTGGACGAGTTGATCGTCGGCAGGCGCGGCAACCTGGCGACTCCGCTGCGCCGTACCGTCGGGTAGGGCCTCCGGGGCGCTACGAGGAGTCGCCGAAGTAGGCCAGGGCCTGCTCGAAGGCGGCGATGCCGATCTTGGAGCCGATGATGCGGCCCGGCAGGTCGTCCACCCAGGGGTGGATGCCGCCGTACAACCGGGAGATGCCCGCCTCGTCGGAGGCGTCGTAGTAGGTCGCCCACTGCAGAGTGAGCGTCTCGGTCGGCCCGGACTCGAACACCAGGAAGTCGTGCTCCGGCGCGACGAACTCGCCCAGGCCGCCGGGGAAGTACTCGCTTCCCGTGAACAGCGCCATCACCTCGGCGGCGGCGCGGCTGAAGGTGCTGTGGCCGGAGATGTAGCCGGCGAACGGCGGCGTGACGAAGGTGTCGCGCTGGTAGGGGACCCAGTCGGCGGCCAGGATCCAGTCCACGCCGCTGTACTGGGTCTCCGGGTCCTCGGGAATGCCCAGCCAGCCGTAGATCGCGACCTTGCCGACGTGCTCTGCAAGGTGGGCGTGGCGCTCGCCGGCGGCGGCCGACTCCCCGGTGACCACCTCGACCAGTCCCGGGTGCAGCGGCAGGCCGTGCTCGTGGTAGGAGGGCAGGTCCGGGTCGGAGGACTGGCCGAGCCCCGCCATGTAGCGGATGGCCGTGATCGGCCGCACGTAGTCGTAGTGGCCCTTCAGACCCCAGGCGCAGATCGCCGCGTCGTGCGTGGCGCCGTTCAGGGCCAAGTACAGCTTGAGGTCCCACTCCAGCGGGCCGAGCTCCCTGCCCTCGCCGCCCAGGCGGCGCTCCGCCAGCGGGTGGTCGGTGACGTAGTTGGCCAGCGTGTTCCAGTGCCCGGGCGGCGTCTCCGAGTCGGGACCGTCGGCCCAGAACTCGGCGATCACCCGCGCCCAGTCGCCGCGCTTGACGACGTTGGGGGCGTACGGCTCGCCGGTGACCGGGTTCACGGGGTGGCCGCGGCCGTCGTTCGTGCCCAGGCTGTTGTTGCCGAACGCGCCGGGCGAGATGTCCATCAGCACGCCGTCGTCCGGAGTGAGCGTGGCGCTGTAGTGCGCGACCTGGGCGAAGGCCATCTGGTATTCGATGCTGCGGTGGCCTCCCAGGTAGGGCGGCGGGCCCGGGTCGAGGTAGACGCCTTCGTCGGCCATGCCCTCGTCGGCCAGCGCGAACGGCGTGACCGCCCCCCAGTGCGAGCCGATGAAACGCTGCACGCCGCCCGCCTGCTGGCGGCCGGCCTGGTCGATGAACATGCGCAGCGCCAGCGGCTGCCAGCGGTTGGGGTCGTGCACGACGCCGGATCCGGAGTTCGCCACCACCATCGGCCGGTTGGCGGGGCGGTACTCCCACTCGAAGGCGTAGGAGCCCAGCTCGTCGGCGCCGTCGTCGTAGCCCAGGTCGACGATGAGGTTGCCGATGCGGTTGCCGAGCGCCGCCGGGCTCGTCCCTTCCCGGCCGCTGTAGTCGGGGTCGTAGCCGAGCTCCTTCATCAGGTTGTCGAAGCTGGTCAGCGACTCGTAGGCGCCGGGAGAGTCGCGGTACCGGTTGTACAGCACGCGGTAGGCGGCGTAGCTGATCGCCTCGTGGCGGGCGGCGGCGATGTCGCCGGCCGTGGCGCGCTCGTCGACCGACACTCGTTCGTCGGCCAATACCTGCCGCGCCGTGTCGTCGTAGGCGGCCCAGGCGTCCCACATGGCGACCGTGACGTGGTAGAGGTTGCGCGCGTGCACGGGCGGCCGGGCGAAGTCGTTGCGGATCGCGTGCAGCGTCACCTCGTTCCAGCGGCGCGCCACGGAGTGCTCGGGCTCGGCGGTCACGGCGGCGGTCGTCAGGACGAGGCCGGCGAAGATGGCAAGGATCCGGCCACTTCGGCGCAGGCGAGCGAACATGGCTGAACGGATTATAGGGCCGAGGGTGCCCGGCGGCTACCGGATCGCTGCCGCGGTTCGGCGGGTTCGGCCGCTCGATGAAGGCGGGGCTGGCTGCGATGCGGCCAGCCCCGCGTCAAGGCGTTTCGATCCGTCGGGTCGCCCCGCCGGGGAAAAGCCGGCGGAGCG
>JAPPNY010000052.1:5897-23558 GCA_028818385.1 Spirochaetaceae bacterium
GGCCGGGGGGGCCCGGGGGCCACCGGCTCCGGGGCCGGGGTGGGGGGGTTGGGCCCGCGCTTTGAGGGGGGGGGGGGCGGCTTGGCGCCCCCCCCCGCGTCAAGGCGTTTCGATCGGTCGGGTCGACCCGACGGTCAACTGCCGGAGAAGCGGTCGTAGGCGGTCTGGTAGATCGCCATCGCCTGCGGCAGGCCCAGGCGGTCGAGCTGCTTCAGGTAGTCGTCCCACTCGGCGTCGGCGGTGCCTTCCACGATCCAGCGGGCGATCGTGGACTTCACGTAGTCGCCGATCTCCGTCTCCTGGATCGACAGTTCCTCCTGCTCGTCGTCGGTGAAGGTGATGTAGGCGTAGTGCCGGTCCTGGGGCCACAGGTAGGGAGCGAACACGTTGTTGACGTAGTCGTCGCGCGCGCCCTGCTCGCCGGTCCAGCGCACGTTGTCCGACGCCCGCTTGGAGATGTAGGACGGGAAGTGGTTGTGCGGCCCGTGCATGTACCACTCGGTGCCGCGCCCCACCACCGTGCGGGAGCCGTCGGCGTTCTGCTCGATCATCGGACCGCCGTAGGAAGCCTGAATGCTGAAGTCATCGTCCGCCCATGCGTCGATGAAGCGCACCATCACCTCCGGCAGCTCGAACTTGGAGAAGATCGTCATCGCGTTCTTCTGCAGGCGCACCGGCTGCGAGCGGAAGCGCCGCGTCCCGTCGGGGCCTGCCACCGGCGGCAGCGGGTCGTACCACTCCTCCACCGGAGACACGATGAAGTAGGAGCCCCACATGCCCGTGATCGGCGGCACCGAGCGCGACTTCGCCAGGTAGTCGTCCCACGCGTCGGTGAACACCTCTTCCGGAATCAGGTCCTCGTCGAACAGGCGGTGCATGTAGTTGACCACGTCCTTGAGCTTGGGATCGGCGGCGCCGAACTCCACCACCCCGTCGTTCACGGACAGGTAGCGCTGCGCGCCGGTGCCCTGGCCCTTCATCCACAGGCCGAAGGCGTTGTAGATCTCGAACTCGCCGCCCACCCACGAGTGGAAGCGGAAGTACCAGGGGATGCCGTCCTTGGGCAGCGTGCCCGAGTCGATGCCGGTGCGGAACGCCTTCAGCGTCTCGTACAGCTCCTCCGTGGTCTGCGGCATCTCCAACCCCATCGTGTTCAGCCAGTCGACGTTGATCGCCTGGATGTCGCGGATGCCGAAGTCGTTGAGGATCTCGCGGTAGTACGGGAGGCTGTAGAACTTGCCGTCCGGCATGGTGATGGCGTTGCGGATCACCGGCCGTTCCTCGAAGCCCTTCTGCCAGTTGGGCGCGTACTGCTCGATCAGGTCGTTCAGCGGCCACACGTCGCCGGCCTGGGCGGCGTCCCACAGCAGCCGGTCCTGCACGCCGGCGACGAAGATCACGTCGGGGAACTCCCGGCTGGCGAACAGCAGGTTGGTCTTCTCCCGGACCTGTGCCGCGGGCACCTCCTCGAAGACGATGTCGACGTTGGTGCGCTCCTGCATCTCGACCAGCAGGGTCTGCTCGTCGAACGCCGAGGTCACGTGGCCGGGCCGCTGGATCAGCGCGTTCACGGTCACGGTCTGGTCGACGATAGGGTAGCCGCCCTCGTTGAAGCCGACGGCCTCAAGCCGCCCTTCCGCGGAAGCGGTCTCTTCGCTGCCTTCGGCCCACGCGGCCCCGGCAACGATCACGATGGCTGCCGCCACGGCAGCCCAGCGTTTGTTCAACATGAACAACTCCTTGGGAAATGGTTTCTCTTCGCCGGCGCATGCCGGCGTGCACTGTGTTTTCCTCACGTTCCCGTCCCCGGTCAGCCCTTGATCGCTCCGATCATCACGCCGCGCACGTAGTGCTTCTGCACGAAGGGATAGAGCAACAGGACCGGCACGCTGGCGACGATGATCATCCCGTACTTGATCGACTCGGCCAGCATCATCGCCGCCATCGCGTTCTCGTCGTCGATCTCCAGCTCTTCGGTGAACGTGTTCTGGATCAATATATCACGCAGGATCAACTGCAACGGGAAGCGCTCGCGCTCGCGCAGGTAGATCAGTCCGTGGAAGAACCCGTTCCAGTGGCCGACCGCGTAGAACACCATCAGTACGGCGACGATCGCCCCGGACAGCGGCAGCACCACGGAGCGGAAGAAGCGCAGGTCGCTGCAGCCGTCGATCACGGCGGCGTCCAGCAGCTCCTGCGGAATGGTGTTCATGAAGAAGGTGCGGGCGATGATGATGTTGAACACCGAGACCGTCAGGTGCAGGGCGCTGCCTCCGGCCGGCAGGATCATGATCCAGAACGAGTTGTAGAGACCGAGGTTGCGGATCAGCAGGAAGGTCGGGATCAGGCCGCCGGAGAAGAACATGGTGAAGGTGAGGTAGATCATGAACGCGTTGCGGCCCCACAGGTCGCGGCGCGACAGGGCGTAGGCGGCGGTCAGCGTCAGGCTCAGGTTGAGGGCGGTCCCGACGGTCGCGTAGACCAGGCTGTTGCGGTAGCCGCGCAGCAGGGCGTCGTGCTGGACGATGCGCGCGTAACCGTCCAGGGTGATGCCGCGCGGGAACAGCCACACCTCGCCCCGGTTGACCATGAACGGGTCGCTGATGGAGGCGACGACGACGAAGAACAGCGGGTAGGCGACCGCCAGCAGCACCAGCGACAGCAGGCCGTAGACGGCGCCGTTGAGGATGCGGTCCTGGCGTCCCAGCGCGATCATCCGCTTCCGCCCCGGCCTACCAGAGCCCTGACTGGCCCAGGAGCTTGGCGACCCGGTTGACGGAGATCAGCAGCACGAAGTTGATTACCGTTCTGAACAGGTCCACCGCGGCGGAGAAGCTGTAGCGCGCGTCGAGCAGCCCCACCTTGTAGACGTAGGTGGGGATGATCTCGGACACCTCCAGGTTCAGCGCGTTCTGCATCAGGAACGCCTTCTCGAAACCGACGCTCATGATCTGGCCGACGTTGAGGATGAGCAGGATGACGATGGTCGGCAGGATGCCGGGGATGTCGATGTGCCACACCCGCTGCCAGAGGCTCGCGCCGTCCACGACCGCCGCCTCGTGCTGCTCCGGGTCGATGCTTGAGAGCGCCGCCAGGTAGATGATGGTGCCCCAGCCGGCGTTCTGCCACACGCCGGAGAAGACGTACAACGTGCGGAACCACTCGCGACGGCCCAGGAAGAACACCCGCTCCCCGCCGAGCGTGTCGAGCAGGTGGTTGGCCAGCCCGAAGTTCTTGGACAGAAAGACGCCCAGCATGCCGACGATCACCACCGTGGAGATGAAGTGGGGGGCGTAGGTGACCATCTGCACGGTGCGCTTGAAGCGGCGCCCGGTGACCATGTTCATCATCAGCGCCAGGATGATCGGGATCGGGAATCCGACCAGCAGCTCGTAGCCCGAGAGCAGGGCCGTGTTCCTGATCAGCCGCCAGAAGCTCGGCGACTCGAAGAAGCGGATGAAGTGGCGCAGGCCGATCCACTCGCTGCCCAGCACGCCGAGGTGGGGCTTGAAGTTCTTGAACGCGATCGTGACCCCGTACATCGGCACGTACTGGAACAGAAGCACCAGCAGCACGGTGGGGATCAGCAGCAGGTAGAGCTGCCAGGATCGCGCCGCGCGCGCGACGGGCGACAGGCGGCGCGCGCGCGTGGGAATCGCCGGGGCCGTACTCACGTGGCGATCAGTCTACGAAACGCGCGCTCTCGATTGAACAGGATGCGGTTGGAGTCGTGGAAGTTGCGCGCGCCGCGGTAGGCGGTGCGCACGACGTAGATCAGGTCGTCGCCGTCGAACCGCCAGTCCACGTACTGGAAACCGGTCAGGCGCAGGGAGTCCTCCGGCCGCAGGCCGCTCTCGTCGACCATGAGCCGCTTCACCGTCCGCCACCGCACCAGGTCGTCGGAGGCGCACAGCCACACCTCGTTGCGCTGCCGCGGGTGCTTGTTCAGCCCCTCGCCCGGCGGCTGCGTCGCCTGCCAGGTGGCGATCAGCCACTCGGGGTCGGTCACCGCGTTGGCCAGGGTCAGGTAGGTGCCGGTCACCGGGTCACGGCGCAGCGTGAACTTTGCCTTGGCGCCGGGGAAGGCGACGAAGCCGCCCGGTCCGGCCGGTTCAGCGGGGTCGGGATTGGCGCCCGGATCGAAGCTGATCCGCTCGCCCTCTCCGTCGATCCGCACCATCGCCGCCGTGTCCTGCGCCAGCGGGCGCGCCTCGAAGGTCAGCACGTCCCAGAGCTGCCCGTCGGGCGCGGCCACCACGTTGCCCTCGCGCCAGCCCGGCTGGGTGACCGGCCCCCAGGCAGCCGGCGTCCATGATGGCGTGAACGGCAGCTTGTTGCTCATCCGCCAGTTGGCGGCGTCCAGCAGGTCGGCGTCGACCGGCGCGGAGATGACGCAGGCCTGGAAGCCGGTGCCCCACACGCAGGGGTCGCAGTCCTCGAACGCCTTGTAGATGCGGCCCTCGTGCTCCAGGACGGCAACCGGGGCGCAGTGGTAATTGGGCGCTACCTTGAACGGCCCGCCGGGGAACAGCAGCCCGCTGTCCGCGTCCTTGGGATGGGTCCAGCGGAAGCCGCCGTCGTCGCTGCGGCGGATGACGATGGAGCCGTACTGCTGGGAGGTGCCCAGCAGGTAGACCGAGCCGCCGTGCACGAACAGGCTGCTCCAGTAGGCGTTCATCACGTGGGTGATGTTGCTCCAGGTGGCGCCGTCGTCCTCGGACCGGTGGACGCTGGTCAGGCTCTCCTCGTCCTCGTGGTTGCGCGGGCAGCCGGGGCCGAAGTGGTCGTGGGTGGAAAGCAGGGCGCCGTCGGGCAACCGGACGATGCTGGGGCTTCCCAGGAAGGTGACGCTTCTCTCCGGCTGGTACTTGATCTGGACGGGTTTCATGCCGGCGGCACTATAGCGCGTCGCACCGCCGGGCGGGCACCGCGGATCTTGCGCTACGATGGGCGCCGCCGTGAGTGAGACGGCACGCATCGCACGGCTTCTGGAGCAGACCTTCGAGGGGCCGGCCTACTACGGGCCGTCGGTGCTTGGTGCCGTGGCGGGCGTCGACGCCGCGACCGCGGCACGCAGGCCGGCGTCGGGAGCGCACAGCATCTGGGAGATCGTCTCCCACCTGACCGCGGAGCTGGACTATGCGCGGAGCGTCATCGGCGGGTCGCCGGAGGCGTGGACCGCGGGGGAAACCACGTGGCCGGCGGTCAGCGACACCTCCGCCGCGGCATGGCGAACGGCGCTGGCGGAGCTGCGGCGAGCCAATCGGGCGCTGGTGCGCCGCATCCAGGGGTTGGACGACGACGTGCTGGGGCGTCAGCCGCCGGTGGTCAGCGGCCCGTTCTACGTCACCCTGCATGGCACGATCCAGCACGGCGTCTACCATGCCGGCCAGATCGCCCTGTTGAAGAGGGAGAGCCGGCCGCCATGCCGCTGACTCGGCTGCCCTGGCTCCGGCGCAGGCAGCGCTGCTACTGGCGGACTCTGAGCCGTCCTGGTTCAGCCGTGACGATCGCTCCATCCCCGGGGACGAGGAGAGGTTCTACCCGCTCGCGACCGACGACGCGGCGGGCGTACGCCAAGCAGGCGAGGATGTCTTCAGGCTCCAGCCACGGATAGCCCTGCCGTATGGTCCGGTGATCATCGCCGGCCGCCAGCATTCCCAATACGTGCTCGACGGCCAGAAGGCGGCCTCGAACAATCGGTTTGCCGCCGAAGATCCGCGGGTCGGCAGAGATTCGCTCAAGGAGCTTCGTTTCATCCACTATTCGCTCAGCCAAAATGTCCGGGGCCTATGTCCCCGTGTCAACGTCGAGAAAGGTGCAGGGGGCGCAGGGACACCGGTGAACGGATTCAGCGCATGGTTGCGGCCACCGGTGCGTTTGACGGGCAGCGGGCGGATGGGTAGGATATAGGCTCATATATACGTCACAGATAGTTGGACTCATGTGCATGGCGTCTCCCGCGGCAGCCGCTGATAACCTTCATATGTCTTTTTCACAGAAATAATTGCAAGCAAATGAAATCAGCGTGTCGAAGGACGGGCCATGGCCATCAGCAGCGACAGGATCATCAGGATCCTGAAGGAGAACGGGTTCACGTTGTGTCGCGTGAAAGGATCTCATCACCACTACAAGAAAGACGGCCTACTTGGGCTCGTCACCGTCCCGCACCCGAAGAGGGACATTCCGCCGGGAACCGTCCGGAGCATCGAACGCCAGAGCGGTATTCGGATCCGACCGTAGCGATCGAGCTGGCTGTATGAAGAAGCCACTCGTGAACTCGTACAAGCTCTCGTATTCCGCGATCCTGCGAAAGACCCGCGATAGCGACTGGGGCGTGGAGTTTCCGGACGTTCCGGGTTGCATATCGGCCGGGAAGACCAGAGAGGAAGCCTTGGCGGCCGCCCAGGAAGCACTACAGGGACATCTCGATCTGTTGGACGAGCTCGGCGAGCCGGTCCCGCAACCACACCCGCTCGAAGAATCGGCTCTCATCCGGTATGAGGAGCATGAGAGCCTGCACACCGACGTGATCGAGATCAGGCCTCCCGCTCGGATTTCCGAACAGACACGTCGGGCCCGACCCGCATAGCCGCCCGGGATCACCGCTTGTCGCGGCGCTTCCGCTACGGGTCGCTCGGGGGCTGCACCCCTCGTGGGATGTAGGAGAACGATCCTCGTTCGATCCAGCGGCGTTGGGCGGGAACCTGGACGATGCGGTCCTCTTCCAGCAGGTAGGCGCTGAGCGCGTTGCCGAACACGCAGCCGGAATCGAGTGCGACCAAGCCGGGGCGGGCGCCGTTCGCGGCCTCCGGGAAGCGCTTGACCAGCAGACCCTGCGGCGCGTCGTGGCCGTACACGATGGGCCTGCCGGGTACGCGGTGGCGCTCGTCCAGGTGCTCGTGCCAGCGCGGGCCGCTGATGCCGCCGTCGGGCGGCCAGGTGCGGATGGTCAGGAACTGGTCGCGCGTGGTGCCGCCCAGGCCCCGCTCGGGGTCGATGCCGGCGTGCACGAGCAGGAAGGCGGACTCCTCGATGTAGAGCGGGAGCGCCGCCAGCCACGCGACCAGCTCCTCGCCCTGCGTGGACAGCACCCGGAGCGTCTCGTTGCGGTCGCCGTAGGCCGGCTTGGGATCGCGGCCTGCGGCGATTGTGCGGAGCTCGGCGAGCAACTCGTCGTCGTGGTTGCCCATCACCATCTCCGCGCTACTGCCCCGGATCCTCTGCCAGACGCCGAGCGGGTCAGGCCCGCGCGTGAAGGCGTCCCCGGTCAGGAGCAGCCGGTCCCGGTCAGGGGCGTATTCGACCTTGGCCAGCAGGGTGTCGAGCTCCGCGCAGCAGCCGTGCACGTCGCCCACGAATATCGTTCTTCGGTCGCCTCGCATCGGTCCGTTGGCGCGTGCCGGCTGGCCGGCCGCGCTACATCTCCGCGCGCAGCATCTCCGCCGCGCGCGTCATGTTGCCGAGCTTCTGGTAGATCTCGTCGAGCGGGATGTCGAAGTAGGTGCCGGGCGAGAAGCCGCAGTCCGGGTGCAGCGCCGTGCGCTCCGGGCCGACGATCTTCGCCGTCTCCCGCGCGCGGGCGGCGATCTCCTCCGGAGTGTCCACCTCGAAGGTCTTCGACGCCACGCAGCCGCAGCCCACGTCCATGCGCTCGGGCAGGCCGCGCAGCAACTCGCGGTCGTAGTCGTCGAACTGCAGCATCTCGAACATCGGCATGTCGATGTGCAGGCGCTCGAAGCCCGGCAGCATCGTGTCGTAGCGCGGCACCTGGTCCGGCCCGATGTGGCGCTTTCCGCACAGGTGCAGGGAGGTGTAGATCCCGTCGATGCCGTCGACCACGCGGTTGAGCGTGTCCACGGAGTCGAACAGCGCGTCTCGGTATGCCTGTGACTCGGGCTCCTCGGCGTGGACGCCGCCGATGCGCGTGTCGTCGAACTGCACGTAGCGGACCCCGGCGTCGCGCAGCAGCTCCACCTCGCGCCGGATGATCGGCACCATGACCTCGATGAATTCGCGCTCGGAGTAGTGCTCGGGCGACTTGACCGGGTCCCACAGGAAGCTGGCGGTCAGGTGCGGCGTCGGCAGCGCCACGCGCACGGCTTTGCTGGTGTGGCGGCGCAGCTTGGTCGCTTCCTCCGCGAACAGCCCCTCGCGGGTGGGGGCGACCGGGCCGATGACCGCGTAGCCGACGCGGGCGTCGTGCCGGAACGAGTCGAGCGGCACCTTGAACTGCTCGACGCCCGTGAGCATCTCGGCGATCACGCCGACGTAGGACTTGCGCCGCCACTCGCCGTCGGAGATGACGTCGACGCCGGCGGCTTCCTGCAGCGCGGCGACGTAGGGGATGGAGCGGTCCATCAGGTCGAGCAGGTCGCCCTCGCCGGTGCCCTCGACGAGGTGGCGGTCGACCCGCTCGCGAAAGAACTTCGGCCGCGGCATGGAGCCGACCACGGTGGTCAGGAACGGTCTGTCGAGCATGGTTGGCCAGTGTAAACGCTTGCCGCCGCCCGCGCAGCGCTACCCGTACTCGGGATCACGCGCAGCGCACCATTCTCGAGGCTCATCGTATGGCTGATTGAAAGTTCAAGTTGCAATTTGCCAATCAGGGCTCGGTGCCGTACGCTCTGTCGCATGTTCCGGCGGAACCTGGGTGAGCGCCTCCGGCGTTTGGCTGTCCAGTTCCCGGCGGTATTTCTGACGGGGCCGCGTCAATCGGGCAAGACGACACTCGCCAAGTCGGTGTTCGATGGCCACGCCTATCTGAACCTGGAGGATCCCGCCACCCGGGACCATGCGCTGGACGATCCACGCGGTTTTCTGGCGCTCCACCGCTCGGGCGTGATTCTGGACGAAGTGCAGCGGGCGCCGGATCTCCTGTCCTACATCCAGGTCCGGGTGGACGACGACCCGACGCCCGGGCGCTACATACTCACCGGTTCCCAGCAGCTTCCCCTGACCCGTTCGGTGAGCCAGACGCTGGCCGGACGGGCGGCGGTGTGCGTGCTGCTGCCGCTCGGCCTGTCCGAGTTGACCGGAGTGCCGGCCGGCGATCCCTGGAAGCCGGATGAGCCGGGCGATGGCGACTCTTCCGTCCCTTCCGGGCTGGAACTGGACCGAATCCTGTACCAAGGTCTTTTTCCCCGTATTCACGATCGTGGTCTCGATGCCGCCGACTGGCTCGGCTCCTACTACACCACCTACGTGGAGCGCGACGTCCGTGACCTTGGCGGCATCGGCGACCTGGACACGTTCCGCCGGTTCGTGCAGCTCTGCGCGGGCCGAAGCGGGCAGCTCCTGAACCTCTCGTCACTCGGGTCCGACTGCGGCGTCTCCCACACCACCGCCGGTGCCTGGATCTCCGTGCTGCAGGCGCTGTTCGTCGTGCACCTCCTGCCGCCGCATCATCGCAACTTCTTGAAGCGCGTCATCAAGAGCCCGAAGCTCTACTTCCTGGATGCTGGTCTGCTGTGCAACCTGCTCCGCATCCGCGAGCCCGAGCAGATCGCCGTGCATGCCAATCGCGGAGCGATATTCGAGACGTTCGTGGTGAGCGAATACCTCAAGGCGTTCACCTACCGGGGCGTCAGCTCGCCCTTGTACTTCTGGCGAGATCGCACCGGTCACGAGGTCGATCTGGTGATCGACGACGGCACGCGCCTGCTGCCGGTCGAGATGAAAGCTGGTCTCACGCTCAGCGGGGCGCTTTACGACGGCCTGGACTGGTTCTGTGCTCGCGGCGAGCCCGCGGCCCGGAACGGCGTGCTGGTGTACGGCGGCGATGAGTGGTTCCAGCGGCGCGGCCACACCACGCGTCCGTGGCACGCGTGCGTCTGATACCGCCGTTCCGGCGAGCATGGCGATAACGCACGTCCTGTTCGATCTCGACGACACGCTGGTCGCCGAGGAGTCTTCTGCGGAGGCGGCGTTCCTGGCGACCTGCGAGCATGCCCGCGAGCGCTACGGCGTCGATCCGCACGCGCTCCACCGGGCCGTGCGGGAGCGGGCGCGCGAGGCATGGTTTGCGGCCCCGACGAACGCCTACTGCCAAGCCGTCGGCATCGCCTCCTGGGAGGGACTGTGGGCCCGGTTTCCCGGTGACGATCCGAACCTGAAGGCGCTCCGGCGCCGGGCACCTGCCTACCGGCGCGAGGCATGGTCGCGCGCCCTCGCAGACTTCGGCGTACGGGACGCGCCGTTCGCCGAACGGCTGGCCTCCATCTTCCCGGCCGAGCGCAGGGCGCGCCACGTGGTGTTTCCGGATGTCGAGGACACGCTGGTGGCGTTGCACGGAAGCTGGCGGCTGGCCATCCTCACCAACGGGACCCCCGGCCTTCAGCGCGAGAAGATCGCGGGATCAGGTCTGGCGCACTACTTCGACGCGGTCACGGTCGCGGGCGAGGTGGGGGTCGGCAAGCCGGACCCCCGCGCGTTCTCCGCTGCCCTGGAAGCGGCCGGCGCGAGGCCCGGCCAGACGGTCATGGTCGGCGACAATCTGCGTCGCGACGTCCAGGGCGCTCAGCAGGCCGGCATGCGAGCGTTCTGGCTGAACCGCACCGGCCGGAAACCCGAGCTGGACGTGATGCCGGATGCCGAGATGACCGCCACGAGCGAGCTGCCGGCGTTGCTCAGGCGCGGATGATTCGGCGGCCGAGATCCTGCAGCTTCGGCGTCGAAGTGAGCTTCGCGTCCTACCGCGCGTCGGGCTGAGAACACTGCCGTGCCCGTACTCGAAGTGAGACGCATGCGCCGGACGGAGTTGACTCGCGTGACCGACCTGTACGTCCGGAGCATCACCACCCTGTTGAGAACCATCCTCACGCCGGCCCAGATCCGGACCGACCACGAATACGGCAGCTACTTCGCCGACAGGATCGCCAACGACCACGAGCTGTGGGTGGCGGTTCGGGGTGGCAGACCGGTCGGGGTGATGGCGATGGCCGGCGAGTGGATCGAAGAGCTTTACATCGACCCGGTCGATCAGCGGCAGGGTGTCGGCTCCGCGTTGGTCGCGCATGCCAAGGCCTTGTCGCCGAACGCTCTGCGCGTGCTCACGCTGCGAAGCAACGCAGGCGCCTGCCGGTTCTACGAGCAGCATGGCTTCGTCGCCTACGACCGTGGCCGCAGCCCGCCGCCCGAAGATGAGCCGGATGTCAGGTACCTGTGGCGCCCAGTTAGAGAAACCGTCTGAACACGGCGGCCACCTGCAGACCGATCTCAGGCACTGAAGGCAGAAGTCTGGGGCGTAAGGTGCCCGTCTGCCCGCGGCCTACGCACCGTCGGCGCTGGTGGCCGCGGCGACCCGCCAGACGCCGCGGGCGTTGGGTGTGGTGCCGTCGCAGCCCTCGTAGACCATCCCGTAGCCCGTGGGCTGACCAGCGACGGTCGGCAGCGGAAACACGCACATCTCGGAAGACTTCGCCCGGTCCCATGCGCCGCCGGGGGAGAGCACCGGCTCCGCCGTCCGTTCCCAGTTGAGTCCGTCGGCGGACAGCGCGGTCATCAGGTGCTGCCCGCCCCCTTGCATCGTCGGCCGGTCGCCGACGTCGGCGACAAAGTAGATCCGGTATCGTCCGTCCGGAAGCACGACGAGGTCGGGCGCGAACGTGCTCGCGTCCCCCGGAAAGCGGGGACCCGGCTCCATCGCGAACGTCATCCCGTCATGGGAGATCGCGCTGACGATGCCGACCCCGCGCTGCGTCACGTACATGCGCAGGCGCCCGTCGCCCAGGAAGAGGATGCGCGGCGCCATGATGTTGCTGCCTTCCACCCGCAGCCGGTCGCCCGGCTCGACCTCCCAAGCGAGCCCGTCGTCGCTGACCGCGCTGCGGATCGAGTTCTGCACCTCCTGCGATCCGGGGCAGCACTCGAAATACATGCGTAGCCGGCCGCTGCCGTCGGCCGCCGGGCCGACCTCGCTCGACACGACCCGGAAGTCGCCGGCGCCGCCGTCGGCCGCCGACAGGCGCACGCCCGCGTCCGGGCTCCAGGTTGCGCCGTCGGCCGAGTTCGCGCTGAGGATGCGGGTGGTCGCGTTGCCGTAGTCGTTGGCGCCGGTGGGATTGCCCGCACGCGGCAGGATCTGCGTGTAGTACATCCGGTAGGTCCCGTCGCCCAGACGCATGACCCGCGGGCTGACCGATCCGCACAGCCCGGTCCGCGTCGCCTGCCGCGGCCACCGGGCGTCGGGAGCAGGGCTGAGGTCGTCGTCGGCCGGCGCGTCGATGGCCGGCTCGGGGCTCTTCCGCCACGTCGTGCCAGGATCGTGTTCGGCGACGTGCACGGCCGGCACCGGCTCCCTGGTTCGGGTCAGGTCGATCATGGCGGGGACTGTAGCAGGGAACCGACCGATGTCCGGCACAGCCCGCGGTGGTGGTATCCTGCCGCGGACGGCGGCCGACACGGGATGGGCCGCGCAGGAGGTGACGATGGAGTTTCGATTTGCCGCGTGCACGGCCGGTATGGACGACGTACCGCACGCCGAGTTGCAGCGCCTGTACTCGCAGGCCGGCTTCGACGCCGTGGAGCTCATGCACGGCATGCTCCGGCCGCTCACCGTCGAGCAGGCGGAGGGGCTGGGCGACGAGTACCGCGCCGCGGGGGTGCCGGTGGAGACCGTGCACCTGCCGTACGAAGGGCCGGCGTTCGACATCGCCGACTTCTACGAGAGCCGCAGGCGCAAGGCGGTCGCGCGCATCCGCCACGCCATGGAGCGGGCCGCGGCGGCCGGCGCGCAGGCGGGGATCCTCCATCCCTCCACCTCGCGCGAGCCGGTGGACGCGAACGGCTTCGAGCGCTACTTCGCGCAGATGGCGGTGAGCATGCGCGAGCTGTTGCGCGAGGCGGAGCGGGTGGACCTGGCGCTCGCGGTGGAGAACCTGCCGCCGGTGCCCGGCCGGCGCTACGGCTCGGTCCCCGATCACTTCCGCCGCTTCGCGGGCGAGCTCGCCCACTCCCACCTCTGCTTCTGCCTGGACACCGGCCACGCCCTGATGGCCAACGGCCACGACGGGACCATCGAGTTGATGGAGGCGATGGGAGACCGGCTGCGCGCCTTCCACCTGTCCGACACCCCGGGCGACCGCGACCTGCACCTGGCGCCCGGCCACGGCGCGGTCGACTTTCCGCGCGTGTTCGCTCACGCCCGCGGCCTGGACCCGCTGGCCATGTGCATCGAGACCCCGCCGTTCGCGCCCGGCCCCGACTACGGGGACGACGCCTGGCGGGCGATGGTGGACGAGGTGCGTGCGCTGGCCGCGACCGCGACAGCGCCGTGATCGGTCGCCTCCTCGCCTCTCCCGGAGATCGGGTGCCGGCCTGCCGGCGGCGATGAGTCAGCAGGTGCGGACCGGCGTCGACCTGGTGGCGATCGAGTCGTTCGAGCGTTCGCTCCGCCGCGGCGGCGATCCGTTCCGCCGCCGGCTGTTTCATCCAAAGGAAGCCGAGGGGGCCTCGCCCGAGCGGCTCGCCGGCGTCTTCGCGGCCAAGGAGGCGGCCTTCAAGGCGCTGGAGCTGCCGGCCGGCCACTGGCACGTGGTCGAGGTCGCCCACCGGCCCGACGGCCGGCCGTGCCTGCGCTTCGCGCCCGAGTACGACGCGTCCCGGATCGACAGCGTGGACGTGAGCATCACCCACGACGACACGTACGCGTTCGCTTCCGTTGTCGCGCTGTTGCGGAGCGACGCGTAGAGGAGGGACCAGATGGTGCAGACGATCGATCGTTTCCTAGAGGACGCGGCGCGCCGCTTCGAGAAGCGGCCGGCGCTGTCGTTCAAGCCGGGCTTCCGCTACCTGCACTGGAGCTACCGGGACGTCTGGGAGGGTGCCGGCCGCGTCGCGTCGCTGCTGCAGCAACGCGGCGTCGGCAAGGGCGACCGCGTGATCATCTGGGGGCCGAACTCCCCGCACTGGGTGCTCTCCTACTTCGGCATGATCCGCGCCGGCGCCATCGTCGTGCCGCTGGACATGCGCTCCACGGCGGAGTTCGCCGAGCAGGTGCGGGCCAGGACCGATCCGACAGCCGCCTTCGTGTCGCGCCTCACGCCGCCGGAGCACGAGGAGATGGGGCTGCCCGCGATCTACTTCGAGGAGCTGGAGGAGCAGAGCTACCCCCTGGGTGAGCCGCGGCCGGTCGAGCTCACCGGCGAAGACCTGGCCGAGATCATGTTCACCTCGGGCACCACCGGCGACGCCAAGGGGGTGATGCTCACCCACCGCAACCTGCTGTCCAACCTGGAGTCGGTCCTCGAGGTCATCCCCGGCGACCCGTCCCTGCGCCTGCTGTCGCTGCTGCCGCTCAGCCACATGTTCGAGCAGATGGGCTCGCTGTTCTCGGCGTTCAGCTTCGGGGCGAACATCACCTTCGCCACCAGCCGCCAGCCGTCGGTCCTGCTGAAGCTCATGCAGGAGCGCAGGATCACGATGATGCTGCTGGTGCCGCAGGCGCTCGACCTGTTCATGAAGGGCATCGAGCGGGAGGTGGTCAACCGCGGCAAGGAGCGGGTGTGGGAGCTGTCGCAGAAGCTGGCCCAAAACCTGCCGGTGGGGCTGCGCCGGCGCGTGTTCGGCCAGATCCACGCCCGCTTCGGCGGCAGCCTCCGGACCATCGTCTCCGGCGGCGCCGCCCTGGACCGCACGCTGGGCGAGAAGTGGAACCTGATCGGCATCAACGTCCTGCAGGGCTACGGCGCCACCGAGGCGTCGCCGGTGATCAGCACCCACCCGCTGGACGATCCCCGCTTCGACTCGGTGGGCAGGCCGGTGCCGGGCGTCGACGTGCGCATCGCCGACGACGGCGAGATCCTGGTGCGCGGGCCGAACATCACCCAGGGCTACTGGCAGGCGCCGGAGCAGACGGCGCGCGCGTTCGATGGAGAGTGGTACAAGACCGGCGACCAGGGCTTCCTGGACGCGGAGGGCTACCTCCACATCAAGGGCCGCAAGAAGGACATGATCGTCCTGGCCGACGGCCGCAACGTCTATCCCGAGGACGTGGAGGAGGTGCTGAAGGCCGACCCGGCGGTCACCGACGCGACCGTGATCGGGCTGGATGCCGACGGCGGACCGCAGGTGCACGCCGTCTTCCTGCTGGAGGAGCCGGAGGAAGCCGCCGCCATCGTCAGGCGCGCCAACGAGCGGCTGGGCGAGCACCAGCGCATCCGCGGCTTCACGGTGTGGCCGGAGGCGGACTTCCCGCGCACGCACACGCTCAAGGTCAAGAAGGCGGTGGTCATCGAGGCACTGAGCGGGGGCGCGGGCGACGCCGAGGGGCCGTCGGGAGAGCGGTCCAAGGCCCGCCGCGGACGGCGATCCCGGCGAGCGGCTGGTGCGGCTGGTGTCCGAGGTGAGCGGCGTACCGCAGGAGCAGCTCCTGCCGGAGAAGAGCCTGGGCGGCGACCTCGACCTGGACTCCCTCAAGCGCGTGGAGCTGCTGTCCGTGATCGAGCAGGAGCTCGGCGTCTACATCGACGAGTCGCTGGTCGGCTCCAACACCACGTTCGGCGAGCTGCTCCGGCTGCTGCGCTCGCAGGAGGAGGCGAGGGCGTCGCTGCCGCCGTTCTACACGTGGCCGCTCACCATCTGGTTCGCGGCGGTGCGCGAGGTGGTGTTCCGGCTGGTGCTCACGCCCGTGCTGAGCTTCGTCTACCGGGTGCGGGTACAGGGCCGCGAGCACCTGCGCGACCTGTCGGGGGCCGTGCTGTTCGCGGCCAACCACAACGCCATCCGCATGGACAGCCTGGTCCTGATCAAGGCCACGCCGCGGCGCTGGCGGCGCCAGCTCGCCTTTGCCGCCGCCGCGGAGATCACCTTCGGCAACCGCTGGCGGGGGATCCTGGCCGCCCTGGTCGCCAACGCCTTTCCGCTCTCACGCGAGAGCGCCGTCCGCGCCAGCCTGGAGCACATGGGCCGGCTGATGGACGAGGGCTGGAGCGTCGTGCTCTTTCCCGAGGGCGAGCAGCGGCTCGGACAGCCGATGCTGCCCTTCCAGAGCGGCACCGGCATGCTCGGCGTCGAGTCGCGCACCCCGGTCGTCCCCGTGCACATCGTCAGGGAGCGGCCGCGCGGGATCCTGCCCGGATCGTGGCGGGCGCGCGTGTCGGTCCGCTTCGGCGCGCCGCTGACCTTTCCGCCGGGGACCTCGTACATCGACGCGACGCAGGCCATCGAGGACGCGGTCAAGGCGCTCTGAGATAGATAGAATGACTTGCCGAGTCGTCCAAGCCTACCGCACTTACATGCACTGAAGAGTGCTATAGAATACCGGCTTAGTTACCCAGATCCTCTGGCACCTGTGGGACTAAGCCGTCTTCAATCTTGGCAGCACGTTTCTCTCCGTAAGTCAGGCCGTTCCAGTTCTCCGGGAAGGCGTGATACACATCAGGATGACGGCTGGAGGACGATGACACTCGTGTGAGACTGGAGCGAGATGCCTCGATCGCGTCAATCATGCTCCATACCTCGTCAATTCGTATGCCGAACCCGATATTGCCGGTCGGGATCCGCTGGGGCTGGCCGGTGCTCGCGTCAACTACCAGCTTCTCCGTGCCTGAGTTGTTCACCGCAACCACCCAACCGTTGTGGTCGATTATCGGGCTTCCGCTGGTGCCCCCCGACAGGTCGAGGTTATGTTGCACGAAGGTGCTGTTCGCAGGAGTGATTGAAGTCTCAGTAATGGAGAACGGGCGTAGCGCGCTGATAGTCCCATCCTTGAACGTCGCAATCGGAGCTGCCGTGTACGGATGGCTGACTTCGCCAGGGAACCCCATGGTTCCGATCGGCTGACCCACCCGAAGGTGGATCGCGTATCTCCGTGGCAGGAAATGAACGAACGATGGCATGTCGGCGTCAACTGTGAGCACTGCGATGTCGGGCGAAGACGCTGCGCCCGTGTATTGCGGATGAACCAGGTATGACCTCAAGACGTACGTTCCGCGGGTAGTTCCGATCGCGGTCCCGGACTTCACGGCAAACGGAATCGGTCGAAGAAAAGACAGTTCGGCAAGCCTGTCTCGCAAGGCGAGAGCCACATGGGCGTTCGTCCAGATGGTTCTCGTGTAGTATGCTGCGAACCCGGTACCGATTACGTAGTTCCGATTGCCTATGCTGTACCCGATGGCATAGATCGCGTCAGCCACAGCTTGATCTTCCAGCACGTCCGCCCAGTTCAGAGCCGTGCCCGCTCCTGGCTCCCCGGGCAGTCCCTGTGGTCCTCTCTCGCCCGGCGGACCGGGAGGTCCCTGCGGACCGGGAGGACCTTGTTGTTGAGAGCCGGGACCGCCCTCACATGCCACGATAACGAAAACCAACGAAGCGATGATCAGTCCAGCTATGCCGGTCCTGAGTGTACGCGGGGTCATCAATATACAACTCCTGCCGCATCAAATTGCGGAATCAATCGATCGCCGCTCATGGCGCTATCAGACGATCGAGATCTTCGCGAAAGAACGCCATGATTAGAAGAACAGCGCCAGCGATGAATGTCATGAAGTTGAGCATCGTGGGTACCGACGGCGTCTTTTCGTCTTCTCGGTAATTGGTCATTATGCCGTACGACCACAGGTTGACTACGCCTGACGCGACTGACAGCCACAGGAAATTCTGTGCTCTGAGGTGGTCCCGGAAAACTGGACAGGTGGTTAAGGTGTAACCCTGGCCAGGAGG
>JAPPNY010000195.1 GCA_028818385.1 Spirochaetaceae bacterium
GTGTACACTCAGTGGATGCAGCTGGACGACATTGTAGCGGAGGCTCTCAGACTCAGCCCTCGGTCACGTGCGAGATTGGCCGGACGGCTATTGCAGAGCCTGGACGAGCTTACGGAAGAGCAGAACGAGGAAATCTGGGCGGAGGAGGCTCTCAAGCGCGACTTGGAGCCGGATTCTACCGATCGTCCCGCAGATCAAGTCTTCAAGGCAACGCAGACCGTGAGCG
The DNA here is from genome assembly GCA_028818385.1 of Spirochaetaceae bacterium. The sequence goes on from JAPPNY010000195.1 coordinate 227, forward strand.
TGGAACGTGCTCAGTTCGATTGTGACGGGTTCTACATCTTTCGCAACGTGCTGGACCTGGGGCTCCTGGAGCGCCTGCGGGAGGCCAGCGACGCCAGCCTTGCGGAGCAGGACGAGCAGCACTTCGTCGAGCAGGTGGCCACCGGCAGCATGATCCTGGTGGACGGGGCGTTCATCGAGCGGTACCCGGTGTTCGCCGATTTCATCGTCTACCCGCCGATCCTGCAGGCGCTGGCGCGGCTTGGGTTTCCCGACCCGAGGTTCGGCCACGGGCGGGTGATCAGCAAGCCGCCGCACAGCCCGCCGCTGTTCTGGCACGAGGACGGCCGCTTCTGGGACGACCCGGTGAGCTACACCCCGGTCCCGATCCAGGCGTTCCTGATGTGCTACCTGACCGACACCACCCCGGAGAACGGCTGCCTGCGCGTGGTTCCGGGCTCCCACCTGAAGCGCCACGCGCTGCACGACCTGGTGCCGGAGACGCACACCGACGGGAACCGGAAGTACCTGGACGTCGAGGACAACCCCGCGTTCGCGCACTACGACGACGAGGTCGACGTGCCGCTGCGCGCCGGCGACTTCGTGGTCGGCTACGGCAGCCTGTTTCACGCCGCCCATGGCAACGACAGCGACACGCGCCGCACCTGCCTCACCATGTGGTACTACCCGGCGTTCCCGGACCTCCCGGAACGAACCCAGGCATCCGTCGCGGCGGTCGAGCGCGGCCTCCAGTTCTCCCCGGACGCCCCACCCGAGCTCACCGACCGGCTGCGCCCGCTCGAGATCAGCTACACCGGCGACGCCGAACCGATCCCCACTAACTGGGTCTGCGGCCTGCGCTGACCGCCCTCAGGCACGGCTCCAACTCAAGCAATTCAAGATGAGCTTGACAGGCGCCGCGCCGGGGCGACACTCACCGGGAGATGCGCTTCTTCAACACGTCGGGTCCGGTGGTCGCCGCCGACCATTACTGCGTGCCGCCGCTCGAGCGAATAAATCTGAGCCACATCCTTTCGCTGATCGAAACCAAGCGCTACTTCGTGCTGCATGCGCCGCGCCAGACCGGCAAGACCTCGGCGCTGCTGGCGCTGCGCGATCTGCTGAACGAGGGAGCCCACGGCAGGTACCGTTGCGTCTACGTGAACGTGGAGGGCGCCCAGGCGGCGCGCGAGGACCGCGCGGAAGCGATGCGCGCCATCCTCAGCGAACTGGAAATCGAGGCGGAGGGGACGCTGGACGACCCGACGCCCGCCAACCTGTGGCCGCGACTGCTGGAGCGAGCGGGCCCGCTGGGAGTGCTGCGGCAGGTGTTGACGCGGTGGGCGCAGGCCGACTCCGCGCCGCTGGTGCTGCTGATCGACGAGATCGACACGCTGATCGGCGACACCTTGATCGCCGTGCTGCGTCAGTTACGCGCCGGCTACCCGCATCGCCCACACCGCTTTCCGCAGAGCGTCATCCTGTGCGGGGTGCGCGACGTGCGCGACTACCGCATCCACTCTGCGGCCGAGAAGGCGATCGTCACCGGCGGCAGCGCTTTCAACATCAAGGCCGAGTCGCTGCGGCTCGGCGACTTCTCGGAGGCCGAGGTGGGCGCCCTGCTCGGTCAGCACAGCGCCGAGACCGGGCAGCGGTTCGCCGAGGAGGCGCTGCAGGCGGTGTGCGAGCTGACCGCCGGCCAGCCGTGGCTGGTCAACGCCCTGGCCCAGCAAGCCTGTTTTCGGAACGAGTCCGGACGCGATCGCAGTAGCGTGATCACCGGCGACGCGATCCGGACGGCGCGTGAACAGCTCATCCTGCGCCGCGAGACGCACCTCGAACAGCTCACCGACAGGCTGCAGGAGGAGCGCGTGCGGCAGGTGATCGGACCGCTGCTG
>JAPPNY010000161.1 GCA_028818385.1 Spirochaetaceae bacterium
GCCACTCGGCCTGCGCGATCAGCAGGTCGTCGACCATCTGCGCGATCTCCGGCGGCGTGCACACGGCGCCGACCAGCGGGTCCATCATCATGGCCTGCACCAGCAGCCGCTCGTCGCCGCGCATCGCGGCCTCGACCGCGAGCCGCTGCACGGAGATGCTGGCGTTGCAGACGGCGGCGCAGCCGAGCGGGAGATCGCCCACCCGCGGGATGTGCAGGCCGGTGCGGTCGACATAGCCCGGCACCTCGACGCAGGCGTCATCCGGCAGGTTGGTGATGCAGCCGCGGTTCTCGACGTTGAAGTGGCCGCGGTAGACGCGTCCGGTCTCCAGCCCCTCCAGGATGTAGGAGCCGTGCTCGGTCGAGCGGTTCCCGGGCGTGTACCGCTCCGGCGGCTCGGCCATCCAGCGGGGGAAGTCCTCCTCGAACCAGTCGCGCCGCTCGCTCGACACGCGCAGGTAGCCGCCGGTCTCGCCGAGGATCCATGAGCTCATGTCGATCCAGTCGCGGATCTCGTCCGGGCGCTTGCGGAACCACGGCACGTACTCGCTGAGGTGGCCGTTGGACTCGGTGGAGTAGCAGCCGAAGCGGCGCAGCATCTCGATCCGCACCTTCTCCGTCTCGCGGTAGACGGGGTGGCGCTCGTACGCCTCCAGCAGCTCGCCCGACACGTCGCGGCCGCGGTGCCGGAGCTGGATGTACCAGGTCTGGTGATTGATGCCGGCCGCGCGGTAGTCGAGCTCGTCGGCGGGAATGCCCAGCGCGTCGGCGATCTGGGTGTGGCCGCCCTGCACGCCGTGGCAGAGGCCGACCGTAGGGACGCCGCCGTAGCGGTTGGCCGCCCAGGTGAGCATGGCCATCGGGTTCGAGTAGTTGAAGAACCGGCAGCCGGGCTCCGCCGCCTCGCGGATGTCCTTGCAGAGCGCCAGGATCACCGGGATGCCGCGCTGGCCGTACATGATGCCGCCGGCGCACAGCGTGTCGCCCACGCACTGGTCGATGCCGTAGCGTAGCGGCACCTCGATGTCGGTGGCGAACGCCGGCAGTCCGCCGATGCGCGCGGTGCAGAACACGTAGCGCGCCCCGCTCACCGCCTCCCGCTGGTCCAGGGTGCCGGTGAGCCGCACCCCGTCCAGGCCGTTGGCCTCCAGGTCGCGCCGCACCAGGCGCTCGACCATGGACAGGTTCTGCTCGCTGATGTCCATGAAGGCAAGCTCGATGCCGGCGAACTCGGGTACGGTGAGGATGTCCCCCACCAGCTTGCGGGTGAACCCGATGCTGCCGGCGCCGATGAAGGCGACCTTGAAGGATGTGGAGTCGGAGGGGCTCTGATCACTCGACATGCCGGTATCCTGTGCCGGACCGCTCCGGGCGTAAAGGCACGCCGCGACAGCCCCTCGCCTGTATGTGGACCATGATCCAGATTTCGAATGGAAATATGGACCATGATCCACATTTCGAATAGGATCCCGCCATGTTCCCCAGGCTTCTGGAGGCCAGCCGGCGTAACTCGTTCTTCCTGTTCGGTGCGCGCGGCACGGGCAAGACCACCTGGATCCAGGATGCGTTCGACCCGGACGCCTCACTGTACGTCGATCTGTTGGATCCGGAGATGGAGGACCGGTACCGGAGACGCCCGGGCCTGTTGGAGAGCGAGGTCAGAGCGCTCCCCGAATCGGTCGAGTGGATCCTCATCGACGAGGTGCAGCGGGTCCCGCGGCTCCTGGACGCGGCCCACCGGCTGATCGAGAGCACCGGCAGGCGGTTCGTGCTCACCGGATCCAGCGGCAGGAAGCTCCGGCGCGGGGCGTCGAACCTCCTGGCCGGGCGGGCGTTCGTGTACAACCTCTACCCGCTCACCGTGTGCGAGCTGCAGGATGCGTTCGAGCTCGACGACGCCCTGCGTTGGGGCACCTTGCCCAAGATCTACTCTCTGGAGAGCGCGGAAGAAAAACGAGCGTACCTCCGGGCATACGCCCTGACCTACCTGAAAGAGGAGATCGTCGCCGAGCAGATCATCCGCAGGCTCGATCCGTTCCGGGAGTTCCTGGAGGTCGCCGCGCAGTCGAATGGCGCGATCGTCAACTACACCAACCTCGCGCGGGACGTGGGAGCGGATCCGAAGACCGTCATCTCCTACTTCAGCATTCTGGAAGACACGCTGGTCGGCTTTCTCCTGCCCTCCTTTCGCCGCTCGATCAGGAAGCAGCAGAGCGCCAATCCGAAGTTCTACTACTTCGACACCGGCATCAGACGATCGCTGGAACGAACGCTCGACGTGCCGCTCCGAACCGGGACCTACGAGTACGGGAAGGCGTTCGAGCACTTCGTCGTCACCCAGATCCTGCATCTGTCGCGATACCGCTTCCCCGACTGGAGGCTCTCCTACCTTCGGACGGGATCCGGGGCGGAGATCGATCTGGTGATCGAACGCCCGGGGATGCCTGAGGCCCTGATCGAGATCAAGTCGTCCGACCGCATCGATGAGCGGGATGTCCGCGGCCTCGCCCGCTTCACGCGCGATTTCGCTCAGCCGCTCGCGCTGTGCATCAGCATGGATCCGACGAGAATGCGGATGGCCGATGTCCTGTGCCTGCACTGGCGAGACGCCATGGAGGAGCTTGAACTCGGGTGAGTCAGGAACGTCATGTCAGTCCGTAGCATCGTCGAGCATCTCTTCCAGCAGGTCATCATCGCGGCGCAGTGGCGCCAGCACTCGGCCCACGGATGTCGGGCTGAAGCCGACCGCGCGGTCGATCTCCTTACCAGACGGCATGGCGCGCTGCGCCCCCTCGCGCGTGACGCACACGCCGGCCGCCGCGACTGCACGTCGCAGCGCGGAGAGCGGCTCGCGGCCGGTCGCGACCGACGCCGCGAACACGCCGGCGAAGCAGTCCCCCGCGCCGACCGTGTCGACCGCCTGCACGGGCACCGCGGCCTGCCGATGCACGTCGTGCACGTCGGCCATCACCGCGCCTTCCGCGCCGAGGGTCAACAGCACCTGCGAGCAGCCAAGCTCGTCGACTGCCCGCCGAGCCATCTCCGCAGCCGACTCGCCGGACCGACGCGCCATAAGCGCCTCCAGCTCGCCCGCGTTGACGATCAGGTAGTCCACCTGCGCGATCGCGGCCTGCTCGGCCTCTCCGACCGATGTCAACGCGGGAGCGATGTTCCACATCACCGCAGCACGGCGCTCGCGCGCCAGCGCGATCGCCGCCGTCGTCACGCTCGGATCGATCTCGTTCTGCAGCAGCACGACGTCGTTCGGTCCCACTCCGGCGCAGAACGCCTCCGCGTCCAGCCGAAAGGCGCCGTTGGCGCCCGGCGCTACGGCGATCTGGTTCTCGCCGCGCGCGTCGACGTAGATCAGCGCCACCCCGGAGCGTTCCTCCGGGAGCACCGCCACGTGGTCGGTTGCCACACCGGCCGCGGCAAGATTATCGACACGCACCGTGCCGTACGCGTCGTCGCCCACCGCGCCGTGCAGCACGCAGGACGCGCCGGAACGCGCTGCCGCTACCGCCTGGTTCGCACCCTTGCCGCCAGCGGTCTCCGAAAACCGGGCGCCGCCAACGGTCTCTCCCGGCTCCGGCAGACGCTCGACGTAGGCAACCAGGTCGGTATTGATGCTCCCGACGACCAGGACCCGACCGGCTGCTGGCACCGTGGTTTCTCCCGAACGGGCGGACTCAAGCCCCGCCGATGATCGCCGCCGGGGTGGAGTATCCGGCGGTGACGTGTGCGGCCAGCCACTCGGGCGAGTCGTTGCGAGGCAGGGTCAACGCCGGCTCGCCCTTGCAGCTCAGGCGATAGAGCAGGCGCGCGTCGTCGATCGAGTCGATGTTCTCCTTGAGCCGCGGGACGTTGTGCAGCGTCATGTAGTTGTCCCACAGTGTCACGTCGCCCGGCACGTGAAGGTGGTCGTAGCGGAACCGCGGTTGCAGCACGTGCGCCTCCAGCTCATCGAGGAAGGTGCGCGACTCCTCGGGGGACAGCCCGTCGACTTCGACCGGCGGGCGTATGCGCGGCCGCGAAGCCCAGATCGGGCTGTGCAGGCCCTTGATACCGGAGCGCGGGTTGGTGCGCACCAGCGGCGCCAGCCAACCGTCGTCGCCTTCGTTCAGCCGGCGTCGTACCCGCGTTCGCTCCAGCAGCTCCTGCCGCTCCGGCGGCAGCGCCGCGAACGCCGCGGCGGTGTCCGCAAACGCAGTCTCGCCGTTCAGTGGGAGCGTCGTGCGCAGCCGGATCAGCTCCGGGTCGGAGCCTTCGAAGTAGCGGCTTGCCAGCCCCTCGCCACGTTCCGGACGCCGCACCCACGTGCGGCCGGGCGCATCACGCCGCACCGGCATGTGATGGACCAGGAACATCGACACGTAGATCGGCAGGGGCTCGTACTCGATGTCGGTATGCCAGGATCCGCCCACGCTCGTGGTGACGCTCCCCCGGCGCTCAGCGCCGCCACGGAAGTTGGCCACCACCAGAACCGCCGGCGACTCGTGCGGGAGGCACTGCAGGCGGCCGGGGAACGCCGCGTTCACCGACGCCGCGCGTCGCTGGGCGAACGGCACGGTCTCGACCGGGCCGTCGGAGGCTCCGTCGGACTGGGCGGGCTTGCCCCCGCGCAGGAAGTTGGTGGGATGCGGAACCGGCGCCCCCCAGTGGTTGGCGAAGCGCTCGAAGTCGGCCAGCGAGAAGGAATCCAGATCCTGGCCGGGAATGCACACGATGCGGAACTGGCTCAGTGCATCCAGAAGCAGGGCAACCTGTTCGGCATCGAGCCGCCGCAGCAGGTCGACACCGAACAAGCGCCGCCCCGCACCGCTGGCGGCCAGCGGCCCCTCGCTGCGCGCCTGCGGCCCGAACCGTCGGCGCAACTCCCGGTCAAGCTGCGCCGGTTCCATCAGGCCGCCGCCGAGCCGCGCGGTCGCCGCGCTCACCGCCGGCTCCGCCACAACGGTGGTACCGTATCCATGAGTCCGCCGAAACCTTACCCTCATTCCAGGTGGGGCCACTACCATCGTGTGACAGGGCTCACGCGTTCGGCGCCGACGGGCTCTGCCGCCTGTCCGGTTGACGCTGCTCACCGCCTCGCGTATACATCATGCGGAGTTGTATACGTGGGGACGGTCACCGTGTCGTTGCGACTGCCGGAGTCCGAGGTGTCTCGGTTGGAGGGCACCGCGCAGGCCATGGGGGTCGACCGCTCCACCGTGTTGCGGTGGGCGGTCAGGCGAGGCGCCAGCGCGCTCCTGCTCGAGTGTGCGTGCGATGCGTACCGCCGTGGGGAAGTGACGCTCTCGCGCGCCGCCGAGATCGCGGGCTTGAGCCTCCGTGACCTGATTCTCAGGTTGCGCGATCAGGACGTGGAGTTGAATTACGGTCCGGAAGACCTGGCCGCAGACCTGCAGCCGCTGTGACCGTCGTCGCCGATGCCTCTCCACTGATATTTCTTGGGAAGATACGGCGGCTTGTCCTGATTCGCCGTGTCCGGGGAGACGACGTCGTCGTCCCGCAGCAGATTCGTGAAGAAGTGCTGGCGCGTCCGCTCGACCACGCCGAGTCCGTTGAACTGCATCGGTTCCTCGCGGCGGCACGCGTAGAACGTGTCGACAGCCCCCGCGCTTTTGCCGCGGGCATGAGCCGTGCCGACAATGCGGCGATGACGTTGGCCGTCCGACTCAAGGCGGGTCTGTTGCTGACTGACGATCGGACCGTTCGTCGACTGGCTACGGTCGAAGGCATTCGACCGCTCGGCACGCTCGGCGTACTGCTGCTGGCGCTGCGAGGGGGACTGGTGGACCGCGCCGAGGTGCGCCGGCTGATCGACGACCTCGTGCGCTCTCATGGCTTCCGCATCGGGGTCGAGCTGTATGCGGCGGTGATATGCGAAATCGATGCAACGACATGACAGTACGAGGCAGGCCGTTCTACTACGGGTGGGTGATCGTCGCCGCGTTCTTCGTGCTCAACGCGGCGGGGCAGGCAAGCGGTACGCTCAACTTCGGGTTCTTCGTCATCCCGATGGCGGAGGAGCTCGGCCTCTCGCGGCAGGCGATCGGCTGGGCGCAGACCATGCGCCTGTGGGCGAGCGGCCTGAGCGGCATCCTGATCGGCCGCTGGCTGGACCGCCACGGACCGCGCGGGCCAATGCTGCTGGCGATCGTCGTCGCCACCGGCGGGCTCTTGCTGCTGGCCCGCGCGGAGTCGCCCGCGGTGCTGTTCGGCGTTCTGCTGGGCCTGGGCATCACCGGTTGGACGGCACCGGCCGGCGGCGCGCTGATCGCCACGGTGCCGGTGTCCAAGTGGTTCATCCGGCTGCGCGGGCGCGCCACCGGCATCGTGCAACTCGGCCTGGGCGTGGGCGGCGCGCTGTTCGTGTCCCTGACCCAGGTGCTCATCAGCAACCACGGCTGGCGATCGGCCTGGGTGACCCTGGCGTGGCTGTCGGCCGCGACCGTGCCGCTGGTGCTGCTGCTTCGCCGCCAGCCGAGCGACATGGGACTCGAGCCCGACGGGGGGCCTCCGTCACGGACCGGACGAGCCCATGCCGACCGCGCCTTCGCAACGGGCCCTCACGATTCGTCCGAGTCGGTCCAGTGGACGCTGCGCGCGGCGATCCGCACCGCCACCCTGTGGAAGCTCAGCGCCGCGTTCGCGATCCTGGGGTTCCTGCTGGGCGCGGCCAGCGTGCACCGCATTCCGCACTGGATCGAGCTGGGCTTTCACCCGACGACGGTGTCGCTGGCGTTCGCCATGGACGCCGGCGTGGCGACCGTCATGGCGCTGGTGGCCGGCTTCGTGGTGGAGCGCCTGGACGCCCGGATGGTGGGACTGGTGTCGTGCCTGTCGTTCTGCGTGGGGGTCGCGCTCATGGCGGCGGCGCAGCTATGGGCGGCCGGGCCATGGACGCCCGTGCTGTTCGCGTCGACGGTGACGTTCGGCTGCGGGGTCGGCACCTACATGGTCGTCCAGGGGGTGATCTGGGCGCAGTACTACGGGTGGCAGTTCGTGGGCACCATCCGCGGCGTGGTGCTGCCGTTCATCTTCCTGGCCAGCGGCCTGGGCGCCCCGCTCGCCGGCGCCCTGCGCGATGCCTCCGGGAATTACCGCGGCTCGTGGTTGCTGGTGAGCGCGCTCGCTGTCGTCGCAGCGGGGCTGATCCTGAGCGCCCGCCGGCCGCGGACTCCGCAGTCCGGCGGCGACGGATGACCCTCCGTCGCGCCGTGACGCGACCGTGGGGGCGGTGCCCGACCCCGACTCGTCTTGAGGCTACTGCGGAACCGGTTGCGCGGCAGTCGCCTCCATCCCGAACCGTTCGGCGGCCTCCAGGGTCTCCCGAACGTCGTCCCAGGTCGTGGTGTGGTTGATGATGCAGAGCCTGAGCGCGAACGTCCCATGGAGCAGGGTCGACGACAGGAATGCCCGGTCTTCCCAGAACATGCGGGCGAGCACCTTGCGGTTGATCTGTTCCAGATTCTCCTCGTCCAGGTCGGCGCCAGCCGGGTTGATCCGGAAACAGACGATCCCCAAGGATATCGGAGTCAGCATCTCCAGAGTCGGGCTCTCGCCAATATAGTCCTGGGCGCGCCCGGCAAGTCTCATCCCCTTCTCCACCGCGCGCCGGAATGCCGCCATCCCGAAGGTCTGGATCGACATCCACACCTTCAAGGCGCGGAACGAGCGGCTGAGTTGCAGGCCGCGATCCGAGATGTTCGGGTGGTTCGCACCCCACACCGTATCCTGGAGCATGTCGTGGTGCACCTCGAACGCGTGCTCGAGCGTGCCGGCGTCCTTCACGAGCAAGCCGCCCACCTCGTACGGTTGGAACAGCCACTTGTGCGGGTCGAGCCCGACCGAGTCGGCGCGCTCGATCCCACCGAGGAGCCGCTTGCCCCGCTCGGTCACCGCCGCGAAACCGCCGTACGTGGCGTCGACGTGCAGCCAGATGCCTTCCGACTCGCAGTAGTCCGCCACCGCGGGCAGCGGATCGATGGCTCCCGTGCTGCCCGCTCCGGCGTTGGCGCAAATCGCGATGGGGTCGAGCCCCGCGGCGCGGTCGTCGGCCACGGCGCGCGCCAGCAGTCCCACGTCCAGGCGGAAGCGCTCATCGCTCGGCAGCAGGCGGATGCGATCCGGCCGGACGCCGATGACCCTGGCCGCTCGCACGTGCGCGCTATGGCTCTGGTCGCTCATGTACACGGTTGCCCGCTCGGGGTGGCCGGCCGCTTCGCGCGCCGCCACGAAGGCGTCGACGCTGGCCGCCGAGCCCCCGCTCGTCAACAGGCCGCCCGCGCTCTCCGGGTAGCCGATCCAGCGGCGGAACCAGTCGATCACCACCAGCTCGACCTGGGTCGGACCGCTCGCGACCAGCCAGGTGCAGGCGTTGATGTGATGCGCGGCGGCCATGAAATCGGCCAACACACCGGGCCAGGTAGGCGACGAGGGGACGAACCCGAAGCACCGCGGGTGATCCAACCGCGTCGCCAACGGGAGGATTCCGCGGGCCGCCTGCTCGATCACCTCCATCGGCGGCCGGCCCTGCTCCGGGGGTTGGGCCATCAACTGGTGGTCGAGTGCGTCCTTGAACTCCCCGTCCCAGGCGGGCTCGCCGGACAGGCCCTCGATGCGTTCCACCAGCAGCTCAGCCGTTCTGCGTGCCAGATCGAGCATCAGCTCGGGCGCCATCATCAGGTCATCGCGGACTTGGTCGCCGACGTCGGCGAACGGCGTCGCGGCTACTCCGATGTCACGACTCATGAACTCTCCTCCGGCAACGGGGGCGTAATGCGGGCTGCTCCCGACGTCACCGCCGGGTGCCGGTCATCCCAGACCGTCCGACGAGACTACACCATCACTTGCACGCGATCGTCAACAGAACGGGCAGTTTGCCATTGTCGCAGTACAGCCATCGCCGCGGCGCCAGCCAGACCCCGTTTCGGTTCTACCCGCCGACCTCCACGCGCAGCATTTCGGCGGCCAGCACCTCGGAGCGGAGCTTGTCGTACACGTCGTCGATGGAGATGTTCCAGTAGGTCCCGGGCGAGAAGCCGCAGTCCGGGTGCAGGACCACGCGCTCGGGCTCGACCACCTCCAGCACCTTGCGGACGTGGCCGGCCACCTCCTCCGGCGTTTCGGCGCCGTGCTGCTTGGCCGTCAGGCAGCCGCAGCCCACCTGCATGCGGGCCGGCAATCGTCGCAGCAGCTCGCGGTCGTACTCGTCCATGTCGCGCAGCTCGAACATCGTCATGTCGACGTTCAGCTCCTGCAGCGCGGGCAGCAGGTGGTCGTAGCCGAGCCGCCGCTCCGCGCCCACGTTCCGCTTGCCGCACAGGTGCAGGGAGGTGTGGATGCCGTCGATCCCCTCGACCACGCGGTTGAACGAATCGACCGCACAGGCCAGCTCCTCCCGGAACTCCTCCGAGTCCGGATCCTCCGCGTACGGCGAGCCGATGCTCGTGTCGTCGAAGCCCACAAAGCGGATGCCGGCGCGCGCCATGAGCCGGACCTCGTTGCGGATGATCGGCACCAGCGTCTCCACCACGGCGCGTCGGTCGGGGTACGCCTCCCCCGAGCGCTCCTCCTGCCAGTGCACCTGCGCGATGTGGTACGGCGTCGGTATCGCCACGCGCACGGGCTTGCTGGTGTGCGCCGAGAGGCGCGTGCCCTCGCGGGCGAACAGCCCTTCGTCGAATGGCTCGATCCGCCCGGTGATCGTGTAGCCGACGTAGCCGTCGTGGACGCCGTCGTCGACGAACGCCTTGTGCAGCTCGAAGCCGGACACCATGTCGGCGATGATCCCGAGGTAGGACTTGCGCCGCCATTCGCCGTCGGAGATCACGTCGACGCCGGCCGCCTCCTGCAGGGCGGCCACGTACGGGATCGACCGGTCCATCAGCTCCAGGAGCTCGGCGTCGGACACTTCGCGGCCGGCCGCCCGTTCCTCCAGGTAGCGGTCGACGCGCTCGCGGAAGAACCACGGCCGGGTGATCGATCCGACCACGGTGGTCGGAAACAGCGTGTCCCACACGGCGCCGTTTACGCGCCGTCCGCGCCGGACTCCGTCGGGTGCTTGAGCTTGCCCACGTCGTAGTCCTTGGCGGAGAGCTCCTCGAACGGCTCCTTCTCGTTGGGCGTCCCGACGATAGTCACCATCTCGTCGTTGCCGGAGAAGGCGCACCAGCGGACGCCGTTGGTGAGCACGTGCAGCACCCCTGGGTGATGGAAGATCGGGAAGGTCTCGTGGCCGGGCCGAAAATAGAAGATGCGCCCCTGCCCGCGGTGCCAGACCGCGCCGCTGCGGAACACCTCGCCTCCCTCGAACCAGCTCACGAACAACAGCTCGTCCGGATCGGGGATGTCGAAGAACTCGCCGTACATCTCCGCGTTGGGGATCTCGATGAAGCGCCCGCAGCCGCGCGTGATCGGATGGTTCGGGCTCACCACCCACAGCCGCTCGCGCTCGGCCGCCTCCCGCCACGTCAGGCTGCAGGTGGTGCCCATCAGGCGCTTGAAGATCTTCGAGTAGTGGCCGGAGTGCAGGACGATCAGCCCCATGCCGCGCAGGACGCGCTCCTGCACGCGGTCGACGATGTCGTCACGCACCTTGGCGTGGGCGGCGTGGCCCCACCAGATGAGCACGTCGGTGGCGTCGAGCACCTCTTCGGTCAAGCCGTGATCGGGCTGGTCGAGGGTGGCGGTGCGGACCTCCAGCCCCTCCTGACCGCGCAGGTGGCCGGCGATCTGCTCGTGGATGCCGTCGGGATAGATGCTGCGAACGAACTCGTTGTCGCGTTCGTGGACGAACTCGTTCCAGACGGTGACGCGTAGGCCCATGGTTCAGATTCCTCCTGGTACGGACTGCCCGCACACCAGCGGCCACGCGCGGTTGCCGGTCAGCTTGCCGTTGCGAATGTGGTAGCCCTCCGCCGTGACCTTCGCGAAGCGGGTCGCGTCGGGGCGCGGGCGGTCGAACTCGCCCAAGCGGGCGCGGGCGTCGATGTAGTGCAGCGCCCAGCCGCATCTGGGCTTGGCGCTCTCATTGGGGCCGGTGGCGTGCAGGACCCAGCGGTCGTGCACGGCCAGGTCGCCGGGCTCCAGGGTGACGATCTCCGCCGCGTCGAGCAGCTCGCGGGAGAGGCCATCGGGGCCCAGGTCGTCGAAGTCGAAGCGGCCGTAGCCGGCGGCCTCCGGGCCGGCGTCCAGCGGGATGTAGTGGAACGGCCCGTTCTCCTCGGTCACCGCGTCCAGGGCGAGCCAGCAGGTCACCGTGCGGCGGTCGAACTGGAAGAAGCCGTCCTGGTGGAAGCGGTTGGCGCCATGGTACGGCGGGTCGTCGTTGAGGGCGCCCTTGGCGAAGATGTGGTCGAACCAGAGCCTGGCGTCCGGGGCCAGCACTTCTCTGAGCACCTCGGCGATGCGGGGATGGACGGCCGCCTGGGCGAATGTTTCGTCGCAGTCGGCCAGCCCGTTGATCTGGCCGGAGAAGGCAGCCCAGGCGGTCCCGTTCGACACGGCCTGCCGGCGCTCGGCCGGATCGACAGACCGGCGGCGCTTCGGGTAGATCCGGTTCTGGCGCCGCAGATGGCGAGAGGAGACCTCGATCTCGGGAAAGTCGGGGAGCCGGCGGCGGACCTCGTTGAATTGCGCCGTCGGGTCCGGCGCGCCCGGCATGGGATGCTCGGCCTCGATTCGCTCGGACTCCTCCTGGTAGCGGCGCTGGTAGGCGTCGTGGTCGGCCACGATCGCGTCGGCGCGCTCGTGGAGCTCCGCCACCTCGGAGGGTTTGAAGGCTGCCCGCACCACCATGAATCCCTTGCGCGCGAACTCCCTGTCGGCGACCTCGTGCAGCTCCATGCGATGTCCGCCTCCTGCTCGACTGTACCCGATCAGCGGCCGACCGGCCGCTCCCACGTGGGCGCCTCGTCCGGGGTCGGCGAGTTGGCGAAGATGCCGCGCGCGATCACGGCCTCCCGGCCGCCCGCGTCCGAGACCTTGCGCCGCTGGTCGGCATGCGCGCGCGCGTCGGCCTCCTCCGGGTCGACGATAGCGCGCAACCGCCGCTCGAACCCGCGCACGGTCTCCGCGTGCTCGGGCCGGCCGGCCAGGTCGTGGACTTCGTCCGGGTCGGCGGCCAGGTCGAAGAGCTGCGGGCGCATGCCGACGTAGTGGACGTACTTGTAGCGGCGGTCGCGCAGCAGGTAGACCGCGCGGCGGAAGCCCACGGCATGGTGCTCGGCGAACACCGTGCGGTCGCAGTCACCGCCAGCGGCCAGGGCGAGAAGGTCTTCTCCCGGCAGCGGCTTGTCGGCGCGCCACTCGTCCGCGAGCGGGCAACCGGTCGCGCTGAGGACCGTGGGGAAGCAGTCGACCAGGCTGACCGGGGTGGCGACGGTGCGGCCGGCGGGCACGTCGGGACCGGCCATGATCAGGGGCACGGCGGCCGACTCGTCGTACATGGTCAGCTTGCCGGTCAGCCCGCGCGCGCCCATCGACTCGCCGTGGTCGGAGGTGTAGAGAACACGCGTGCGGTCCCTCAGGCCGCAGTCGTCGAGCGCGGCCAGCACGCGGCCAATCTGCTCGTCCAGGTGGGTGCAGGCGGCCAGGTACGCCCGCCGGAAGATCGAGAGTTGCTCAGGCGTAAGCGGTTCGTTCAGGTTCAGGACGCCGCGCACCCCGTCGATCGCCGGGTGGTCGGGCCAGTCGGCCGGGTCCTCCTGCGGCATCGGCCGCACCGCGCCGGGGTCGTAGCGTTCGAAGTGCCCGGGTGGTCCGACGTAGGGCGGATGCGGACAGACGAACCCCACGAACAGCACCCACGGCCGGCGGTCGCCGGCATGGGCGTGCAGCCAGTCGACGGCGTTGTCGGCGTTGCGCACGTCGTAGGCCAGGTAACTCGACTCGCCGGGGCCGGCGTCCAGCACGCCGGCGCGCGCGTTGCGGACCGGAGAATCCTCGCGCAGGCAGCCGAGCAGGTCGCCCTCCCCGTCCACCACGTGCAGCGGCTCGATCTCGCGCGCGAAGCCGTTGTCGTCGCCGCCACGGAAGTGGAGCTTGCCGATCGAGTCGCACGTCAGGCCGTGCCGGGCCAGATGGTGGCCCCAGCTCGGCACCCGCCCGTCGTACCCGTGGGCGTTGTCCCAGTAGCCGATGTCGTGCACGTAGCGGCCGGTGGCGAGCGAGGCGCGCGCCGGCACGCACAGCGGGCAGTTGGTGTAGGCGGAGGTGAAGCGGGTGCCGGCGGCGGCCAGCCGGTCCAGGTTGGGGGTGATGCCGTCGCCGCCGTAGCAGCCGGTGCCGCGCAGGTTGTGCTGGTCGGAGAGGATGAACAGCAGGTTGGCGGGTGGAACGGCGTGGAATTCTGGCACTGCGGGAGTCGCGATCAGGCGCTACTATACCGCCTCCATGGCCTCCTTCAACCGAGCCGTGCAGATCCGCGGCGATCTGGCGCGGCAGTACGACGACGTCTACAGCGACACGGCGCTCGACGCCATCGCCGCCCTGGCCGAGCTCAACGAGCCGCGCCTCGACCTGATGCGCCGGCGCATCGCCCGCCGCGCCGAGCGGGCGCGGGAGCGGCGCCGCATCGATTTCCTGCCGGCCGGCGCCACGATCGCCGGCACGGACCTCACGGTCGCGGACGCCCGCGCCGGGCGGTTCACCGGCAGCGCCATCCCCGCCGACCTGCAGCGGCAGTGGATCCAGGGCACCGGACCGGGAGCCAAGCCCGACGCGCCCCTGCCGCGCAGCATCCGCAACGTCGCCTACGCGCTTCTGTCCGGCGCCGACGGCTGGATGTTCGACGGTGAGGACGCCCTGGGGCAGGTGACGACCATGTCGCTGGACAACCAGCGCAACCTGCGGCTGGGCATCGCGCGCGCGCCGGAGTTCCTCGCTGCCGCCGAGGGCGTCTCAGGCGAGATGAACGCCTGGGCACAGGGGTTCCTGAAGCGGCCGGTCATCGACGACTGGCGCGCACAGCTCGACTTCACCACCACCATCTTCCGGGCGCGCGGCCTGCACCTGGACGACCGCCACGTACGCATGGCGGACGGCACCGGTCTCTCGGCCTCGATCGTCGACGCCGCCCTGTACGTGGCGGCCAACCACGCGGCGCTGCGGGCGCGCGGCGCCTCCGTCGTCCTCTACCTGCCGAAGATCCAGACCGCGGAGGAGGCGGCCTTCTGGCACCGGCTGCTCGGCGCGCTGGAGGGACACCTTGGATTGGCCGCCGGCACCGTGAAGACCTACGTCCTGGTCGAGCAGCTCGAAGCCTCCTTTCAACTGATGGAGATCCGCGCCGCGCTCGGCGAGCGCTTCGTCGGCTTCAACACCGGCCGCTGGGACTACATCAACAGCGTCGCCGACGCGATGGCCTGGGACGACCGCTTCGTCAATCCCAACATCGACGGGATCACGATGACCTACGGCTACATGCACGCCTACGAGGACCGCGTGCGCCGCGCCGTGAACACTCCGGACGCGGCAGGAGGCCTTGCCCTCTGGCAGGGCGGCATGGAGCCCAACATCCCGGTCGGCTCGGCGGAAGGGGTGGAGGCGTCGATGGCCAAGGCGGTCGCCGGCGCGGAGCGCGAACAGCAGGCCGGCGCCAGCGGCAAGTGGGTCGCCCACTGGAAGATGGTGCACATCGTGCGGCCGGTCTGGGAGCGTGCGGGCGAGCCCAACCAGCTCGGGCGGCAGTTCCCGCCGCTCACCTACACCGGCGCGGACGCCGACGGACTGCTGGAGCTTGAACCCGCGCCGCGCACGATCCGTGGCGCGCGCGACCTGTTGAGCGTCGCCCTGCAGTACGGGAACGCCTTCGGCCAGGGCATGCAGGCGGCGGCGCTGAAGCCGGCCGACCACTTCGGCGACGACGACGTGCTCTACCTCATGGAGGACATGGCGACCGGCGAGATCCGGCTGAGCATCCTGTGGGAGTGGCTGCACAAGGGGGCGGCGCTGACCGATGCCGACCCCGAGTTGGGCGTCGACGCCGGCACGCGCTTCGACGCCGGCATGTTCGCCCGCCTGCTGGGCGAGGAGTACGCAAAGCTGCTGGCGGCCGCGGACCGCGACGTGCACGAGGACTCGAAGACGACGACGCTGCCGATCGCGCGCGAGATCGCCGACACCTACGTCGGCAGCCAGCTCAAGGCGCCGTGGTACATCGACCTGCTCAACCTGAACCTGAACAACCACGACCTGGCCGAGGCGCGCGAGCGCATCCGGCGCTACGTCGCGGAGTTCGGGCGCGACGGCACGCGGATCACCGGGAACCTGGACTTCGACTGATCCGTGACCGTCTATCTGGCCCGCCACGGGGAGACGGTCTGGAACGCCGAGGGGCGGTACCAGGGCCGGCTCGATTCGCCGCTCACGGACACGGGCCGTGCGCAGGCGCGCTCGACCGCGGAGACGATGCGCGGTCGCGGCGTCGCGCGCCTGCTGTGCAGCCCGCTCGGACGCGCGCGGGCGACCGCGAGCGTCGTGGAGCGTGCCATCGGCCTGGCGGCCGAGATCGACGCCGACCTGGCCGAGTCCGACATCGGCCGCTGGGAAGGCTTGACCAGGGACGAGGTGGAGGCGGCCTACCCCGGCGAGCTGGCCCGGCGCGATGAGGACCGCCTGCACTACCGGCCGCCCGGCGGCGAGTCGCTGGCCGACATGCTGGTGCGGGCGCGCGCAGTAGCCGGCCGGCTGGACGGACGCACCACGCTGATCGTCGCCCACTCCGCCATCAACCGCGTCCTGGTGGCGGCCCTGATCGGCTGGGAGGACCGGATGGCGGACATCTACCAGCCGCACCACGTGATCTACCGCATCGACCGGGGCGGAGGCTCCGCCGCGGTCACCCATCTCGTGGACGGCGCCGCCCATCCCGGCCCCTACACGTCAGGCTGGAGTTGAGCCCGACGCCGATGGACGACCGCATGATCGTGTTCGCCCACGACGGCCTGACCTTCATGTACCGCGTGGGCGGGATCGCCATCCACGACGGCCGCGTGCTGGTGGAGCAGGCGGTCGGTCAGGGCTTCTGCTTCCTGCCCGGCGGCCGCGTGGAGTTCGGCGAGAGCGCCGTCGAAGCGTTGCGACGGGAGGCGATCGAGGAGCTGGGGGAACCGGCGACGGTCGGCCGTCTGCTCATCGTCGCCGACAGCTTCTTCGAGCTCGACGGAAGGCGCTACCAGGAGGTCAATCTCTACTTTCAGATCGATCTCGACGAAGATTCACCGACTCGCGGCCGCGGCGGCAGGTTCGAAGGTGCCGAGTCCAGCATCGTGCTCGAGTGGATCCCCGTGGATGCGCTGGAGCAGGCGAATCTCAAGCCGACGTTCCTGCCGGAGCACATCCGCACCCTGCCGAGTGCCCCGCTCTACATGATCCGCGACGAGCGCGAAGTGCCGCCGACGTGAAGCGTCACCGCCGCGGACCCCGTATATGGGTGTGAATGGAACCGTGCAACCACGCCAACGGCATATCTGTCCAGACCCTCACGATCCGGGACCTGCCGGCGCACGAGCGGCCACGGGAGCGCCTGCGCCTGTCTGGGGCCGGCCAGCTCTCCAATCCGGAGCTGATCGCCATCCTGCTGCGCACCGGGATCCCCGGGCACAGCGTCATGCAGCTCTCCGCGCGGCTGCTGTCCGAGTTCGGCGGCCTGGCCGGGCTCGCGCGAGCGTCGTTCACGGAGCTGTGCGCGCTCGACGGCGTGAGCGAGGCGAAGGCGTGCCAGGTGCTGGCGGCGCTGGAGCTGGGCCGCCGCGCGTCCGGCCCCGCGCCCGCCGACCGGCCGGCGATCCGGGATCCGGAAGACGTGTACCATCTGCTCCGGGCACAGATGGCGCACCTGGAACAGGAGCAGCTTCGCGTCCTGCTGCTCAACACGAAGCATGAAGTGCTGCTCGTGCGCGAGGTCTACCAGGGAACCGTGTGCGCGGCGTCGGTGCGAGTCGCGGAGGTGCTGCGGCCCGCCATCCGCGAGAACTGCCCGAACGTCATCGTGGTCCACAACCATCCGTCCGGGGACCCCGCCCCGAGCCCGGAAGACACCTCCGTCACCCGCCGCATCCGCGAGAGCGCGGAGCTGCTGGACATCGCGCTGCTGGATCACGTGGTGATCGGGGCGCGCGGATTCGTGAGCATGAAGCAGCGCGGACTGGGGTTCGACGGCGCCGGCGGCCTGTGACGCTTGCGGTCCGCGGTTGGGATCATGCCGTGCGCCCCTTACGGGTGTAGGATCGCGGCGATGCCCGGATCTCTCGGGAGGCGAGCGATGAGCGCACTCGGACAGGTCGAGAAGCTGTTGACGGCCATGACGCGAGCGGAGAAAGCGCAGGTGCTGCAATGGGTCGCGCGCGATGTGGGCGATGCGCTGCCAGGTATCGAGAGCATTCCGGGAGTGTGTGGAGGAGAGTCGTGTATCGTCAGAACCCGAATCCCCGTCTGGATTCTGGAGCAGGCACGTCGGCTTGGTGCCAGCGAAGCGGATCTGCTGCACGCGTATCCGACGCTGCGAGCAGAAGACTTGGCCAATGCATGGGCATACGTGCGCTCCCACGGACAGGAGATCGATGACGCGATCCGCGATAACGAGAACGTGCTGGGATTCGACGGCGCACGCAGCCTGTGACCCCTGCGGTGAGCAGCGCCCGGCTGCTGCTGGGAAGCTCGAACCCCGGCAAGATCGAGGACTGGCGGGCCATGCTCGACCATCTGGCCCTGGAGATCTTCGACCCGGTTCAATTGGGACTCACGGTCGACGCCGTCGAGTCCGCGGATACCGCCGAGGAAAACGCCCGGATCAAGGCGCTGGCGTATTTCGCGGCGTCAGGTATCCCGACGTTCTCGCTCGATGCAGCGCTACGGATCGAGGGGCTGCCGGCCGAGCGACAGCCCGGCGTTCACGTGCGCCGCATCGGCGGCGCGGAATCGGCGACCGACGCCGAAATGGTCGACCATTACAGCGGCCTGGTGGGACAACTCGGCGGGCGCGCTGCCGGCGAGTGGACCCTCGGCATCGCCTTGGCGCCCGACCGAGGCCACTCGTACTCCGAACTCTTGACGAACCGGACGACATTCGTGTCCACGCCCAGCCGGGCGCGGGTTGCGGGTCACCCGCTGCAGTCGCTGCAGGTCGATCCCGTCACCGGCGTGTATTTCGCCGAGATGACGCCGGCCCAACACGCGATCCGGCTCGGCGAGCGCTCGCGCCAGATCGTCCGCTTCATCATCCGCTACCTCCCCGGGTCTGTAGGGTGTTCGTAGAGGGTCGCGCGATGCGGCACGCCTTCCAGGTCTTAGACCAGTGTTCTTCCGATTGGACGTGTCCGGCCCGGACGCTCTTGCAGATGTTCGACCTGAACTCCTCTGCCGGGAACCCGGACGCCGCCCGTATCACGACTCCCTCCCGCGCGCCGCCCAGCGCCGACGGCTCCGCGTGAGCCGTGCTCACGAAATCGCGAAGGTCGCGGACCGCGGCGAACGTCCCTTCGAACAGGATCGGGACCACCGGTATCTCGTGCTCCTGAGCATAGCTCACCATCGCGCGGAACGAAGAGAAGCCATCGCCGGCCTTGCGAAGTCCGAACGCATGGAACGTCTCGTTCTCGGGGACCGGAGCGTATTCGATGCTATGCACTCCGTAGATGTCTTCGCCGTAGAGAGACACGTCGGGCTCCGTCACCTTCCAGGCATGGTGCTTCTTGACCATCGCCATCCACTTTCCGGTCGGGGGCGCGGACACGCTGCGCGCGTACACGTGGCCCCGATGGAGCAGCGTGTTGCCCCCGTCCAGCTTCTCGGTCACGACGATCGGGCGCCCGGTGAATAGCGCCGGGTCGGCCAGCTCGTCACCGTCCCTGGGGTCCCCCGGCGAGTACGGCCAGTACGGCGTCTTCGGATACTTCAATACTTGGACCATGATGATGGGAGTCGCGTATTCGCGTACTGTGGATTTGGGAAGCTACGCGAGCGGCGGTGCCGCCCGACAGAGCAAGACGCGATTGTACTGGCGACGGAAGACTGGTCAACGGTGATCTCGGCGATTTCGTCAATGAAGGGGAGCTCCGGAACGCCGGCCCGGCCGCTCTTGGAGGGGTTGCCGCCTATCCTCCCCGACGGTCCGATCCGTGCGTTGGTGCTCGGCTCCTTTCCGAGCGTCGTGTCCCTGGAGACCGGGCAGTATTACGGACACCCTCAGAACCGGTTCTGGAGCGTGCTCGCCTACTGCCGGGTGATCGCGCATCACGGGGAGCCGTACTCGGAGCGGGTCGCCGCGGTGCGACGCCACGGCCTGGCGATCTGGGACCTGTACGCCCGCGTGCGGCGGCAGGGATCGGGCGATGACCGCATCCGGGACGCCGAGCCCAACGCGGTCGGAGCGCTGCTGGCCGAACGGGGTCCGTTTCCGATCCTGCTCAACGGACGCCGCGCGCGGGAGTGGCGGCGGCATTTCGGCGGGCTGCAGGCCGAGGTCGCCGAGCTGCCGTCGACCAGCCCCCGGCCGCGGCACTGGAACACGCAGGAGTCCCGCTCGGCCGCGCTTGCCGAGTGGCGCGCCGCGCTGTACGCCGCGGGAATCCCGACGTCGCTCCAGGATCGAGACTTCTCCAGATGAGCACCGTCCGGCGCGTCGAGGCATCCGATCTGCCGGCGCTTTCCGGAGCCTTCCCTGAATCTCCGGGAGCGCCGGGAAGCCGCCATGCCCGGCGCCTGCGGCGGCAACGCGCCGGCCTCATCACCTATCTGGCAGCGTGGGATGGCCAGGCACCGGTCGGTCACGTCTACGTGCGGTGGCCGGTGGACTCCGCGAATCTGACCGATCAGGGCAGAAGCCTTGGATGTGCCGAGATCGGCGATCTCCTGGTTCTGGAACGGGCACGAGGGCGCGGGATCGGGCGGCAACTCATGGAAGCGGCGGTGGAGCTCGTCCGCGAACGGGGAATCGGCCAGGTGGGGCTCGAAGTCGCCGCCTACAACCCGCAGCAGGATGCCGCCCGCGTGCTGTACCGAAAGCTGGGCTTCGAAGAATCGTCATTCGGACAGTTCACTTCGGGCTACACGTACTGGGACCGCGACGGCAATCAGCACAGGGACGAGGAGCTCCATTGCTACCTGGTGAAGGAGCTGTAGCGCCGACTACGTGGAACCGTCCGGCCTCGACAGCTCGCCGGCTCGCTCGATCAGCTCGCTCAGAACGTCAAGGTCGACATCGGCGAGCGCGCGGAAGCTGATGCTGCTCTTGCCCACCTTCGCCTTGCCCAGCCGCCCGGCGTACGCCTCGGTCAGATACCGGCGCCCTTCGACCGCGTTGACGTAGACGCTGTAGTAGCTCTTCTGGCGCGCCAGACCGACCAGGAACCACTCCACCCGCTTCTTGTCCGAGCGCACGTACGACATGTCACCGTAGCCGATGATCCGCTGCTCGCTGCCGCCCCAGAAGACGCCCTCCCACAGGCAGCGGCTGCGGCCGGGCAGCGCCGCCCGTATCCGTGCGTCGAGCGCCGTCATGTCGCCGCCGATCTCCGCCGGCAACGACGCGAGGAATTCTTCCGGCGCGGTCGGCACGCGTTCCATCGGATCAGCCAGCCGTGCCCGCAAGCAGCTCCGGGAATCGGCCGATCACGGTCTTCCTGCCCTCGACCGAAATCGGCTCCGAGCCCAGGTACACGTCGAACAGCGCCCGGCAGAGCGCGGGCGAGTCGATGGGCGACCGCTCGGCTCCGCCGATCGCGGTCGACAGCCGGCCAGCCGGGCTGCACGCGAACACGATCTCGGTGCCGGTCTTGATCTCCGGCGCATCGAAATAGGCGCGAAACCGTCGCAGCGCCCCCTCATCGTCCGCGGAGGCTCCGGCCGCGGCCAGGCGGGGTCGCAGCGCCTCGTCGAACGCGTTCGCCACGTCCGTGCCGGCTACGGTTCGCACCATGACCAGGCGAAGGGTCATCGCGAACTCCAGGTCGAGCAGACGGCGATAGAATCGCTGATCTCCGGCGAGTTGCGCCGCCGACCGTCCCGAAAACTCCGAGAGCGTCGTGCGGGCGGCCTCCGCATCGGCATAGAGGCCGAACGCGTAGACGTGCACGCTGATGAACAGAACCGCCCGTGCCCGCAGTCCGGTTCCCGCGAGTTGCTGCGCCGCCTCGGCCGCCGGCGGCATCAGGGAGGTCGGAAACGGCGTCCCGCTCAGCGGCTCGATGACCGTCTCGGCGGACTGCGCCAATCCGACGCCGCCGCCACCCAGCAACGCCACGAGCAGGAGGACGCGTGACCCCATGCTGTCAGACTTCATCTCGCCCTTCATCTTCACCGCGCGTCTGTCGGCAGTCTACTCCGCCGCCGGCCCGTCGAGCGCGGGCAGCTCCAGCGCACGTACCGCCCACGGCAGCGCGGTGCGGAGCTGCTGCTTCTGCACCACCCGCACGCGCGGCGCGGTCGGGATCACCGGCTTGCCCGCCCGCTCGGCGAAGAACCCGCTGATCACCGCCGCCAGCGGCCCCGCGTCCGGCAGGATCCCCTCCGGAGCCGGTCCGCCCTCGGCGTGCAGGCTCGGCAGCCAGCAGGCGATGTCCACGTCCCGGTGGGCCAGCACGGTCTGGTTCCAGTCCACCAGCAACGCGCGTCCGTCGCGGAAGCAGATGTTGTCGCTGCGCACGTCCAGGTGCGTCGGGCACGGCCCGTCGAGCTCCGCGCCTTCGGCGGCAGCAACCAGCACCGGCGCGCTGTCGCGAAGCCAGCGCCCGGTCGCTAGCCCGCTTCGCTCACCAAGGCGATCGGCTGGCTTGATCTTGGGCCCGAGTCGATGTCGCTGGGTTGTCAGAGAGCAAGAGGGGGACCTGGGGCGGCGCAGCGTCTGTGTTCCGTGCCAAGCGCCGTCGACAGCTTCGTAATTGGTGATCACACGCGCTGAAGCCGCGGTGTTTTGGGCACATCTCACCTGACGGGCCTGCTGCGGTGAGTGTCGTGGTCGGTGCGGCGGGCGCTATCCGGGTGCGACACGCAGCGGGGCGTTGCACACGGGGGCGGCGCGCAGGGCCGTGAGCGCCTGTGCGAACAGCTCCTGCAGCGGATAGACCGACGAGAACGAAATCCGCACCCTGCGCACCGACACCGTGATCCGTCCAGCCAGCTTGATCAGCCGCGAGCGGATCGTGTCGAAACGTGCGTCGGCAAGTGCGGTTCCCTGCAGTCCCGCGCGGCGCAGGATCGTCATCAGGATGCCGGCAAACGCGGAGAAGTACAGCCGCAACTGATTGGCGCGCATCGTCGCCGCCGAAGTGCGGTCGGCGAACAGCCACAGTTGCTGCTCCTTGATCCGGTTCTCCATGTCGCCACGGGCGCAGTACAGCTGTTCGTAGAGGACCTGCTTGGCAATCGTGTGGCGGTCGAGGCTGGTTACCACGAAGCGTGGATTGCTGCCGCCGGCGCCAGGCAGCCACTCGGCCTTGGCCACGACCCGACGGCGCCGGCTCCAGGAGTTGAGCGTCCGGTAGCGGAACTCCCGGAACCGCCGCGACGCCTGCCCGGTCGCCGCGCCGCGTCGCCGCGACTTGCGCAGCGCCTTGTCGATACGCTTCTGTAGACGTGCGTTGCGCGCCAAGCCGAGCACGTAATCGACGCCCTGCCCCTCACACCAAGCCATGATCCGTTCACGACAGAATCCCGAGTCACCACGCACCAGAATCTTCGTATCAGCCCAGCGTTGGCGGATCTGCGCCACTACCGCTGCCAGTTCTTCCACTGCCCCGTCACTGGGGTCGCCGTCGGCGCGGCGCAGACGGCATCGCAGCACGTGCTCGCCACAGGTGAGGTACAGCGGCAGATAACAGTAATGGCCGTAGTAGCCATGGAAGAACCGGCCTTCCTGAGTTCCGTGTAGCGCGTCGTCGGTCACATCCAGATCCAGCACTACCTGCTGTGGCGCTCGCCGCTCGCTGTGCAGAAACAGATCGACCAGAAGCGTGTCGATCTTCTCGCCATCGGCGACGATCTTCTTGTAGCGATCACACTCCGCGGTCGCCGGCTCGCCCAGCTCCAGCCGGTTCAAGGTGCTCGAACCGGCCAGGGCGTGCCCGCGGTCACGTTCGCGCACCCGTTGCTCGCCGCTCACATCGGCGCAACCACTGGCCAGCGCCAGAGCGCTGTCGTCACGCAGTCGGTCATGGTCGTTCAGATCCTCGTAGCCGATCGCCAGGCCCAGCACCCGCTGTGCGATCAGGGTCGGCAGGCCATGCTCGACCCGCGTGGGATCGCGATGGTCACCGAAGCAGGCGGCCAGTCTAGCAGTGACGCCAAACAACCGGTCAGCTTCACGCAGCAGCAGTACGCCGCCGTCCGATGTCAGTCGACCGCCGTCAAACGCGCCCACGACCGAGCGCCGACCGAGGTGTTCAAAAGCGAGTTGCTCTGTAGTACAGTGTGTCTCCACGGGGTGGTTCCTTGTGGCTTTGTATTTGTTTTCACCATATACAGATAACCACAAATTCCACCCCGTGTATACCCCTGTGGTGAGCTATCCGGGCTA
>JAPPNY010000044.1 GCA_028818385.1 Spirochaetaceae bacterium
CCGTCGCACACATTCGCCATGAACTCGCTGCAGCGCTCGGCGAACCGGCAGCCGCGCAGCCGCAGGTAGGGGTCGGGCAGCGATCCCTCGATGGTCTGCAGTTGCGAACCCGGTTCCACCGCTATGCTCGGTATCGACTGCAGCAGTTTCTGCGAGTAGGGGTGGCGGGGATCGTCGAACAGGTCGTACACCGAGCCGCTCTCCACGATCCGTCCCAGGTACATCACGTTGACCCGGTCCGCCAGCTCCGCGATCACCCCGAGGTTGTGGGTGATGAACAGGATCGCCATACCGGTCTGCGCCTGCAGCTCCTTGAGCAGTCCCAGCACCTTGGCCTGGATGGTGACGTCGATGGCCGTGGTGGGCTCGTCGGCGATCAGCAGTTCCGGCTCCCCGGATATCGCGATGGCGATCAGGGCGCGCTGGCGCATGCCCCCGCTGAGCTCGAACACGTAGGCGTCGATCAGCTTCTCGGGACTCGGAATTCCTACCTGCCGCAGCAACTCGATGCCGCGTTCCCGCGCCGCGTCGTCGCCGAGGCCGGAGTGATACAGCTTGAGCGCCTCGATGAGCTGGTCGCCCACCGTGTGCACGGGGCTGAGCGCGCTCATCGGCTCCTGGAAGATCATGGCGATTTCCTGGCCGCGGAAGCGGCGCAGCTCAGCGCTCTTGGGGCTGAGCCGGGCCAGGTCCATCGGCTGCTCCGCGGCCGCGCCGGAGTAGAGGATGCTGCCGCCGACCACGGCCCCCGGCGGCGGCACGATGCCGAGGATGGAGCGCGCCGTGATCGACTTGCCGCAACCGCTCTCGCCCACCAGCCCCACCACCTCGCCGCGGTGGATGTCGAACGACACGTCGTCGACCGCGTGCACCGTGCCCAGCGTGGTGCGGAAGTGAGTCCGGAGGTTGCGAACGCTCAGCAGCGGCGGTCCCATGGCTGGTGCGCCAGTATGGGAGCGCCGCTGCGAGCTGTCAAACCGGAGCGCCTCACGGGCTTTGCCGGCCCCACCGGCAGTCGGAGGCGGGTCAGTCGCCGCTGGCGTCGGCCCCCGGCCGGTACAGCTTGGCGCTGGCTTCGATGGCCTGCTCGTGGTAGAGCGCCTCCTGGTAACGCGAGGAGTCGATCTGCGGGATGCCGCCCTCGGGAGCCAGGATCCAGTCGTCGCGGCTGATGCGGTAGCTGCGGATGAATGCCATGGGGGCGTCGTCGACGATGTATTGCACCACGTACAGGTCGCCGTCCGGCAGCTGCACCCAGCCGGAGTAGGCGCCGTCGGGATGGATGCTGCGGTCGTGCTCCACGAAGAAACGGCGGAAGTCGGGCGAGAGATGCGACCTGGTGGCGTTCTCCACGCAGTCCGGGTCGGCGGCGCTGGCCTGGCTCTCGGCGTGCAGCACCAGCAGGCGCGGCGCGTTGCTGAAGCCGTAGAATACGATCACCTCGCCGCTGCGCAGCAGGCCGGCCTCGGGTCGCCCGATGCAGGACAGCAGGTGGGTGGGGTGGGGACCCTGCCAGGTGGCGCCGTCGTCGTGCGAGATCGCCTTGTAGCCGCGCAGCCGCTCCTGGTCCTCGCGGATGTAGCACACCAGCGTGCCGTCCTCGAGCTGCACGAAGGTGGCCTCGTTGAGCCACAGCTCGCGGGAGGCGGAGACGACGGTCGGTCCCTGCCACGAGGCGCCCTCGTCCTCGGACACCCACAGGTCGACGCTCCAGGTGGTGCCGTCCCAGCCGTCGGCGGCGAGGAAGATCTTGCCGGAACGGGTGCGGAACAGGCACGGGCAGATGTGGCCGGTGATGCCGGTCTCCGCCTTCTCGCTCCAGGTCACGCCGCCGTCCTCGGAGTGCCAGGAAAAAATCTTGCTCTTGGGGGTGTACTCCTGCTCGTACGGGGGGCCCCAGTCGCAGATCATCAGCAGGCGGCCGCCGCCGAGGTGCAGCAGGCGCGGCGTGTTCCAGCCGCCGCCGGTGGCGTGGTCGGGAATCTCCTCCACCACCGCCTTGCGGCCCCAGTTGCGGCCGCCGTCGCGGCTGATGTGCATGGCGATGCGGGTCCAGGGCCAGCGGCCGTGGAC
>JAPPNY010000238.1 GCA_028818385.1 Spirochaetaceae bacterium
TCGGGCGCACAAACTGCTGCGCCGCCGTCTCGTCAGGCTCCTCCAGGATTCGAGCCGCCAGCACCCATGGTAACGGTACCGCGCCGAGCGCCTGCCGGGACGCCAGATCCAGGAGCAACGTGCCGGGTGCGGGCCACACGTCGTTGCGATCGCAAGCGGCCGTGACCATCCTGCTACGCTGAACCGATTGCGTTACGTCACGCTTGAACGGCGCGGACCGCACGGGGGTCAGCAAGTCAAGTTCCGGGGTCCTCAAACAGCTCCTCGACGGTTTCGAAGCGCTTGCCTTTGCCCTCCTCCAGTTCCTGCATCGCCTTGACCGTGGTGGCATTCGGCACCCGAACGGTGAAAGGCAACTGTTTTTCATCCGCCACCCGCAGCAACAGCAGGCGAATGGCATCGGACACCGACAAGCCCATGGCACGAAGTGCTTCGCTCGCGCGTGCCTTGGTGTCGCTGTCGATCCGAGCGCGTACGACAGTACTTGTACTCATCAACTGCCTCCCATGTGTAGATCTACGGTAGCTACACGGTGGCTGTCAACGGCATACCTGGTCTATGTGGACGCCCGTTAGTTGAACAAGGTTGCGCCGAATCCAGTGCCTCAACTCACGCAACTGTGGTGGTGGCGGGCACCTGGATTGAAGTTGGACTACTGGCGAGATAGCTCGCCCACTCGTCCATGAGCCGCCGCCGCCGCTCGAACAGGTCCGACCGGGCGTACGCCGCCTCGGTCTGGTTGCCGACGACGTGCGCCAGCGCGGCCTCAACAACCTCTCGCGGATGGTTGGTCTCCTCGGCGGCCCAGTCCCGGAACGACGACCGGAAGCCATGCGGCACGGCATCCACATTCACGCTCTGCAGGATCCGCGGCAGCCGCGTGATGGTGATCGGTTTGTCTCCCTGACTTGGGAACACCAGTGGACTGGATCCGCCGCCGAGTTGCCGCGCCGCCTCGAGTACCTCCACTGCGCGCCCGGAGAGCGGCACGCGGTGATCGCGCCGTGACTTCATGCGCCGGGCGGGAATCGTCCACACCCGGGCCGGCAGGTCGATCTCGCTCCACCTCGCCCCGCGCACCTCGCCGGATCTCGCCGCGGTGAGCACCAGCAGCTCGAACACCAGCTTGACGACCGCCGTGGCCTCCGACGCCTGCACCGCCCTGATCGCCGCAGCCACCTCGCCGTGCGGCAGCGCCCGCATGTGCTGCACCTGGTCCTGCTGCGCGCCCAGCGCCTTGCCCAGCCGGTCGCACGGGTTGTCGTCGCGCAGGTGCAGCGCGATGGCCCACTCCATCACGGCGTGGATCCGCTGGCGCACCCGCCGCGCGGTCGCCGGCCGGCTGTGCCAGATGCGCCGCAGCACGAAGTGCAGGTCGGCGCTCGTCACTTCGCCCACCGGCTTGTCGCCGATGTAGGTGAGCACGTGCCGCGTGAGGCTCGCCATCCACTCCTGCGCGTGCCCGGAGTGGCTCCAGCCCGGACTCTTGTCTTTCCAAACCCGCTCGGTGGCCTCCGCGAGAGTCGGCATCCCCTCGCCGCGGCGCCGGCCGGCCATCGGATCGCCGCCCTCGCGGGCGAGCTTGCGGTTCGAGAAGGCCTTCTCCCGCGCTTCGGCGAGCGAGACCAGCGGGAAACCGCCGAGGCCCAGCTCCCGGCGCCGGCCGTGGATCATCAGCCGCTGGACCCAGCTCCGAGCGCCGGAGGGCTGAACTTGCAGGTACAGGCCGTTGCCATCACAGCTACGGCTGAGCGGAGTCCCATGTTGTGTGTCGGCGTCCGACGGCGTCCATAAACGACCACAATATTGGCGCTTTTCGTGATATTCTTCACGCCAAAGGTTGTCAAGATAGTCCGGGACGATGCACCGGAATCCGGTATATTATGGCGGAATGGATAGAGTCACCCGGGCAGATCGGCCGCCGCGCAGAACCAAGCCTCGCGGCCGGCACCCCTACAAGGCGCTGACGGCCGCGTTTGTGCGCAGCGCGCCACCGGGAAGATACTGCGACGGAGAGGGATTGTATCTGTTCGTGCAACCCTCCGGAACCCGGAGCTG
>JAPPNY010000099.1 GCA_028818385.1 Spirochaetaceae bacterium
GACCGGCGGCGCGGCGGCGGCTCGCCGGCCTGCTGCTTGCCTATTCCTTCTCCTCCGGACGGATCGGCAGAGGGTCGTCCGAGGCCGGGAGGGCGGAGCGTGCCGGGGAGTATGCGGCGGCGTACGGCGAGGCGTCGTTCCGGGACAAGCTGCGCACCGCCGCGCGGGACGCCGGCGGCGCCGTGGTCGAACGGGCGCTGGCGCTCAGGTACGTGGCAGCGTCCGCGGAGACGCCGGCCTGGGCACGGGAGTGCGCCCACGCCGCCCTCGGTTACTTCATCGTGCCGCTGGACGCGATTCCGGACGCCGCGCCGGCCGGGTTCTGCGACGACCTGGCTGTCCTGGCGACAGCGCTGAGGGCGGTCGCGGCCTACGTCACGCCGGCCATCCGGGCGCGCGCCGCGCGGAAGGCCGGAAAGGTGTGCGGCCTGGGCGCAGGCTCGCCGGACGCCGTGCATCCTCCTCCGGCAGGTGAGTGGCCGCCGGCTGCGCTCTGACCGCCACCCCTCCCGCTCAAGCCGGGGAGTCGCCGAGCATCCACGAGAGAAACGCGCCGATGCGCTCGCGGAAGGCCGCCAGGGTGGCGGGCAGGCGGTCGGCCAGGGGCTGCAGGCGATCCGCTTCCAGTCCCGATCCGTAGACATTGCGGAAGACGTGCCGGAACCGCAGATACTCGCCCAGCTCCTTCGCCAGGCGGGCGTCGATCACGGCAGGCCGGACCTTCGGGATATCCAGCACCATGTCGCCAAGGAGCTCCTGATGCCACCGCTCGGCCTGCGGGACGCCGCCGTTCAGCTCGCCTGCGATACGCACGAAGATCCGTTCCACCCCGCTGTAGAAGTCGTGCAGGATCGATCCTCGAGCCCGCAGCGAATAGGTGTCGGACCCGCTCGGAGCGCCCGCCAGCTCCGCCGCGAGCTGTTCCAGGCTGGCAAGCTCGTTGGAGACCTCCGCGGCCAGCCGCCGCAGAAGCGTTTCCTCCGGGGTCACAGCTCCGTTCCCTGCTCGCGCACGGCGGCGAGCAGCGCCGGGGCCGCCGTCTCCCCGGCGGTCAGATCCAGCAGGAACCCGGTCATGGCGGCGGCCTCGGCCGACACCGCGTAGAAGCGCCGGGCCGGTATGCCGTCAGCGACCAGGTCGATGTCCGAGCGATGGGTGAACGGCCGTGTCCGGTCGAACGCGGAGCCGATCCCGACGACCTTGCGGGCGCCCGAGCGCTTCAGAAACCGCGCGATGCGGCGGGCGTCCGCCACCGCGCGGTCGCGGTCCCCGGACTCGAAGTGGGTCGCGCGGACGTGGGCGAGGAGCGCGTCGCGGTCCATGGCATCGGCTAATCTACGCGATACCGGGCAGTGGTTTCACCCCTCGACCCGGCGTACAGCCCGGTTGACTCGCGCTGTACGTGTACTATACGTATAGCGGCATGAGTCGCAAGCTCACGATCACGCTCGACGATGAAGTGTACCAGGGTCTGTACGACAAGGTGGGTGCCCGGCGCATCGCAGGCTTCATCCAGGAGTTGGTGCGTCCGTACGTCGTCGGTCCCGAGCTCGAGGCTTCCTATGCCGAGATGGCGGCCCAGGAACTCCGGGAGCGCGACGCCGCCGAATGGGCCGACGACCTGATCGCGGATGCCGGCGATGAAGCGCGGTGAGGTCTGGTGGGTGTCGTTTCAGACCGCCCGCGGCGGCGAGGTTCGCAAGCGCCGGCCGGCGGTGATCGTCAGCAACGACGCCGCCAATCGCCACCTCAACCGCGTGCAGGTGGTACCGCTCTCGTCCTCTGCGAAGCCGGCCTTTCCGAGTGAGGCGGTCGTGACGGTCGACGGCGCCCGCAACAAGGCGATGGCCGACCAGATCACGACGGCGGCGAAGAGCCGGTTGGGCAGGTATCTCTGCACGCTCGACCGGCGGGAGCTCGATGCCGTCGAGCGCGCGATCAAGGTGCAGCTCGGGCTTCGCTAGCGCCCCAAGACCGTCGCCTTCGGCTCCGCTCTTGGCCCATCCCCACCTTTCGCGTCGGAGTCCGTCGGCTTTCCCGCTGGCGCGGCAAATCCGACAGACTCCTAGCGCGGGACCCGGGTGTAGGAGTCGACCTGGAGTTGCGCCGGGAAGCCGGGGCCGGCCGCCTCGCGGACGACGCGGCCGCGGACGGTGACCTGGACCTGCTGCAGCGTGCGCAGCTCCGGCGCCAGATCGCCGACGATCTCGTAGTGGTCGGTCTCGGTGACCAGGACCAGGATGGTCCGCGGCGCCGAGCCGGTCACCGTCACCCGGCCGGTGAGCTCGATGACCTGGTCCTGCCCGGCCGAGTCCGGCGCGGCGGGCTCCTCCTCCGCCGGCGAGGCGCAGGCCAGGAGCACGCCGGCGGACAGGGCCACCACCGCGCCGGCGCGCGTCATGCCGTGACGCCCAACGTCACTCCTTGACCACCACCGTGATGACGTTGTCGGACTCCGCGGTGACGCGCAGGCTCAGGGTGCCGGAGTTGCGTCCCAGCGTGGTGTACATGTTGGAGTGCGGCGGCTGCACGCGCTCGTTGAACACGGGCAGCGGGTGCAGGTACGGACCGGGGCGGGCCAGGCGGCCCCGCGCATAGGTGTAGTTGTACAGGTTGATCGACCCCAGCCGGAACTCCAGGCCGTCGGCGTATGAGGTCCGCCAGGTGCCGGTGTTGTACTGGTACGGGGCTGGCGCGGCCGTGTTGTCCGACAGCAGGTTGGCGGCCCCCCAGTTCGTCAGCACGTCCAGGAAAGACTCGTCGCGGCCCTGGTTGCGTATCGCCCCCTCGATGGCGCCGACGCCGGCGCGATCGCTCTGCACGATGTCGCCGAACAGCGCGGCGCCGCCGTAGTTGCGGGCTACGTAGGCGCCGAACGCGTAGGCGATCGAGTAGTTGGCCAGGTAGCCGTCCCAGGTAGTGACCTGGATGTCGTTGTGGAGGTTGTAGTCGGGAAGGCGTGACCCGAGGTTTCCCGGAGCGCCCGCGGTGGGGTCGTCGTAGGCGACCGCGCGCGGCCCGTCGATCATCACCTTGTCGGCGATCAGGTCCTCGGCCACCTCGGAAGCCTGCTCGTTGAGCCACGTCTCGCTGATGGCGTTCCGCAGGACCGGCTTCTGATAAAAGTGGATCATGTGCTGGAACTCGTGCGCCAGGGTGCCGACGGTCACACTCGGCCGGCGGTCACCAATTTCCCAGGTGTCGCCGGTGGCGGACGCCAGGAACGGCGAGTCCATGAAGAACGCCAGGCGCTCGATGGAGTATTGAAAGAGGGGATGGTCCGGCTCGCGAAGGCGGTTGTGCAGGCCCCAGAAGTAGCCGATGATGCGCGATCCCGTCGGGTACCCGTCGGCCTCGATGTCGTAGAAGAAGATGTCGATCTGCTTGGCGGCATCGGCGGGAATCAGGATCGGCTGGCCGTCCCGTCCCAGCACGCTGTGCGGGCCCCACGGGGCGCCGAAAATGGCGGTGACCCAGTCGTAGATGTCGTTGCTTCCGCCGGGGCGGAGGAAGCGCACGGCAACCGCGTCCATCATCTCCTGGGTCACGCAGTCACCCCGGCTGGCGCAGGTCGGCTCCCACTCCCGGTCCTCCACCCACATCACCGCGGTCGTCGTGCCGTCCGTGGCGACCCGGCGGGCAGTGAAGTCCAGGGGCCCGTCGTCACGGTCAGTAAAGCTGAACCGGTCGCCCTCCTTGACCGCGGGCCGCGCCTGCAGCTCCGCGATCCGGCCCGGGTCGGCGGACCCTTCCCATACGGGCGGACGGTCGTCGAAGTTGTTGAATGCCGTGATCGACTGCATCCGCTGCGACACCTGCCCTCCCAGCGCCGGCCGCGCTGCCGCCTGCTGCTCGGCCTGCGCTACTGCGCGCTGCTTGTCCCCATACACCCGCTCGACCTGCGGGTCCACGTGGTAGTTGCCGGCGGTGGCGATGACGTAGACCTCCGGCGAGGAGGATCCCAGGTTCAGCGTGTAGGGGGTCTGGTCGAGCACCTCGCCGTTCGGGTTGAGGACGAACACCTGGTCCCCGCTGCCGCGGTAGGTGTCCGAGAGGGCCGTCTCCGGCTCGGGCGCCGCGACATCGCCTACCTGGAAGCGCGTGATCAGCGTGCCGGTGCCGCGGCCGCTGGACACGCCGGGACCGGTGAAGGTGCCGGTGAAGACGGTCACGGTTCCGTGGTTGTAGACGCTGACCACGTAGTTGGTCTCCTCGGCGTCGCAGTTGTCGTCGTGCGTGACGCGCACCTCGTAGAGCCCGGGCGGCGGCGTACCGCCGGTCCACGCGACGTGCTCGTTGCGTATGGGCGGGCCGGAGCAGAAGTCGCCGGATTCGACGTCGAGCCGGCCACCGCTCTCGACCACCCACGTATCCTCGTAGACTTCGTCGCCGTTCGGGTCCGCCACGTGCAGGTCCAGGTCGGCGTCGCTGTCCCACGATACCGTGACCTGCACGTCGCTGGAGCCGACGGGCTCGTGCGCCAGCACATGGCACGTCGGCGGGCCGACCGCACCGCCGGCATCCACCGCCGACACGTCGAGGCAGATGCGATCCGGGAGCCCCGGCGGCAGGTCGAACCTGAGCCGTCCGACCACGCGCTGCGAGGCGGCAGAGTCCGGCAGGTCGACCTCGTAGTACCCGAAGCTGGCCCCGCGGAGCGAAAAGAGCAGCTTCCCGGTGCCCGGAGCGGGTTCGACGTCCAGGAAGACCGATCCGCCGGCCACGTAGAAGTGGTTGCCCGTCACGGTGACGCCGGGCCCGCCGTTCGGCTCGGGCAGGTCCGCGAACACGTGTTCGCCTGTGGCATCGCCCACTTCGATCACCGCCACGACGGCATGGATGACGGAGAACTTCACGACGATGATGGTGAACTCCAGCGCGGCCGTCCCGCCGTTCTCGTCCCTCGCCGTGTAGGTCATGTCCCAGGTGCCGGTCTCGGTCGGCGTGCCGCTGAGCCTGCGTGCGGCCGTCTCGAACGCCAGTCCCGGGATCTCCGGAGTGAGTGAGTACGTCAGGGCGCCGGTGCCGCCGGTAGCGGCGGGCAGGACGAGGGGAGTGATCTCCTCGTCGACCGTGTAGGGCTCCGGGTCGTCGACGTTCGCCGCGAACGTCGGCGCCCGATCGGCGTGGGTGCGGCGCAGCCGAGGGCTGCCAGGACCGCGAGCGCCACGAGCGCGGCCTGCGCGAGGGTCCATGTTCCGCGCGGGCGGCGCGGACGGGCGGGCGATGCGAGTGCTTCTGCCATGGTGGTCCCTTTTACCATATTTTACAGATCGCGGCGTCCGGTCAGCGCAGGGCGCCCAGGTCGAGGCGCAGGGAGACGGTCAGCAGGTGGGAGAGGCGGTAGTCGACCTCGCTCTCGTCGCCGAAGGCGAAGCGAGCGGTGCCGCGGTAGCGGGTGCTCACGCGCAGGCCGCCGTCCGTGTAGGTGATGCCGAGGGAGGCGGTGTAGAGCTGGCGGTTGCGCTCCGGCTGCTCGGCGTAGAGGTCGAACAGCGGCTTCAGCCAGCCGTCCAGGGCGACGTCGCCGACCTTCAGGCGGGACTGCAGCTTGCCGCCGGCGGTGACGAGCGGCGGGGCGTCGCTGCGGCGCAGGATCAACTCCGTGCCCAGGTCCAGGCGGTCGGTCAGGTCGAGGTCCAGACGCGGCTGCACGCTCACCGACTGGGTGGCCCCTCGGCGGGCTCGCGCGGATCGGAACGGCTGGTCAGGCGGACCGGCAGCGTCAGGCGGGCGGCGTCGCCCAGGTCCTGGCGCGCGCTGGTGAGCAGGGTGTGGCGGATGTAGGTGGGCTCCAGGACCTCCTCGTCGTCCTCCTCCACGCCCTGCGCGGTCTCGTAGGTGAAGGTGAGCACCGGCAGGTCCTGAGCGAGGGCCGAGACGGCGAGCAGCAACGCGAGTGACGCGAAGGGGACGCGGGAGAGCATGCCTTGATGATCGGCGGCCGGCGCGGTCGCGTTGACGGCCGGAGCCGCGCCGCCTGCATCCGCTTCCCACGACGAGCTGAACGCCATCCTGTGTCACGGAACGTGCGGATTACGCGTCGGCACCGTCAGCGGTCATCTCCAGCATCGCGATCGAGCTCGGCGGCAAGGCGGCGCATCCCGTGGAGGATCCGAGCCACGCGGATTCCGGACGGGGTCGGTTCGTACACGATGACGAACAGTCTCATCACGACGAAGTAGCGGAAGGTGCCGCCGGGCGGATCCAGCTCGTGGCGGGGACGTCCGATCATCGGGGGGCCGGCAAGCGTGTTCAGTACACGCTCGAACCTGGCGCGCAGGCGACGGGCTTGATGGATGCCGAATCTTTCTACCGTGTAGGCGGTGATCGCGCGCCGATCCTCGCGAGCCGTTACCGAGAACGAAATCCGCGTCATCCGGCGGGCTGTTGACTCTTCGCCTCCAGCTCGTCCAGCTCCGCATCCCATTCTGCGAAGAACGCATCACCGTCCACGATCAGGCCCCGTTCCAGTTGGTCGGCGCCTGCCTCGATGGCCGTCCGGGCACGATCGACCTCCGCGTCCAGCACGGCTTGCCGGCGCTGAAACGGCCGCAGCGCGGCACGCACGACCTCGCTGACGGACTGGTACTCGCCACGCTCGACGAGGGAGGTGAGAAACCCGGCCTGCTCAGGTGTGAAGGAAATGCTGATGCTCTCTCGTTTCGCCATGGTTCTGCTCCTCCGGCTCCGGCTCTGAACGACATTGTAGCACACGCCGGCCGACGATTCTTCACCGCGCGTGGAAGGTGTCGGCGGCGAGCCTCGCCTCAGCCAACTACCTTCAGCCGGGTCACGTCCATGAATGACCTTGACGCCGCATCCTTGCGACAGCACATTATTCTTGCATGATCCAATTCGCAAGGACGGGCGGCACGTCACCGGTCATCGGCGCGCGAATCAAGGCCCTGCGCGAACAGCGGGAACTCACCCAGGACAGCATGGCACGCCTGTTCGGCTTCAAGGATCGACAGACCGTCTCGGCAATCGAGACCGGCGATCGGGCGGTGACTGCGGAGGAGCTGCTGCTCGCGGTCGAGAAACTGGGCGCGCCGCTGGAATACTTCACCGATCCGTTCGTGCTAACTGGCGAGGGTCGCTTTTCCTGGCGCCACACCGGCGTCGACGGGGAGCGGTTGGCAGCCTACGAGCGCAACTCCGGACGCTGGATCGCCGCATTCAGGAGGTTGGCGCCGGCGGTGGGGCGCGAGACTCCGCTCATGCGACGGGCGCTCGGTCTTTCCCGTCGCTCACGGTTCGAGGACGCGATGCGTGCCGGTGAGCGGTTCGCGGCCGAGTTCGGACTTGGTGATGTTCCGGCGACACGGCTGAGCGAAGCCATGGAACGACAGCTCGGCATCCTCGTCCTCATGGTTGACGCGGAGCCGCACATCTCAGGGGCTGCATGTCGTCTTGCCGAGATGGACGCCGTCCTGATCGCGCGGAGAGAGGTCGCCGGCCGCCGACACTTCGATCTGGCTCACGAGTTGTTCCACATCCTGACCTGGGATGCCATGCCGCCGGAGCACGCCGAAGCCGTGCGGGAAACCGGTGGGAACCGCGTGGAGCAGCTCGCAAACAACTTCGCCGCGGCAGCGCTCATGCCCGCCGCCGTGTTGCGGCGATTCGGTGGCTGGGCGGGGCTGGCCGAGGAAGCGTTGATCCGGCGGTTGAACACGGCGGCGGTCGAGCTGCACGTGACCTCCTCCGCACTGAGGTGGCGGCTTGTCGCGCTCGGCGAATTGAAGCCCGCGGCGGCGCGTGCGTTGCCGGAGGTCGCACTGCGCAACAACGGCCGCGCAGAGGCGGAGACCCCGCCCCCCGCCCCCTTCTCCAGGCCGTTCATGGAGGTGATGGGATTGGCCATCGATCAGGGTCTGGTCTCGGTTCGACGCTTGGCCGGGCTGCTCGACGTCACCATCGAAGGGCTCGCGAAACTGTTCGCGTCACACGGTTTCGAACGGCCCGTGGAGCTCTGACCCTCGGTGGCCCGGCACGCCGGAGCGGTACTGGTGGATACCAACGTCATCCTGGAGTCCTACCGGACCGGCTCATGGCACGCGCTCGCGGGGGGCTACGGAGTGGAATCCGTCGAGGAATGCGTCGACGAAACGCAGACGGGGTCCCAGCGCCGCGAGCCGGAGCGCCGGATCGACGAAGGCGGGCTTCGAGACTCTCTCAGGGTGGTTCACTCGGTCGGAGCGAAGGAACGCGCGGAATTGGCGATCCGGGCCCACGACATCGCTTTGGACCGCGGCGAAGAGTCGTTGTGGGCTCACGCGCGCGGCCGGGACGACTCCTGGATCCTGTGCGGGCCGGACAGGGCCAGTCTTCGCTGTGGCGTTCGGCTCGGGTTTCGCGAGCGGCTGGTGTCGTTGGAACGGCTTCTCGGTGCCGTCGGCCACCGGACGAGGATTCCCTTGAGACCGCCATACACGAGTAGCTGGCTGGACCAGGTACTTCGGGAACTGGTGATCGCCGAGACGCTCAGGTACGATCTCCTGTGCGGCTGCGTGGTTGCGTGCCTTGCCAGCCGTCAGTCGTCATCCTTCGGTGGCGGCGGCGGCTCCGCGTTCGGATCCTTCTTGAGTCTCTCCAGCCAGTCCTTCCACTCGCGGTCGCGCTCCCGCATCCCTTCGCGTCGACCTTCGCGTCGACCCTTTTCGCGTTCGCGCTTCAAGAACGTCATGGTCACTCCTTCCAGTCCGACGATGACCGCAGCCAGGGCGGTGCCGACCGATGCCGTACGCGTCATGGCATGGTACATGACTTCCACGAGCCCTCTCGCCATCGCGGATCGCATCGCATCGTCCAACGCGAGCACGAGGTACACGGTTACGACAACGGAGTACGGGACGACGTCCCGTGTCGATCGCGGAGGCGTGCCGCCCACGCCGACCGCCAGCGCGCAGGGGACATCGCGTTAGGATCCATGTTGTCACATCGCAGGTGATGTTATAGCCTTGATTCGTGCGGTTCGTCGTGGACACGAATGTTGTCGTCGCCGCTCTGCGCAGCCCGACCGGAGCGTCGGCTGCGTTGATCGACCGCGCCCTGCGTCAGGAGTTCACGATGCTGCTCTCCGTACCGCTGGTGCTGGAATACGAGGCGGCCTGCCGTGATCCTGAGCAGCGCGTCGCTTCGGGCCTGAGCGACGAGGACGTATGCCACGTGGTCTCCGCGCTGTGTGCGGTCGGGGAACCGGTATGGACAGCGTTTCTGTGGCGGCCGCAGCTACGCGACCCGGCCGACGAGATGGTGCTCGAAGCGGCCATCAACGGCACTGCCGATGCCCTGGTCACGTTCAACCGTCGGCACTTCGGCGATGTTCCGGGACGATTCGGGATTTCGGTGCTGTCGCCCCAGCAGGCATTGAGGAGGATCGAGAAATGAAAAGAAGGACCAGCACGTACCCGTTGCGTCTTCCTGCGTCCCTGAAGTCGGCTGTCGTCGAGATCAGCAAGGAGGACGGCACCAGCATCAATCAGTTCGTGGCGACGGCGGTCGCGGAGAAGGTCGCCGCGATGAAGACGGCCGATTTCTTCGCCGCGCGGGCCGCCGAGGCCGACATCGAGGCGGCGCGGCGGATTCTGCGGCGAGCGGGAGGACAGCCGCCGGAACCCGACGACCGCTTGGGCGTGGATCGCTGACCTTGGGACCTACCGGTCACGTCGCAGTGGTGACTACCGGTAGCGGCGGGTCCTGTCGATGGCGGCCGTGGGGCTCGACAAGGCCGCGACCGGTTCGCCCCAGGCCGAATCGACGCGGATCTCGCGGAGATGGGGATCGACGCAATGGCCGGGCAACTGCCGCATGTCCCATGCGTCGAGATCACGGGTGATCTTCTCGGGAAGGAAGCCCAGCATGTCCCGGATCGTCTCCGGGTAGATGAACCCGTAGCTGAGCGCGGCGTTCCGAGGCGGCGACAGTTCGGCGTCGTCCAACGCGATTCCGATCGAGTCCTCGGCGCGGCAATCGCGACAGATTCCCTGCCGCAGGTCCGTGCCGCGATCCCAGCAGTAGTAGTAGATGCCCAGGCGCTGTCCCACGCCGGCGAGCGCTTCCCCGGGATTGCCGTC
Source organism: Spirochaetaceae bacterium (assembly GCA_028818385.1). The sequence continues at coordinate 10,080 of JAPPNY010000099.1, forward strand.
GTGGCGCCGGGACAGCGACAGGGAGTCCCGGACGAAGCGCAGCGTCCGCTCCTCACCGATGTCCGCGAAGAACGACTGCTCCTCGAGCCGGATCAGAACGTCGTTCATCAACAGGCTGTTGAAGTGGTCAGACATGCTCGGTATTCCTCGAGGACGCGCTCGCGCTGCGGATGCTCAGCTCGCTCTGCATGAGGCGCACGTACCGTGGACGAGTCCCTCGCTCGGCCGGAAGCACGTGTCACAGATCGCGAGACGTTCGCGGATGCCGTCCAGGATTTCCCCCGGGTTGCAGTCGTAGTCCCATGAAAGAGCGTAGATGTGCCGAAAGAACTCCTCGGTCTTCTCCGGCCCGATTTCGGAGAAGAATGCTTCTCGTTCAAGCATTGCGAGCATGCTGTTCAGCATGTGGCTGCCGCTGTGATTGGACATCTCTTCTTCGCGACGGTCGCTCGCTCAGAACCCCTTGAGGTTTCCGGCGTCGGTCTTGAGCTCCGCCACGTCCTTCTCGATGTGGTCCAGCCGTGCCGGCATACCGAGGAATTCGTTGGTCAGAAACGCGCGCGACAGCAGGCGCTGCGCCTCCGGGTTGGCCTGCAACTCGGTGATGATCCCGGCCACCAGGGACTGCGGATCACGCTGAGCGGCCGGTTGCTCGTTCGCCATCGTTCGACGCCTCTGGCGGCAAGGATATTCCCGTGGCCCGGTCGAGATCAACGTCGCGTTTCGACGCCGACATGCCGATCCGTGGTCCAACCATACCTTGACTCGGTATATTGACAGGAGCGCTTGACATGTACGCTCTGGTGCGAGATCCGACCACACCCGGCGAGATCCTGTCGGAGGAATTCTTGAAGCCGCTCGGCATCACCCAACGCCGGCTTGCCGAGCACATTGGCTGCGACGTGAAAGTGATCAACCGGATCGTCAACGGCCGGTCGGCGATCGGCGCGGAGTTGGCCATGCGGCTGGCAGGCGCGCTCGACACCTCGCCGGAGTTCTGGCTGAACGCCCAGCAGGCGGTGGACGTCCGCGCCGCCCGCCGTCGCCTGAAAGAGGTGCCGAAGCCCCTGGTGGCTCACTGACGTCCGACAGCACGCGGGAGTCGGCCGTCACCGAGATCGGCTGGCGCGCAATCAGCCCCCGGAGGTGGCGGGCGAGCGGCTCCCGGCGGTGCTGCCGGTCGTGCTCTACAACGGCACCGAGCCGTGGACGGCGGCGCCGGACATGGGCTCCCTCATCACGCCGGTCGGGCCGTGGCTGGCGCCGTATCAGCCGGCGCAGCGTTACCATCTGATTGACCTGCAGCGGGTGGCGGCGGATGATCTTCCGTACCGCAACCTGTTGCGGGCGGTGGCGCGGCTGGAGCAGAGCCGCTCGCCGCGGGACGTGATGCGGGCGGTGACGGCGTTGCGGCGCTGGCTGCCGGAGCGGGGCGCGGAGGAGTTGCGGCGCGCGTTCGCGGATTGGCTGAGTCAGATGGCCGGACGGCTGGCGCCGCCGGGAGCGATAGTGCCGGCGATACGGACGTTGGAGGAGGCAAGCATGACGTTGGTCGAACGGGTCGCCGAGTGGCCCAAGCAGTGGCTCCGGGAAGGCCGCGAACAGGGCGTGGCGGAAGGCCGTGAACAAGGTGTTGCGGAAGGTCGTGAACAGGGCCGCGCACAGGGTGTTGACCAGCAACGGGCACTGCTGTGTCGGCTGGCGGCGGCGCGCTTCGATGCCGACACCGCTGCGCGCCTGGCCGACGTGCTGGCACCGATCGCCGATCCGGAACGGCTGGCCGAGGTCGGTGACTGGCTGGTTCGCTGCGACTCCGCCGCCGCGTTCCTCGCCCGCTTCGATCCCGCCTCACCATCCTGACACCTGCATTCCGAGTCCAAACCTGTCCTGAGATGCATCCCGACTTCTCGGTCAGGAGTCCCGTTGGGCGGGGAGAGAACGCGTCTCTGACTCGCCGAGCCTACATCGACCAGCGCCGTGGGCCGTCCGGAAAGGAGCGCTCTCTATCGCGGCGGGCGAGTCAGCGGGGGTGAGAGTCGCGGAACCACGATGCCATCCTCTCCAATTGACCCCGGAAGTCCGTGGATGGTCTGTAACCTAACTCGCGCTTGGCGCGGGCAATGTCAGCAAGCGTGTGCGCCACGTCGCCGGTACGCGGCGGACGCTGATCGAGAACGAGTTGTCTGCTGCACACCTCCTCCAGCTCGCTCTTGACATCGAGCAGCGAGTAGGCACGGCCCTGAGCGATGTTCAGCGCCTGACCGCTGAAGCCGTCCGCCCGCGTCGCCGCCCGGACGTTGGCCCACGCCACGTCCTCGACGGAGCAGAAGTCCCGTGTCTGCGTACCATCCCCCTCAAGGTAGGGGCGGTACGATGGGTCGACGTACAGATGGTACAGCCACGCCGACAACACCAGCGAGTAGGCGCCGCCGAATGCAGCCCCCGGTCCGAACGGATTGAAGTACCGCAGGCTCACGACATCCAGTCCGTACAGGCGATGAAACATGCGGCACCACTGCTCGCCCTGACATTTCTGCAGGGCGTACGGCGACTGAGGGTCGAATGGGTGGGTTTCCGGGGTTGGCAGCACTTGCGTCGCGCCGTACACGGCGCTGCTGCTGGCGAACACCAGTCGCGTCTTGCCGATCAGCTCCGCTCGCAGCAGGGAGTCCAGCACGGCGATGGTCCCGAGCAGGTTGGCCGTGGAGCTCTGCAGCGGCTGCTCGACCGTGAACCGGACCCGTGGACGCGCGGCCAGGTGAATCACGGCCTCCGGTTGGGCCTCACGCATGAGACGCACCATCCCGCCGGCATCGGCAACGCTGAGCGTGCGATACCGCACGCCGTCCACGGCGTTGTCCGGCGTGCCTTCCGAAAGGTCGTCCACGCCGATCACTTCGATGCCCTGCTCGACCAGTTGTGTGCAGGTGTGCCAGCCGATGAACCCGTTGCTCCCCGTTACGATGATTCTCATGTCCCCGCGCTCCCGTCTCGCCCGGAACCTAACACGCTTCCTGCGCCACTGCACCAGCTCCTGCTGTGCCCGGACGGCCAGAGGGCCGACAATGTGGGAGACGGCTCTCCGGCAAGCACGATTGCCTTCTGGTAGCCGCTTTGACTGAGGAGCTAGGTCGGACGGGGAACCAGTGTACAGAATTGCCATAAACGGAACGAGCTCCAGGACCGGCGGCGGAAGGAGCATTCTTCGCAACTACATGCAGCTCCTGGAAAAGAGTGTACTGGCCGACCGATATTCCCTGCTGACCGCTGACCCGGAGGGGTTCGCGTGGATAACCAACGAGCGTGTCGACGTGGTCGGCCTGCCGCAGCGTTATGGTCGCACCATGTTCTCTCCCCTCGTTCACGAGTTCCTCCTGGACCGAATCCTTAAGCAACACCGGATCGACCTCGTTTTCAACCTCGCCGACCTGATCGTTCGCACCAGGGTCAAGCAGGTCTACCTCTTCGACTGGCCCTATGCCATCTATCCGGACAGCGTCGTATGGAAACGGATGGAAAGAAAAGACTGGATCGTTCGCAAGACGAAGCTCTCTCTTCTCAGAAGACGGTTTCGCCTTCCGGTCGTCACGATCGCACAGACACCGGTCGCCAAGGAAGCCCTGCAAAGGCTCTACCACCTTCCGAACGTCGCCATCGTGCCCAACGCGGTATCCTTGGACAATCTCGATACCAACGCGGGCAGGCGTTTTTCGCTCCCAGTGGGAAAAAAGTTGCTTTATCTAACGTATTACTATCCTCACAAGAATCTGGAGATATTGATAGAAGTCGCCTCAAGAATCAGGGACCTCCGGCGCAACTACAGGATCATATTGACCATCGCGGCGGATCAGCACGAGAACGCTGCGCGGTTGTTGCGGGAGATTCGCGATCGCCACCTGGATGACATCATCGTGAACGTCGGCCCGGTGGCAATGGCCGACGTACCGTCGCTGTACCGGGGCTGCGACGGATTGCTGATGCCCACACTGTTGGAATCTTTCTCCGGAACCTACGTGGAGGCGATGTTTCACCGGATCCCGATATTCACGAGCGATCTCGACTTCGCGAGAGGAGTGTGCGGCGACGCCGCCTGCTATTTCGATCCACACGACCCGGATGACATCGTGAGCAAGATGGACACGGTGTTCGGTGATTCGAGTCGTCTTGCCGCTCTGGTGAGCGCCGGTTCGCGAGTGGTCGATTCGCTGCCTGATTGGCCGGAAGCCTTCGATCGGTACCAGGAAATCATCCGCGCCGAGTTGAGCGGAGGTCGCGGTGATGGCGGCAACTGAGTGGCGGACTCCGGCGGCTGCAGCGCCGCAGATGGCGAATACCGACGTGAAGCTGTCGTCGGTCGCCAAGTTTGCCGTGTACGGGATTCTGTGCGTATTGCTTTCGGATATTTCGAACGATACGCCGACGGCGTTCCTGGTGGGCCGTATCGTTTTAGCGGGGCTCCTGTACGCTACGCTGCTGCTCCCGGCGAGAGATGCAGCGACGCTGTTGCTGGTGATCGCTCTCGCAGGACAGGACATCGTGTCGGTGGGACCGGCGGATCCGGAGCACATGACGTCGGCGATCTGGCAGTTGTCGCTGGGACCGCTCAATCCGAGTGCGGTGTTCTTCGGATGCCTGATCTATCAGCTCGCGCGGATCCGGCTGTACCGAGCCGGTTGGCCGATCGATGGCGCTCTGCTGTGGTTCCTGTCCGTGCCGATGGTCAGCGGGCTTCTGTACGGAGGGGTGTTTCTGGAATTCGGGGTTTCCGAATACGTGACGGACATTCGATTTCCGCTCATGTTGGTTGGTAGCGTGGTTCTTTACGGCTCGGTGCTGCGGTCACACCCGGGCTGGGCGGCGGAGTTGGTCGCGGCGCTCTTCGGGGTGCTGTTCGCCCGGCACTTCATGGACGTGATCTATCTGGCGGCGAACTATGGGGCGCAGGGGCTTGCCGGTGTGAGCCGTTCGAGCGAGGACTCGGCAAAGGGCGCCGTGAACCTACTGATCCTCGTCGGTCTGGTGGCGATGGTGGTTCGGGGACGGAGGAGGCTCGTCGGAATCGCGATGGTGGTAGTGTTCGGAGCACTGTCGATTGCCTACGCCACGAGGCTGATATGGGTCTGTCTGGTCCTGGGAGGGTTGGTCCTGCTGTCGATCCTGAGGGGCCCTAGGGGCCTGGCGGTGCTGGTGCTGAGTCCTGTGCTGATAGGCTCGGCGGCGACGCTCCTGACGGTACTCAATCCCGGCTCGGCGCTGGTCGCCGCCGTCCGTGCCGGCACCGTGACGCACGGCCGATCGGCGGAGACCTTCGCGGTCGACGTAGAATACAATGTGCTTTCGCGGATCGACCCGATCCGATACGCGGAAGCGGTGAATGTTTTGGACTCTCTGGGAAGGCGGGGCGCGTACCTCTGGGGAACGGGGTACGGCGGTTACTATGAGGACGATGCGGTGGATTTCGTCGAGCGCAGGATGGGAACGTCGTTCCCGCCGTTCATGTATCAATCAGGGCGGTTCTTCAACACCCATGAGTTTCTGACGCACGTGTTTCTCAAGCATGGAGCGATCGGTATTGCGCTGATCGCATCCGTGTGGATACTGCCGGGCGCGGCGCTCGTTCGCGCGCTACGACGCGAGCGGGCTCTCAATAGGGGAAGTCCAGCGACGATGGTGATCATGACAGCGGCGCTCACCGCCTATCTGCCTACCTCTATGTTACACAACTATTGGTCGGGGAAGGGGCTATTCTTGAGCGGGATCATCATCGCCTTGTGCATTCATCTCGCACGGGCGCGCGGGGCACTCGTTGGCTCACAGCGCGGCGCCCGTGCGCTCGTGACGCCAAGTGGGTGACGCCGTAATCTGGAGGGTGGGTGGGCAGCGGGTCGAGGTCGTTACGTTCGATCCGGTGAGCGTTGGCTACTCCCATGCGATGTTCAACGCCGCGATCGTTCGGGCGCTCGGTGTGGCCGCCAACGTCGACGGAATTCATCTGCTGCTGGAGAAGTCCGCGCTGGAGTCGACGGCCTTCCGGGGGTTGACGGCGCTTCCGAAAGTGAAAGCATGTCGGGCACTTCCCGAGGGATCGCTGGGACATGGGCGATGGGCGGAGATGAAGCGGTCGGTGGTTTGCCATGCGCAGATGTTTCGGGCGGTGAGCAGGAGGAGATCGATCGTCTGCCTTCATCTGGCGGCCGACAATCTCATGAGCCCTTTGTCGTTGCTGCTCGGCACGGTCGTGCGCGGCGGGTGCGCCTGCGTGATATTGCACAACAATGCGCACCGGATCAAAGCGTCGCGGGCGGCCAGATTGCTGTGGGGCGCAGTGTTTCGATCCGGCGTGCGGCCGATCGTCTTGGCGCAATCGGTCCATGAGTTCTACGACCGGCTGTATCCGAGAGTCCGGTTCAACCTGATTCCACACCCGTCATACGCGGAGGTGGGCGGGCCGGGTGAGGCGAACGTTCGGGAGCCCGAGCGACGATTCCTGTTTCTCGGGCGTCATGGTCGCTCTTCGGCCACGGTGGAATTTCTGGGCAGGTTCATTTCGGCATGCTCGGCAGCGCGCGATGGCGACCCGATGACAATCGTCGCAGAGCGGTCGGTTGCTTCGCAGGTGGCCGACATGGCGGGCGGCGCGGGAATAGGGCTGCGAATGTATGACTGGCCGGCGGAACATGATGATTACTACGGCATGCTGCGCAAGGCGAGGTTCGTGGTGTTCCCGCCGCACGCGTCCGACCGCATCACCGCCAGCGGGGTTCATGCCGACGCGACATCGTGCTGCGTTCCGGTGATCGCACCGACACGTGGGGTGTTTCGTGAGAACGTACCGGATTCCGGCGCACGGCTCTTGTACGACGACGTGCAGTCCGACCTGCATGACGTGGTGGCAAGCGCCGTCGGGATGTCTGCCGCGGCGTATCAGGAGCTGCGGTCGGACGTGGCTGACGTGCGGCGCCGGTGTGACACGGTGCGGACCGCCGAGCGATTGAACGGTTTGTTGACGGCGGTAGGATGATGACGGGTTCGTACATCGATGGCAGCGGCACTTCGCTGAGAAGCAAGGCGCTGTCCGGGTCGTTCTGGCTGTCGTCGCAGTGGCTGCTCAACAAGATCGTGACGTCGGTCTCGATGCTCGTGATCGCTCATTTTCTTTCTCCGGATGACTTCGGCGTGGCGGCGACGGCTCTCGCGTTTGCCGCCCTGGTCTACGTCATGCCGCTGCCGGCGATGGGCGATGTACTGGTGGCCCACCCGGGACGAATCGAGCTCCTGGCACCGACGGCGGCGCGTCTCAGTTGGCTGGCGGCGGCGTTGGGAACGTGTCTGATGGCGGGTTCGATTCCGCTCGCCCTTCGATGGTACGATGCGTACCCTGCCGCTTGGCTGGGAGGCTTGCTGGCGGTGCTGGCCATTCGTCCGGTGCTGGAGGGATTGTCGGTCGTGCCGCGCTCGAACCTTCGATTGCGATTGCGGTTTCGCGCGGTTGCGCTGATCGACGGCGTCTTTCAGTTGCTGGCGACGCTGCTTTCGACGGTTCTTGCCGGAATCGGAGCTCGAGCGGCGTCTCTGGTGGTCCCGCAGATCGTGAACCAAGCCGGGAGAGCCGCAGGCTATGTCCGGACGGGGGCCGTGCGGAGCACCCGGCGCTTCCACCGCGGGATCGCGTACCTGCTCATGCGCGACTTCATGAGGGGTGGGATCGCTCAATACATCCATGGCCTCACCCTGCAGGTAAACCTCATGATCCTGGGCTATGTGTCGGGGGCGTATCAGGCTGGCCTCTACGGGTTCGCGAGCATGCTGGCTGTCCAGATCAACTCCATGATCGCTACACGGCTCGGTGAGGTGATGCAGCCGATCCTGGGCACGCTGCAGGGTGACACGGTCCGGCAGGCGCGGGCGTTTGTGCGATCGCTGCAGGCACTCGGCGCCGTGTGCATCCCGCTGGCGCTGCTGCAGGCGGTGCTGGCCGAACCACTCTTCGAATTGCTGTTCGACCCCAAGTGGCGCCCGGCGATCGGCTTGTTCCAGATCCTGGCGTTGCGCGAGGTGTTCGCCTTCGCGGCCGGCCCCAACATGTCATGCCTGAAAGCGCAGGGGCGCTTCGGGGTCCTGTTGACGTATCAGGTCGTGCACATCGCGCTTACCGTACCGATCTACTGGTTCGCGGCCCGAGAAGGGGGCGCGATCGGTGTGGCCATCGGGAGCGCGATCGTATGGTGCGTAACGACCGTCTTCGTCACATGGCTGTGTACCAGCAGGGACTCCCGAGGAGACGTCGGCGGGGTGATTCGGTTGTTTGCGCGGCCGTTGCTCTCCACCCTCCCGTTGTTCGGCGGCGGATACCTCCTCGTTGGGGTTTTGAGTCGGTGGCATGCAGCGGGACAAATCGTCGCCGTAGCGATCGTCGGGCCGATGCTGGCGGTTCTGGCATTATTGATCATTCGGCTGGTGGATCCGGATTTCAGATCGTTGCTCGATGGCCTGCTGCGCTCAGGGCGCCGGCGGATCGGGCAGTGGCGACAGCGCGCCCAGCCAAGCTCCAGCGGCGCCGCAGGGGATCGATGACTCACCAGGACGGTCGTCTGCGCCTGGCCGTGCTGCAGCGCGTGTGCCCGGATTACCGGGTGGCTCTGTTTGCCGCCCTCGCCGCAGCCGAGAACGTGGAGTTGAGGCTGTTCATCGGAGGGGACATTCCGCAGAGCAAGGTACGAAGCGCACGCGATCTGAACGGCGTTCCCGTGACGCGGCTGAGGACAAGGTTTGTCCGCTTCGGGCGTCGCATCCTTCCTCTTCACATCGGCTTGATTGACGAACTCAGGAGATTCAAGCCGGCGGTCATTCTCTGCGAAGGGGAGAGTCATTTTCTCGGTTACTTGCAGGCGATCTACTATCGCGCTCGCTACGCGAAGCGCACGGCGCTCATCCACTGGTGCTTCATCACGCTGCCGGGCGAGACGCAGACCCGCCGGGGTGTCATCGCAATTGTCAAGTCGTACTTTCGCAGGTACTTCGATGCATTCCTGGTGTACTCCTCGTTCAGCAGAGACCGTCTGACGGATCTCGGTGAGGATCCGCAGAAGGTGTTCGTCGCGACCAATGTCGGTGATGTCGACAGATGCGTCCGGCTTTCGGACGGTATCTACGAGACCACGTCGGACGCCCGGCGCAAACTGGGTCTGCCGGACCGATTTACCGCCCTCTACGTTGGCACGCTGAGTCGGAACAAGCGCCCGGACCTGCTCATCGACCTTGCCGCGCAAAGCGGTGAGGACCGCTACACGTACATCATTGCGGGCGACGGCGAACTGTTGGAGCATCTTCGAATGCGGGTGACGCAGGAAGGACTGACTCACGTCCGGCTTGCCGGGAAGGTCAGGGAAACACTCCCGCTGTACTACCGCGCTGCGGATGTTCTGTTGATTCCCGGCCGCGGCGGGATCGTGATCTCCGAGGCGATGGCGTTCGGCCTGCCGGTGGTCGTGCACCAAGCCGACGGCACCGAGTATGACCTTGTACAAGACGGGGTCACGGGCCTGCGTGTGTCCGGCGCCGGAGTCGAGGACTTCCAGGCGGCGCTGGAAGACCTCCGTGCCGATCCGCTCAGGCGCACGAGGATGGCGTCGGCAAGCCAACAGGCGGTGCGGAGCCTATGGACTACCGGTAACATGGTGAGTCAGATTATCCATGCGGCCCGATGTGCCCGGTCCGCCCGAACCTGAGGACCCGACCTTGTACCTGGAACCGGAACATGCCCTCCCGGCGACGCACGACGACCGAAGCTATCAGCGGTGCACGGTATGCGTGATGGACACGACCGATGGACACATCAGCTTCGACGGCGAAGGCATCTGCGACCACTGCCGGACCTTTCAGCAGGACATTCTGCCGCACTGGGATCCGGAGCAGGAGGACGAACGGGCGATAGAGACCTTGGTGGAGAAGATCGGCAGCGCGGGCCGGGACAAGGACTTCGATTGCATCATCGGCATGAGCGGGGGGGCGGACAGCTCCTACCTCACCTATTGCGCGAAGGAGAGGTTCGGCCTGCGCCCACTGGTGTTTCATGTCGACGCAGGATGGAACACGCAGATCGCCGTCAACAACATCGAACGCATCATCGATGGCCTTGAACTGGACTTGTACACGGAGGTCATCGATTGGGCGGAGATGCGCGACCTTCAGTTGGCGTTCTTCAAGTCGGGCGTGCCACATATCGACACGCCGCAGGACCATGCCTTCTTCGCGACAATGTACAAGTTCGCGGAGGCGCACAGGGTTCAGTATATTCTCACCGGCGCGAACTATGCTACCGAGTGCATCCGCAATCCCGTGGAGTGGATGTACCACCAATCGGACTCGATCCAGCTTCGCGACATTCACCGCCGTTTCGGTACCGCCCCGCTGCGGACGTTTCCGTTGACGACCATTCTCAGACACAAGGTCTATCTTCCATACGTCAAGCGCATCAAGGTCGTCCGGCCTCTGAACCATGTCCGTTACCGCAAACAGGAGGCGGTCGACTTCCTGCAGCGTCGGTTCGGATGGCAGCACTATAGACAGAAGCACTTCGAATCGCGGTTCACGCGCTTCTACGAGGGCTACTGGCTGCCTGCGCGGTTCGGCTACGACACCCGCAAGGTGCAGTTCTCGAGCTTGATCGTGACGGGTCAGATGAGCCGGGCGGACGCGCTCGACGAGCTGCAGCGGCCGCCGGATGCCGATATCGATGTCGCCGCGGAAATGCGGTACGTCGCCAACAAGCTCGCGATCCCGGTGGACGAGCTGCGGAGCTACCTTGCTCTTCCGCACCGGACGTTTCGAAACTACCGGTCCCAGCACCGACTGTACCGGCTCGGCGGTTGGGCCATGAGAAAACTGCGCATGGAGAAGGGCGGCAAGAGATGATCGGGATCGTGGACTACGGACTCGGGAACGTGCGGGCCTTTGTCAACATCTACGAGCGCATGAAGGTGCCCGCGGCACTGGTGAGCTCCGAGGACGAGTTGACCGATGCCGACAAGATCATCCTTCCGGGCGTGGGGGCGTTTGACTGGGCAATGGAGCGCCTTGCGGCGTCGGGGATGATCGATTGCCTCAACGAACTGGTGCTGTCAGAGCGGCGGCCGGTGCTCGGTGTGTGCGTCGGCATGCAGATCATGGCGCGGCGAAGCGACGAGGGCGAGCGCCGGGGATTGGGCTGGATCGACGAGGACGTCAGGCGTTTCGAGAGCAGGGCCGAAGATCCGAGCGTGCGCCTACCACATATGGGCTGGAACGACGTGGTTCCGCGGGACTCGGAGACCCTGTTTCGCAACCTTGGAGAACCGCGGTACTATTTCCTGCACTCCTACCACATCGCTCCGCGCGACGATGGCCTTATCCTTGGCCGCACGGACTACTTGGGGACGTTCGCGTCGGCAGTCCGGTCGGACAATATTTTTGGAGTGCAGTTTCACCCGGAAAAGAGCCATGCGTGGGGCGTGCAGCTACTGCGGAACTTCGCCGATCTCTAGCATGCTGCGCCCCAGGATCATTCCGTGTCTGCTTGTCAGGAACGGCGGGCTCGTGAAGACCGTTCGGTTCGGAACTTCGAAGTACGTTGGTGATCCGCTTAACACGGTACGCATATTCAACGAGAAGGAAGTAGACGAGCTAGCGGTTTTCGACATCGACGCTTCCGTGGAGAGCCGGGAGCCGGATTACCGCCTGATCGAGCACTTGGCGGTCGAGTGCCGGATGCCGTTGTGCTACGGAGGAGGAGTCAAGACCGTCGAGCAGATTCAGCGCATCGTCGGTCTGGGAGTGGAGAAGATCGCGATCTCGGCGGCCGCGGTAGCGAATCCTGGGATCGTCCGGGAAGCCGCGCTGCGCGTAGGCAGCCAGAGCATCGTCGTCGTCATCGATGTCAGGCGCCGCGGGTGGCTTCAGAAGAACGAGGTGGTCACGCACAACGGCAAGCGCGCCACCGGACTGGCGCCCGTGGAGTTCGCCGTCAAGTGTGAAGGGCTCGGAGCCGGCGAAATCGTGATCAACTCGGTCGATCGGGATGGGACGATGAAGGGATACGACCTGGAGGTCGTGCGGGGCGTACGGGAAGCGACATCGTTGCCCATTACCGCGGTCGGAGGCGCGGGCAGTCACGCGGATCTCGCGTCGCTCATAGGGGAGTTCGGCATCATTGGCGCAGGTGCGGGCAGTCTGTTCGTATTCAAGGGAAAATATCGGGCGGTACTAGTCAATTATCCAACGCACGAGGAGAAGGAGGCGATCGCTCGGAATGCCGCGGGCCATTCGAGACCCTGAAGGCGGTCGGTATCAGGTCTGGCGACGGAGAAAGAGGTAGTTGTGGTCGTCGAAAGAGTAACTATCGTAGCCGAACTCGCATATCCGTTGCACAATCTGTCTGGTGTCGACGACGGAATAACGCTGAACCGCATGGTGATGGAACTCGACGAAGATCTGCCGGAAAGGAGCGAGATCGTCTTCGCGAACGTTCCGCAGGAGTTCATACTCGGCGCCCTCAATGTCCAGCTTTAGGATGTCGGCAGAGTCCAGACCGAGATGTTCGAGCAGGGCTGTCGGGGTGACGGTCGTGACTTCGTATCTCGTCAGGTCATCTCGAATGGCGTTGACGTGGTCCGGCATGAGGGAGCCGCTCTCGTTCGTGGTGGATTCCAAGAAGGTCGTGGTAGAGTTGTGGGCGGAGATAGCCCAAGGGACGTGTCGAAAGCGGTCGGGGTATCTGTCGGCAAGTCTGGCTAGCGCGGACCGGTGCTTCGAGGTAGTTCCTGTCCGGCAATCCCCGGTTTGAGAGAAGGAGCCAGCGGGGAGCGC
>JAPPNY010000188.1 GCA_028818385.1 Spirochaetaceae bacterium
GGAGGGTAATCCTCTCCACTCAATCAGCCGACCTTGTCAGCGAGTTCGATCCGGAAGATGTCGTCGTGGTCAATCGCAGAAATGGCGAGTCCTTGTTCGAGCGGCTGGACTCGGATCAACTCACAGACTGGTTGGAGAACTATACCGTCGGAGACTTGTGGAAGGCGAACGTGGTCGGCGGCGGCCCGGATCGGTGAGACGCGTGATCGTGGCATGCGAGGGGCAAACCGAGCAGGCGTTCGTAACTCAGGTCCTCGGTCACGCCCTTGCGGAGCAAGCTCTGTACTTCGACCCTCGGCCTGTTCCTACATCAGCGGGCGTTCGCGGAGGTGCGCTCAGCATGCAACGGATACTGCGGTTCCTGCGTGATACGCTGCGTCAACAGCGATATACCTACGTGACGACGTTCTTCGATCTGTATGGACTGCCATCCGACTTTCCCGGACCTGCGGTCTCCCCAACGGATCCCCTGGAGCATGCAGCGGCCATCGAGGCGGCACTGCATGAGGAGGTGGTATGCGTGGCGAGATGCCGCCCGGATCGGTTCCTGCCGCATATTCAGCCGTACGAGTTCGAGGCGCTGCTGTTCTCGGATACATCGCACTTTGCGCGGGAGCAGCCGGAGTGGGAGCTACCGGCCGAGGAACTTGCCGCGGCCCGGCGTGGAGCCGCCAGCCCGGAACACATCAATGATGGCGAACACACCCATCCGTCGGAGCGGCTGAAGCAACTCACCGGCTACCACAAGGTCCGCCACGGTCCGGCGCTTGCAGAGCGCATCGGGTTGGACAGCATTCGCAGGGAGTGTGCCCATTTCGGCGAGTGGCTCACCCGCCTGGAATCCCTACCGGTGCTGGGGTAGTCGATGCCGATCGTGACGGAATCGATGGTGGAGGATGCCGCGCTCGATTGGTTTCGGGCGCTCGGCTACCACGTCCAGGGCGGCCCAGACATGTCGCCGGGACCGGATTCGCTCTACTACCCACTGCGTTCGAGCCACGAGGACGCGGTGCTGACGAGCGCCGTGCGCGGCTCACTGCGCCGGCTCAACTCCGATCTGCCCGAGGAGGCGCTCGACGATGCGCTGCGCAGGCTGACGCGCCCGGAAGGCTCGACGTTGGAGGCGCGCAATCAATCGTTCCATCGCATGGTGGTGGACGGGGTGAGTGTCGAGTACCGGGACCCTGACGGTGTCGTGCGCGGCGCCCAGGCGAGCGTGGTCGACTTCGATGAGCCGGATGCGAACACGTGGTCGGCTATCAACCAGTTCACGGTCTCAGAGAACGGGAACACCCGCCGGCCCGACGTCGTGGTGTTCGTCAACGGTCTTCCGCTGGCCGTCATCGAGCTCAAGAACCCCGCGGACGAGAGCGCCACCATCTGGTCGGCGTTCCACCAGTTGCAGACCTACAAGGCGGAACTGCCGGCGCTGTTCGCCTGTAACGCGGTGCTCCTGGTGTCGGACGGCCTGCAGGCGCGGCTCGGCACGCTATCCGCCGGCCGCGAGTGGTTCAAGCCGTGGCGGACCATCGACGGCCAGGAGCTGGCACCGGCCTTCTACACCGAGCTTCAGGTGGCGATCGAGGGCGTCTTCGAGAAGCGCCGCTTCCTGTCGCTGCTGCGCGACTTCATCGTCTTCGAGGACGACGGCGGCGCGCTCGTGAAGAAGATGGCCGGCTATCACCAGTTCCACGCGGTGCAGTCGGCGGTCGGCGAGACCCTGCGCGCGGCGGCGCTGCAGCAGAAAGCGCAGCGGGTCGCCGAGACAGGCGGCCGGTACGAGGCCGGCAGACAGCCGGGCGGCGATCCCGGCGATCGTCGGATCGGCGTCGTCTGGCACACTCAGGGCTCGGGGAAGAGCCTGACCATGGCCTTCTACGCCGGGCGGATCATCCGCGAGCAGGCGATGGCCAACCCGACCGTGGTGGTGCTGACCGACCGCAACGACCTGGACGACCAGCTCTTCGGCACATTCGCGCGATGCCACGAACTGCTGCGCCAGCCGCCGGTGCAGGCGGCAAGCCGGGCGGACCTGCGCGCCAAGC
>JAPPNY010000013.1 GCA_028818385.1 Spirochaetaceae bacterium
GAGCCCCATCTCCTCCGACCTCCGCCCTCATGGTGGGCTGGCCGTTCGTGTGGATGTTTCGATGAGGCACCGGTTTTCGTTCGTGTGGATTTTTGATGAGGCAATGCGTAGGGTTGACGCAAGGGCATGCGATGGGCCATATTACGGGTAACCAGCCGCCTGTCGCGGTACAACCGCCTGATATTTCCCTTTAGGCAAAACATCCACTGGAGCTCGGTACGATGGACGTTCTCAAAGACGTGAGGAAGGCGGAGGAAGACGCCGAGAGCATCGAACGGGACTACCGTACCAAAGCCGCCGAGCTGCTTGCCTCCGTGAGCGACAGACTCGACGAACGTCGGCAGGAGCTCACGGCGGAGCTCGATGGCGAGCTGGAACGGCGTACCGCGGAGCTCGATCGCCAGTTCCATGCCGAACGGGAAACGATCGTCGCCTCCGGGCGTCAGCAGCGCGAAGCGGCGGAAACCTCCGCGAGCAGCCGCCATGACGCGGCACTGCAGCTCATCCTGAAGCGAATACAGCGGTAGTCCGCGCGTGGCCATCGCAGACCTCACCAAGGTGGAGGTCGTCCTGCCGAAGGACGACCTGGACAGCGCTCTGTCCGGACTCGAGCGCTCCGGGCTGCTGCACGTCGACGACATCCACGACGGGCTCGACGAAGAGCTCGCCGAGCATGAAGCGGAGGCGCCCGTGGCGCAGACGGGCGCGGCAGGTCGTCAGGCCGACATCGACTTCCTGTTGCAGCTCTTCCAGCGCTTCGCACCCGTCAAGAAGGGGTTGCTGGAGGAGTTCTTCGGCTCCCCGCCGCCGCGGACGCGCGACCAGGTCACGCACCTGGTCGAAAGCGTCGACGTGGCCGAGTTGCGCGGCCGGCTCGGCGCGGAGCTCGCCCACTACGACGAGCTGCTCTCGGAGCAGGCCCTCCTGCGCCAGCGCCGGACCAACCTCGAACCCTGGCAGCCGCTCGGCGTGAGCCTGGCGGACCTGTCCACCGGCCGCCACACCACACTGCTTCCGGTGCGGATGCCCGGCAACGCCGACGCCCTGGCCGCTGCCGTCGGCGACGGGGCGCTCGGACCGTCGGCGGCCTACGCCCCGGTCTCGGCCGGCAAGCGCGACAGCCACGGGGTGCTGGCCGTCCTGAACGAGCAGCTCACCGATGCCCAGGACGGCCTGCGCCGGCTGCGCGGCTAAGTGGTCGACCTGCCCGGCGACGACTTGAACCCGTCGGCCGCGCTGCGCGCGACCGACGCCCGCATCGCGGACATCGACGACCGGCTCACCGAGCTGCGGCGCAGGTTCGTGACCGCTTCGGAGCGTTACCGCGGCGCGATCCTGGCGCACGCCGATGCCGCGTCCGGCAAGCGGGCGGAACAGGACGCACGGCGCCGGCTGTACTACACGAAGCGCGCCGCGGTCCTCACCGGCTGGGTGCGCAGCGAACACGCCGACCCGCTGCGCCTCGTGCTTTCCCAGACCTGCCCGGGGGCACGGGCGCGATTCTCGGCGCCGGAGACGGCCGATGATCCGCCGGTCGACCTGAGCAATCGTTCCCTGATCAGACCCTTCGAATTCCTGATCCGCATGTTCGGCATGCCGAGGTACTTCGGCATCGACCCGACCCCGTTCGTGGCGGTGGCGATGACGCTGTTCTACGCCGTGGCGCTCGGCGATGCGGGCTACGGACTGCTGCAGGTGCTCCTCTGCCTGTGGCTGATGCGCCGCTACGAGTCGGCCGGCGAGACCAGGCTGTTCCTGCGCATGTTCGTGATCACGGGCATCGCCGCGATCGTGGTGGGCGTGCTCACCTGGAGCTTCTTCGGCGCCAGCCCGGGCATCGAAGGAGGCAAGATCCTGGGGTTCCTGCCGCTGATTACACCGACCAAGCAGATCACGGAGCTGATGGCATTCACCATCGGCGTCGGCGTCCTCCTCCAGCTCGCTTCGATCGTCGCCGGCGTGGTCGACTTCTGGAAGTCCGGCCAGCGTCTGGACGCCGTACTGGAGCGGGGGACGTGGCTGGCCCTCCTGCTAGCGCTGATCTTCTGGATCGCCGTGCGCGCCGCCGGTGCGTCCGCGCTGGATGTTCCTTCCACGGTGCTGCTGGCGGCGGCCGCGGTGGCGGTGATCCTCTTCAGCATCCGGGAGGGAGGGAGCATCACGCGCGTGCTGACGGGCATCCTTTCGCTGTACGGGATCGTCGGCTACTACGGCTTGGTGGCGTTCTTCTCCGACGTCCTGTCCTACATGCGGCTGGGAATCCTGGCCCTGACATCGGCGTTCATCGGCCAGGTCGGCAACCTGATGGGCGGCCTGTTCTTCGCCGCCGGAGGCGGTGCGGCGATGGTGATCGGCGTGCTCATCGGGGTACTCATCATCGTCCTGTTCCATGTTCTGAACCTGGTTCTCAGCATGCTGGGGGCCTTCGTACACTCGCTGCGGTTGAACTACCTGGAGTCTTTCCAGCGGTACTTCGAGGGCGGAGGACGTGCGTTCGCCCCGCTGCGCGGCGAAGCCAAGCACTATCGAATCATCGACACCATATTGAATCGGTGACCTAAGGAGGCACGGATGGAGATCTCTCTCGGCTTTGCGATCGCCCTGCTCGGCGGGGCCCTGGCCGCCGGTCTGGCGGCATACGGATCGTCGGTGGGCGTCGGCCTGGCCGGCGAGATGGCCGGCGGCGTCATCTCGGAAGATCCCGACCGGTTCGGCCTGATGCTGATCCTGCAGGCGCTGCCGGCGACGCAGGCGATCTACGGGCTGGTCGTAGCGATCCTGGTACTGCTCAAGCTCGAAGCGCTCAGCGGCAACGCCTTGGTCGACCTCGACCTGAAGAGCGGTCTGTGGGTGTTCGCGGCCTGTGTGCCGGCGATGTTCGGCGAGCTCATATCGCCGATCTGGCAGGGAAAGGTGGCGGTCGCGTCGATGGGCGCGGTGGCCAAGAAGCCGGACACCTTCGGGCGCGCGCTGATCCTGCCGGTCATGGTGGAGACCTTCGGCTTGTTCGCGCTGATCGCCACCCTGATCATCCTGCAGGTCGCCATCCCGTCCTTTGTCTGAGATGGCCGGCGACAACCTGGTCGAGCAGATCCTGACCGCGGCGCGCGAGCGCGGCGAGCAGGCGCTGCAGGCGGCGCAGGAGGACTACGACGAACGGTATCGGGCGGGGCTGAACGAGCTCACGCGCACCATCGAGGAGCGGCGCGAGCGCGAGAACCGGCAGGCCGAGGACCGGCTGCGGCAGCGGCTGTCGGGGGCGCGGCTGGAACAGAACAAGCAACTCGTGTCCCTGCGCCGGCGGCTGATCGACGACCTCTACGGCGACGCGTGGGAGCAGGTGAGCTCCGGGGACGCCTACCGCGCCTACCTGGAAGGGCAGCTCCGCGAGCATGCCAGGCCCGGCGACCGGCTGGTCGTCTCGCAGCGCGAGGCGGACCGCTTTGCCGGCGAGTTGAGCGGCCTGCTGGCCGATCACGGCGTGTCCCTGGCCGAGGAGCAGGGGAGGTTCCGCGCCGGCTTCATCATCGAGCGCGGCACCATACGCCTCAACTGCACGCTGGATCAGGCGTTCAGCGAGCTTCAGGAAGACACCGAGATCGATGCCGCCGAGGTCCTGTTCGGCACGGAATCCGCCGGGAGCGCCTGAGCGAGCGATGCCGCGAACCGAGCGCGACTTCAACTTCCTGACCGGCCTCCTGAAATGCCGGGAACGCGAGCTGGGCGACGAGTCCCTCGCGCGCGAGCTGGTGTCGGCACGCAGCATGGCCGAGGTGGTCGCGGCGCTGCCGCCGGGCCGCTTCGCCCAGGTCGTCGCGGCCGACCCCACGGACGCCGGCATCGAGCGGGCCGCCACAGAGGAGATGGCGGGGCTCTGGAAGGTCGTGGCCGACTACGCGCCGGTCCCGGAGCTGGCCGATCTGGTGGCCGCCCCGCTCGACCTGCACAATCTCAAGACGGCGCTGCTCGGCCACCTGCGTGGCGAGCAGTCGACCGGCCTGTATCAGCCCACCGCGCTGGTGGACGACGATGTGCTGGCCGAGGTGGGAGAGCTTTCGACCGCCCGCGTGCCCGACCACTACCTGCCCGCCATTCAGGCCGGCCTCGCCGCCTACTACGGCGCTGACCGCTCCCCGCAGGCGCTGGAGCTGGCGATGGACCGCTCGCGCAGCCTGCTGCTGGTCGACGTCGCCGCGCGGCGGTCGCGCGCGCTGGCCGCGGTACTCGCCGACTGGAGCGACCTGGCCGTGGCCGAGACGATCATGCGCGGCAAGGACGCCGGGCTCCCGTGGCGGGTCGTCCGCTGGGGATCGCACGGACTGCCGGAGCAGTCGCGGCTGCAGGAACTGTTCGACAGCCCCACCGGCGAGTGGGCGCAGATGCGCGTCTTCGCCCGCCCGCTGCTCACCGCCGCCGTGCAGGGGCTGGGCCAGGGCGCGGGCACGCGGGAGACGATCCTGCGGCTGCAGACCGAGCTCACCGCACGGTTGGGAGCGTCCCGCTACGCGCCGGCGTCTCTGGAGTACGCCTACTACTTCGTACGCCGCAAACTCAACGATCTGGCCAGCTTCCGCATCGCCTGCCTGGGCGCGCTGCGCGAGCTGTCGAACGAAGCACAAGCCGCCCGACTGAACCTGGGATTCGGTTGATCATGGCCAGCCCTTCGGAGACGAGCTACAAGATCGCCATGATCGGCGACGCGTCGACCGTGGCGGGCTTCGCGGCCGGCGGCGTGCAGGGCTTCCCGCAGGACCCGGACGATCCTGCGCAGACGCTGTCCGTGCTGACCGAACTGGCGCGGAGCGGCGAGTATGCGATCATCTTCATCACCGAGCAGTTGGCCGAGCCGCTGTTCGACGCCATCGAACGGATAGAGACCGGCGCGGTGCCGGCGATCATCATCGTCCCCGACCAGTCGGGGACCCGCGGCATCGGCTACGAGCGCATCCGCCATGCCGTCGAACGGGCGATCGGCATCGATCTGCTCGGCGCGAGCTGACACACAGCACACCAACGAGAGGGAGAAGCAGGAAATGGCTGGGATCATCACGCGGGTTTCGGGCCCACTGGTGCAGGCGCAAGGCCTGGACAACCCGATCATGTACGAGGTGGTCAAGGTCGGCGACGCGGGCCTGTTCGGTGAGATCATCGGCATCGAAGGCGACGGCGTCTCGATCCAGGTCTACGAGGAAACCGGCGGCATCGGCCCGGGCGAGGAAGTGGCCAGCACCGGCACGCAGCTCTCCGTCGAGCTCGGCCCCGGCCTCATCGAGCAGATCTACGACGGCATCCAGCGCCCGCTGGACGTGATCGCCGGCGACCACGGCGAGTTCATCGCGCGCGGCATTGAGGCGCCCCCGATCGATCAGGAACGCATCTGGGAATTCAACGCAACCGCCGACAGCGGCGAGCAGGTGACCGCCGGGCAGCGGCTCGGCTGGGTTCAGGAGACGGAGATCGTCAAGCACTGGATCATGGTGCCTCCCGGCATGTCCGGCACGCTCAGCGGCCTGCGCTCCGGCTCGTTCACGGTCAAGGACGTGATCGGCACGCTGACCGACGAGCTGGGCACCACCCACGAGCTGCGCCTCGCGCACCGCTGGCCGGTCCGCATCGGACGGCCCTACCGGCGCAAGGTCAACCCCGACACGCCGCTGGTCACCGGACAGCGGGTGGTCGACACCTTCTTCCCGCTGGCCAAGGGCGGCACCGCCTGCGTGCCCGGACCGTTCGGTTCCGGCAAGACCGTTGTCCAGCACCAGCTCTCCAAGTGGGCGGACGCCGACATCATCGTCTACGTGGGCTGCGGCGAGCGCGGCAACGAGATGACCGACGTGCTGCTGGAGTTCCCGGAGCTGACCGACCCCAAGTCGGGGCGCCCGCTCATGGAGCGCACCGTGCTGATCGCAAATACCTCCAACATGCCGGTCGCCGCCCGCGAGGCGTCGGTCTTCACCGGCATCACGCTGGCCGAGTACTTCCGCGACATGGGCTACGACGTGGCGCTCATGGCCGACTCCACGTCGCGCTGGGCGGAGGCCATGCGCGAGATCTCCGGCCGCCTGGAGGAGATGCCGGGCGAGGAGGGGTACCCGGCCTACCTGTCGTCGCGGATCGCCGAGTTCTACGAGCGCGCCGGCAAGGTGATCCCGATGGGATCGGAGGAGCTCTGCTCGCTGTCGGTCATCGGCGCCGTGTCGCCGCCGGGCGGCGACCTGTCCGACCCGGTCGTGCAGGGCACCCTGCGCGAGGTACGCGTGTTCTGGTCGCTGGAGGCGCGGCTGGCCTACGCCCGGCACTTTCCGTCGGTCGACTGGCTGACGTCCTATTCGCTGTACTCCGACGCGATGGGTCGCTTCTACGACACGGAAGTGTCGCCCGCGTTCCTGTCCGACCGCGCCGAGGCGCTGCGCCTGTTGCAGGAGGAATCGGACCTGCAGGAGATCGTGCGGCTGGTGGGCATCGACTCCGTGTCGCCGCAGGACCGGCTGGTGCTGGAGACGGCGCGGTCGCTGCGCGAGGACTTCCTTCAGCAGAACGCCTTTCACGACGTGGACACCTACGCGTCGCTGGACAAGCAGCGCCTGATGCTGCGCACCATACTGTGCTATCACGAGCACGGTCTGGAGGCGCTGGACCGTGGCGTCGACGTCAACGCCGTCGCTGAACGTCAGATCCGTGAGAGGATCGGACGCATGAAGTTCGTCCCGGAGCAGGAGCGCGAGTCGCTCGACGAGCTTCAGGAAGAAATCAAGCAGGACATCGCGTCGCTCGGCGCCGGTTCCGCGACCGGGGCAGAGCTGGCGGCGACCGAGGGGGCCAGATGATCCGCGAGTACCGTACCGTCGAAGGGCTGGAAGGCCCGTTGCTGATCGTCGACAAGATAGAGGACGTCAAGTTCGGCGAATTGGCCGAAGTCGAGCTTGCCGACGGCAGCATTCGCCGCGGCCAGGTGCTGGAGGCATCCACGGGCCGCGCCCTGGTGCAGCTCTTCGAGTCGTCGCAGGGCATCGGCACCGGCGAGGCGACCGTGCGCTTCCTGGGCAAGAGCATGCGCGTGCGCGTCACGCGCGAGATGCTGGGCCGCATTCTCAACGGCATCGGTGAGCCGATCGACGATTCGGGAGAGATCGTGCCGGAGGCGTTCCGGGACATCTCCGGGTCGCCGATCAATCCGTTCAGCCGCGACTTTCCGTCGGAGTTCATCCAGACCGGCATCTCCGCCATCGACGGCAACTTCACGCTGGTGCGCGGCCAGAAGCTGCCGATCTTCTCCGGCTCCGGCCTGCCGCACTCGCAGCTCGCCGCGCAGATCGCCCGCCAGGCACGCACGCTGGGCGACTCCGGCGACTTCGCGGTCGTGTTCGCGGCCATGGGAATCACCTTCGAGGAAGCCAACTTCTTCCGCGACGACTTCGAGCGCACCGGCGCCATCGAGCGGGCGGTCCTGTTCATCAACCTGGCCGACGACCCGGTGGTCGAGCGCATCTCCATCCCGCGCGTGGCGCTGACCACGGCCGAGTACCTGGCGTTCGAGCACGACATGCACGTGCTGGTCATCCTCACCGACATGACCAACTACTGCGAGGCGCTGCGCGAGGTGTCGGCGGCCCGCAAGGAAGTGCCGGGGCGCCGCGGTTATCCCGGCTACATGTACACGGACCTGTCGCAGATCTACGAGCGCGCCGGCCGCATCAAGGGCAAGCACGGCTCGATCACGCAGTTCCCGATCCTTACCATGCCCGAGGACGACCGCACCCACCCGATCCCGGACCTGACCGGCTACATCACCGAGGGCCAGATCTTCCTGGAGCGGGCGATCTACCGGAAGGGCATCCTGCCGCCGATCAACGTGTCGCCGTCGCTGTCCCGGCTCATGCAGAAGGGGATAGGCGAGGGCAAGACGCGCGAGGACCATCAGGACGTCGCCAACCAGCTCTTCGCGGCCTACGCGCGCGGCAACGAGATGCGCGAGCTGGCCGTGGTGCTGGGCGAGGCGTCGCTGAGCGAGGTCGACCGCCAGTACGTCACCTTCGCCGACCGCTTCGAGCGCGAGTACGTGAACCAGGGCTTCTATGAGAACCGCTCGATCGAGGACACGCTCCGGATCGGCTGGCGCCTGCTCAGCCTGCTGCCGCGCGGCGAGTTGAAGCGCGTCGACACCGAGTACATCGAGAAGTACCTGGACGCCGATCAGCCCGAGCCCGCGGCGGCAAGCGCCTAGTTTCGGGCAGCGGAGAGCAAGGGGAGCAGCCGATGGCGATCGCGGTCAGTCCGAACAGGATGGAGCTCCTGCGCCTGAAGAAGAAACAGGTGGTGGCGGAGCGGGGCCACAAGCTGCTCAAGGACAAGCTCGAAGGGTTGCTGCAGGACTTCACCGAGATCGTGCGCCGCTATCAGGTCTTGCGCCGGGAAGTGGACGCGGAGATCGCCGAGCTGTTCAAGCGGTTCATCATGGCGTCGGCGTCCATGCCGGCTCCGCTCTACCGCGCGGCCCTGGCCTTCCCGGAGTGCGAGGCGCGCCTCGCCATGCGCGAGCGCATGATCATGAACGTGCACGTGCCGGTTTTCGACTTCTCCATCGAAGGCAACATGATCTCCTACGGCATCGACGAGACCACCAGCGACCTCGACGACGCCATGGGCGCCCTGCGCGAGACGCTGCAGCGCATGGTCGAGCTGGCCGAGATCGAGAAGACGATCGAGCTGGTCGCCGACGAGATCGAGCGCACGCGGCGCCGCGTGAACGCCTTGGAGTACGTGCTGATCCCTCAGCAGCAGGAAACCATCAAGTACATCAGCGCCAAGCTGCAGGAGCTGGAGCGCGGCAACATCAGCCGCCTCATGAAGATCAAGGACTTAGTCGCCATGTAGCCCGACCGGAACTGCCAACCGACCGGAACTGCCCCGCAGTTCCGGTCCCTCCTACTGATCCGCCCCGTCAGTCGCAACGAAGCCCGCGCTCCCTCTCGTACCGCTCGATCCCAAGGTCCAACAACCGCTCGATCAACTCGCCATACGGAAGCCCCGACGCCTCCCACAATTTCGGATACATGCTGATACGCGTGAACCCTGGAATCGTATTCAACTCGTTCACCAGCAGCGAACCATCTCCTTGTAGAAAAAAGTCGACACGCGCCATGCCGTCGCAACAGAGGGCTCGGTACGCTGCGAGCGCCATCTCCCGGACCCGCTCGCTCACCGACGGCTCAAGGTCGGCGGGGATCACGAGCTCGGCCCCGTCTTCGTCCAGGTACTTCGCCTCGTAGCTGTAGAACTCGTGGTGCGGGATCACCTCGCCCGCGACCGAGGCGATCGGATCGTCGTTGCCCAGCACCGCGCACTCGATCTCGCGCCCGGCGATGGCGCGCTCGATGACGATCTTGGTGTCGTACGCGAACGCGTCCTCGACCGCCGCGGCAAACGCGGCCCCCTCCGCCACCTTGCGGATGCCGACCGAAGATCCCAGATTGGCCGGCTTCACGAACACCGGCGCGCCCAGGGAGCCTGCGATCGCATCCCAAGAGGGTCGTGGACCGCTCGCGTACGCGACCCGGAAATCCGCCACCGGGATGTCCGCGCCGACCAGCAGCCGCTTCATCACGTCCTTGTCCATGCCGACCGCGGCGGCCAGCACGCCGGGCCCGGCGAACGGGATCCCCGCGGTCTTCAGCAACCCCTGCACGGATCCGTCCTCACCATAGGGCCCGTGCAGCACCGGGAACACCACGTCCAGCGCCTGCAGCGCCGCGGGCGCGGAAATGCTCGGGCGCGCCGGGACGGGAACCGGCTGATCGCCCACCCCGAGAGGAAGCTCGTCTCTCCCGGTCGGGACCGCGCCGCGCTCGTCCGCGAGCAGGGTCCGGGCCAGGAACGCGTCCGGGTCCTCGCGCCGCCAGGAGCCGTGCCGGTCGATGCGCAGCACCACCACTTCGTGCGCCGAACGGTCGACCGCGTTCAGGACATTGAACGCGGACTGGCGTGAAACGTCGTGTTCTGCGGAGCGGCCGCCGTAGATGATGCCGATGCGGATAGCCGAGTCCTACACCACGAAGCCACCCCGCGTCACGCGGTGACCTTCTCCACCAGCGCGGAGACCGTGCGGAAGTTGGCGCGCAGCGCCTCCTCGCAGGCGTCCGGATCCCTGCGATCGCGGCCTTCCGGCACGTAGTGGCTGGCGACCGACAGGAAGGCCGGGCAGCCGTGCTCGTGCAGGTTGCGCAGCACGGTCTCGTAGTCGGTGTGCCCCTGGCCGATCTGGCAGTAGGTGAAGTCGAGCTCCGGGCCGCAATTGACGCGCAGGTCCTTCATGTGCAGCGCGTGCACGTAGGGGCGGACGTTGCGGAAACCGGCGGTGGCGGTGTCGGACTCGCCGCAGTTGACGTTGTCGGCGGGTCCCCACATCAGCCTGATGCGCGATGACGCCAGCCGTTCGGCGACGCGCCGGAAGTTGCCGGTGGTGTTGGTGTAGTTCCACGGCATCTGCATCAGCACCAGGTTGACGTCGTAGCGCTCGGCCTGCTCCAGCATCAGCGTGAACGCCTTCTCCAGCTTGTCCATGTCGGCGCTGCCGATGATGCCGCCGCGCGTGGCCCAGCGCATCGGCCAGGTGGGCGACACACGGCCCTGCGCGGTGTATTCGCCCGGCCAGGCCAGGGTGAACGTGCACACGTCGCGGAAGCCCAGGCGGTCGCCGATCTGCATGCCCCGCACCAGCCGCGCGAGGTGGTCCTTGAACTGCGGATGATCGGCCATCGTGTCGATGTCGAGATCGGCCAGATGGACCTCCTTGAAGACGTTCCCGCCGAACACCACGGGAGTGACCCCGTGCGCTTCCAGGCGCTTGCCGAGGCGATCTGCCTGCGCGTCGGACAGTTCGCCGATCGTGCCTTCCGCTCCCAGCGAGTGGATCAGGATGTGCTCTGCGCCGATCGCCCGTACCCGTTCCAGGGCGCGGTCGAGATCCGGTTCCGGCAACTCGCCGATGAAGATGCCCAACGTGAATGCGTGCGTACCCATGCAACGAATGGAACATCGGTTGGCCGGCACTCCGCAACCTCCCGCTCCGCCATGACGCGCTCCCCGTGATCTGCAATGCTCGGCCGCATGAGATACGCGTGGACGTGGCGGATCAAGCCGGACCGGATCGACGAGTATGTGCTCATGCACTCGGAGCCGTGGCCGGAGATCATGCGCGAGCACTCCGCGGCCGGCATCAGCGACTACTCCATCTACCGGGACGGCAACCGATTCTTCTACACCTTCGAGTGCGACGACGTGGAGGCGGCGTTCCGCTACCTTGCCGAGTCCGAGGCGTGCCAACGCTGGAACGCGATCACCAGCACGATGGTGGAGGGATCGTTCGACTTCGAGGAGGCCGAGCCGATCCGGTTTCTGGAGGAGGTCTTTCGCCTGGAGTAGCGCCGCCGCGCCCGCGCGTCAGTCGTTCTCCGCAGGCATGCCGAGCTCCCAGCGCAGCGCGCCGTCCAGGGCCGGCTCCAGCCATCTGAAGCCCAGCTCCGTGAGCCGTGCAGGCACGACGTCCTGCCCGCGCAGGATGAGCTCGTCGCCCATCTCCCCGAACAGCGCGCGGATGGCGATGCCTGGCACCGGTGCGAACGCCGGGCGGCGCAGCACGCCTGCCAGCGTACGCGTGAATTCCCGGTTGGCGGCCGCGCGCGGCGCCACCGCGTTGAAGGCACCCCGAGCCTTGTCGTTGCTCACCAGGAAGTGCAGGACGCCGACCGCGTCATCCAGCCCGATCCAACTGATCGGCTGCCGGCCGCTGCCGACCACGCCGCCCGCGCCGGCCCGGAACACCGGCAACAGCCGCTGCAGCATCCCGGCCCTGGGGCTGAGCACCGGACCAAGGCGGGCGTGCGCGACGCGGATGCCCGCCGCCCGCGCCGGATCGGCTGCCCGCTCCCAGGCGGCCGTCACCTCGGCCAGGAAGCCGTCGCCGGCCGACGCGGACTCGTCGACCGTGCCGTCCACATCGCCGTAGTAGCCGACGGCCGAGGCCGACACCAGCACCGCCGGTGGCCGTTCGAGCCCTGCGAGCGCCTTGCAGAGCAGCCCGGTCGAATCGACGCGACTCGAGCGAATGCTCCTTCTCCGCGCGGCGGTCCAGCGCCCGGCGCCGATGCTTTCGCCCGTGAGGTGGATCACCGCGTCGAAGCCTTCCAGCGCCCCCGCATCGATCCGGCCGGCCGCCGGGTCCCAGGCGATCTCGGCAGGCACCGCCGGCAGACGCCGCACCAGCCGGACCACCTCGTGGCCGCCGGTCTGCAGAAACGGCGTGAGCGCGCCGCCGATCAACCCGGACGCGCCCGTGATCAGCACGCGCAGCGGCCCTGCCGGCCCGGCTGCGTGGCGGTCCAGGTCGCGGCGGAGCCGTTCGTGGCGGAATCGGAAGATGCGCTCCAGCCTCTCCCCCCGCCACGCGCGACCCGGAAGTGCCGAGAGTCCGCCCGGCTCGTACTCGATCCGGTCGGTCAGCTCACAGACCGACTCCCCGGTGGCGCGGAACAGGTGGCGGTGATGCCACGAGCGCCCGGGACCAGCGAGCTGCCGATCCTCGAACGCCACGCCAGGCCGGTAGCCGGAGTGCTGCAGCGTCCAGCGCGCACTGATCGGGCCGACGCGCACGCGCAAGGTGACGCGGTCGCCGTCCCGGATCGTCCCCGTGCGCTCGAGCGTCTCGACCCGCTCGCCCGGCGGCAGCATGCGATCCAGCGCGCCCGGGCGCTCGTGCCAGGCGAAGACGCGCTCGGCGGAGTGGGGGAGCGTGGTAGAACGCTCGTATGTCTCCATGCCGATAAACCTACCGGCTGGGCGTCGGCCGGGCCACTACGCGGTGAGCGCGCTCCGGCGATTTGATCTTTTCGGCCCGGTTGCCCATACTTCAGGTCAGAGACTGCGGCCCCTTCGTCTATCGGCTAGGACGCGAGACTCTCATTCTCGAAAGAGGGGTTCGATTCCCCTAGGGGCTATGCCGAGATCGGCCGCAACTCTATAATCAGAAAAGATTTATGGAGTTGCGACCGGATGCGGTTATCGCGCTTGTTATCACTTTCGGTTGCTGTCAGGGCAAAGAAAAAGCCCGCGCGGGGCGGAGTCCATGACTTGGGAGGGGAAGCACATCGCCTCCGCCATGACCCCGCGCGGGCTCATAGGTTCATCTGTTCGAGCGCGCCCGTTGGCGCTTGCGCCTCATGTAGTCGCGCAGCTCCGCCTGGTCGCCGCGCCGGTCGGTGATCTCCGCGACGGCCGCCGCAGCAGCGGCATGAGCCGCCTGCCGAACCGCGGCCGTCTTGAGGAAGAACCCGAAGCCACGCGCGTCCAGCCGGTCCAGCTCCTCGAACTCTGCGTCGGTCATCTTGCGCCCGCGGTTCGGCTGGATATCCGCGACCTCTTCGCCAAACTTGACGTTGTGCCGGGTCATGCGAGCCCTGCCAGCGCCGCCGCCCGGTCGGCATCCATGCCGCCTTGCACGAGAGAGCCGAACGCACGTGCTCGCCCGCTGATGTCAGACGCGAACAGCCGTTCGAACGAGAGCGCCAAGTCCGGGACTTCGAGCTTCCGCCGCAGTTCCGGCAGCAGCAGGTCCGCCAAGGGCTGAACGGATCCGTGGAGGAAGCGCCGCCAGCTCTCGCGCTGGCCTGCCGCGTCGCCGTGCGCTGCCAGCTCCGCCGGCACGCCACACGCGGCCAACACCGCTTGGGCGGAGTCGGTCCGCAGGGTTGGCAAGGACTCCGGCGGATGCGCTCCGATCCGCTGCGGCCTCCAGTCAGACGTAGGCGCCGCCTGCTTGCCGTCGCCCCATCCTGCCGCCGCGGTCTCTACCAGCACGGTCTTGCCCTTCAGCCCCTGTACGTCCTTCCGCAGCGCGCCCAGGAAGTCGTCATCGCCGTCCGGGTCATCGGTGTCAGGGGTGTCGTCGGGCCCTTGCGGAACCGGGACCACGTGGCCGACCGGCCCGCCGCTCTCGTCTGCAAGAGCATTCTCGATGGCACCGTGCAGGCGGCCGGTGAGCGCAGCCCATCCGAGCGGCCCGACTTCCAGCCCACGGCCTGATCGGCGCGATGGCGTAGCGGCCATGCACGACACCCGCCGCCGGCACCGACGCCCTGGTCTTCGTCGTGCTGGCGCCGTAGGTGACGATCCGGTACCGCCACGTCCGCGGGTCCGGTCCGCCGTAGACGGTCCACGAGCCGCACGGGATGAGCATCACGTCCTGGTCGACCATGATCTCGTGGACGAACTCGCCGCGGCGGATCAGGTCGCGCGCCATCAGGGACAGGATCGCCGGGGTGAGCGCCGCCGTGATGGTGTTCTTCGGCTCGACCTCCGCGACCGCGAACGCCCGTGCGTACATGCCGCTCGCAGCCTCCAGCGCCGCGGTTAGCGCTGGCATCCGCGACGGCCGCACCACCTTCGGCTTGCGCCATGAGCGTCTGCAGGATGGCGTCGGAGAAGCCACCGGCCGTGCGCTTCTCTACGCGGCCCCGGAACGGCCACAACCTCATCGTGCCCGCCTCCGCTTGAACGGACTCAGCAGCGCCCCATGGCGCCGGAGTACCTGAACGATGCCGCGGCCCGCTCGGGATCCCAGATCGAGGACCGGTCCGCCTGCTTGTCGAACTTCATCAATGTCGATTGAGGGAAGCTCAGGTCTTCATGGCCGACCATCCGCACGACGGCCAGGTTCGCCACGTCGCTCGGTGCCGCCGGGGCGTACCGCTCGACGGTCGCCACCGCCACCGGGAAGATCAGCGCCAGCAGCTCGCGGCCAGCGCTGCCGTGGACACCCACCACGTCGACCACTTCCTGCTCGGTGATCGTCACGCCGCGGCCTGGAGTCCCGGCCTTGCCGCTCAGGCGAGAGGCGCCGCCCACTGTCACAGCCATACGCGCAGCCTCCGCTCCGGGGTGGCGAGCCTACGCCGCTCGACCTTGCCGGGGTTGCCGCGCGGCGCCCGGTTCACCACCGCTATCGCGTTGAGCACGGCCTGATTCACCACCTCCACCTCCACCTCCGGGTTCTCCGCGTCCGGCTCGATGCTCACCGCGTCCGGCACCACGTCCTCCGGCGGGATCGAGTACAACAGGTCCACGCCGACGTCGGCCGCGCCGGAGTCGATCACCTCCAGCAGGTCGTCGGCGTACTGAGTCGCCGGCAGCTCCTCGACCTCGAACTCCAGCGCCTCCGGGCCGTCGTTCAGGAGGAGCGTGCCGGCATGGAGGCTCGCCAGCGGCCGGTCATAGGAGCGGCCGGCGAGGAGGTTGACTTCGCGCGTCTCACGGATCGCCCGCTCCTGCGCGTCGCTCAGCCCTTCCTCGATCGCCTCCGCGATCGTCTTGCCCAGCTCCTCCTGCAGCTTCTGCCACCGTTCCATCTGCCAGGAGAACGCGCCCGCGTTCACACGCACTTTCCGTCGGCGCCCACGGTCACGGGTCACGCGGTCACGGCCGTACTCGAAGCGGCCGGCGAGCCCACGCCCGCGCGCGCGCACCTCGACCGATTGCGGGTACGCGCCGCTGTCGACCACCCCGATCGCCGGCAGCGTCGCCTTGCGGACGGTGCGACGGTCGCCAAGGAGCTGTTCGTCCTGTGCACGAAACTCGACGCTCAGCTCTGCCGCATCGCCGTCCTGAACCAGATTGAGCACTTGATCATACACGTCGCCGGTCGGCAGCGTGGCGATCATCGAGAGATTGTCCGGGGAGTCGCGGAGCTCCAGGAGCCCGCGGTCTCCGGGCTGCGTGCTGGCGACCACGAGCTCGCCGTCGTGCATCAGGTTGAGCCGAGTCTCCGCGCCGCTGCCCAAGTACTCCGCGAACGCGAACGAGGCGAAGCGCTCGGTCACCGGGCGGCCGTCCGGCATAAGGATCTGCGCCTCGGCGCCGTACACCATCGGCGTCCCGATCAGCCGCCTGCCCGCAGCGCGCACCTCCGCGCGCCGGTGCTCACGGGCACTCATCGTAGACAAGCAGGTTCTCCGAGCCGCTGGCGCCCGGCGCCGGGATGATCCGCGCCCAGAGCGCTTCACTCGCACTCACCTTCACCGTGGCGGTCTCTCTGAGCCCCAGTCGGAACACCGCCCGCTCGTCTGCCGCGGGCTCGTCCGCGGCCAGCCTCAAGAGCACCGCCGGCAGCGGATACTCCGCTTGCAGCGAGTAGGCAACGTCGGCGATCAGGGTCACCCGCTGCCACGTCCCGGTCAGCGCGACAGCTTGCGTCACGTCGATACGCGGACCGCCACCTGCGCGTAGGCATCCGGTTGCACCAGGATCACGTCGCCCAGGAGCACATGGAGCGTGAAGTAGCGTTCGGCCTTCGCGCTCCCGGTGTACACGTCGTCGATGCCGACCTCGCCCCAGTGCGGGCACACGGCCGTGCGCATGCCCCGCGAGCCGCCAGCCATCGACCGGCCCTTGCGGTAGAGGATGGCCTGCTGCACGTGGCTCGCCTTCGCGGGCATCCGCTTGTCCGTCCACCAGCCGCCGTAGCGCTCCATCGCGTAGTCGGAGAACGCGATGTCGCCCAAGTCTTGCCCAGTCTCGTCCCGGAAGGTGCGCGCGCTCAACCGGTAGGTCTCCACGCCCGCGACGATCGCCACGTCCTTGTCGGTGTTGGCCCACAGCCCGTCGATGCCGGCGGTGAACAGCTCCACGAAGGCGTCGAAGTCGGCCACACCCGCGGCCGGTGCCGACGGATCGGTGAGCCGCTGGAAGATGCCGGTCAGGTTCGGCGCGTTGCCGTCGCCGTTGATCGCCTGCGCATCCAGCGCGTCGGACAGTGCGAGCGAGAGGTTCTGCCGGAGCATGCTCTCGAAGTTCGCTTGTCCCACGGCCGCGACGTCCTCAAGCGTCAACTCCAGCCGCGCCGACACGCGCTTCGGGGTCGCCGTGGCGACGGTGATTGCGCCCGCCGTCGCGTCGATGGCGGCCGACTTCGCCTTGGCCGCCGCGGTCTGCGACGTGCTGATGGTGCCCGTGGCGTAGGTGCCGCTCGCCACCCGCGGCATGTCGATGCCGAGCCGGGGCGCGATGCTGTTCGCGAACACCGCGGGCCGGATGGGATCGAGATTGACGCCCACGGTCCCCGGCGCCGGGGTGATGGCACGTTCCTCGACGTTGCGCTGCTCGGTCGGCACGTCCCACAGCTCGATGGGGATGCCGGCGTCGGACACGCCCGCCGCGGCCTGCAGCTCGGCCTCCGCGCCGTCGGTGCGCTTGCCGCGGAGGAAGCGCTCCAGGTAGCCGGTCAACTGAGCCTTGCTGCGCAGATCGATCCGTTCCCGCTGCTCGGTGTCCATCTGGTCGCCGGTGTCTTCCGCGGCGCGCTGCTCATCGGCATCTTCGGCCACCAGGGCCGCCCGGTGCCGCTCTTCGAGCTTCGGATATTCCGCGGTCAGGCTCCGCATCTCGTCCTGTTCGCCGTCGGTCAATTCGTCTTTGGCCGACAGCTCGTTGAGCTTCTGTCGGATCTCCGAGAGCCGGAGCTGTAGGCGTTGAGTGGTCGTCACTGTGCGCTCTCCTTGCGGTCACGATACCGCAACCGGCCAGCTCCGACAATACGCAATTCGTTATCAGGTTATCATTTACTTGTAAAGATCAATTCCTCCGCCAAGTCACGCCACTCCTGCTGCTCGGCGGTCACCGGCGGCCGGTGCAAGTCGATGTGGCAGGTCCGGCACACGGCTTCGAGGTTGTTCTGGTCGAACGGCTCGCCCCCGCGCCCGATCGGCACTTTGTGGTGAACCTCCATGCGTCCCGGACGTCCGCACCGCCGGCAGGTCCAGGCATCACGGTCAAGAACACGTCGGCGAAGCGCGCGCCACCGCCTCGTCTGCCGAGGCTCGCGCAGCTCACGCGATCGCATACCGGACCTTCCGCGGCTGCCGCTTCATCTTCGCTCGGTACCGCTCCGCGAGCCCGGCCGCGATCACTCCAGCGCTCAACGGGTCGATCCGCCCCCGCTGTCGGCCTTTCTCCAGGGCCGGGTTGCCGGAGCCGTCACGCCGGATCGAACTCTCACTGATTGCGTGCGCCATCAGCGCCCGACCCTGCACCACGATGATCCACCGATCGGCGACTGCCCGCTGAAAGGCTCGCACGTCGGCGGATCCGTCCGCCGTGGCGCTCGCGCCCTGCCCACGCCAAACCAGCGGCCAGCGGAGCAGGGCGTCGCTCATGGCGTCCTGCTCCTCGGCCTGGCGGAACCGGTCGGCACCCAGGGCTATCACCGTCTCTCCCTGCAGGTCGTCCGCCAAGTCGCGCAGGAAGCTCACCACGGGCGTTGAGCGGCCGGGGTAGGTGCCGTACCTCACCCAGGGCGTGAAGCTGCCCATAGCGGCGCCCCACGCCGTCCAGCCGGCCACGTTCGGGGAGATCCGAGGTGTCCGGGAAGGCGCCGCGCGCCTCGAACCGCCCGATCCGCGGCCAGATGCACACCGCGGCTGTCATCGACGTGGAGCCGCCGGCATCGAGCCCGACCACCACCGGCCCGCGCCGCTCCGGCTCATCCAGGTCGGCCGCGGCCACCCGTTGCCAGTCCGCCACTGTGCAGATCATCTCCCGCGACGGCTCGCCGGGCCGATTCAGGTCGTGCGCCATGAAGTCGGCCGCGTCCGCAGGATTGCGAGCTGCGAGCCGCGCCCGGTCCTGCATGTACGACCTGCTCTTGATCGTGCCCAAGCCGGGGTTCGCCGCGTGCCACGCGGCCGGGTCCTCCAGGTCGGAGCTCTCGTCCGCCTGATACAGATGCACCGCCACCCCCGGATCGTCAGCCGCCTCGATCAACTCGGGCACGAAAGGCCCGGACCCGAAGATCGACAAGTGAATCACCCGGCCGTCGCGCGCCGACACGGAAGACCTCAGCCCGTTGATCAGGGCGCGATCGCGTTCCTGGAGGAGCCCGGTTTCGTCCACCACCACGTCATCGAAGCCGGACGCATGGCCCGAGCTGGCATCCGCGGATAGCACGTCGAGCGTGCAGTCCGGCGCCTCCACCCGCCCCGGAGCCGGTGAGCGCAGGAAGCGCAACCCCTCCAGGTTCGACGCCTCCGCGATCTCCTGCATCTGCCGCTTCAGCTCGCCGGCCTTCTCCTTGTTCACGGAGCACACCGCACCTCTCCATCCGGGAGAGAACAGCGGGCCCACCATCCGGCCCAGGAGATAGATCGCGCAGACGGCGCTCTTCGCGTTCTTGCGGCCCAGGCACGGGAGGCTTTCGCGGTGCCGAAGCGCATCACGCAGGAAGTCCGCCCCGTACTCCGGGATCTCCATCGGCTGCCCGGCGAGCGGGTGACCAGCAGGAACTACCAGCTTTGCCCGCGCCCAGGCGACGAGCTTATCTACCGGATCATCGCCTTCAACCTCACGCTGTCGCGAGAGGGTTTCCTGATGACTGTGCCGTGCGTCAGCCCGCGATTTTGCACGGCGCCGCCGCATGTACTCACGCTGATAGGCGCGCTTGTCGAAGGGTGCTTTCGTCTCCAGTCGGGGCACGTTAGAGAGTCTAACAGGGTCTTACGCCCCCGCAGCGCCGAAGCTCACCCCGCGATGAACCCCTCGGCGCCCGGCGCTGGCGGCAGGGGTCCCCAGGGGTCAGGAGACCCTTGATCGTCAGTCGCGCAGTTCCTTGATGGCGTCCGCGATCGTCTGCGATGCCATGATCTTCCCGAGGGCGTCGTTGCTCACGGTGAACTCAATACGAAGGCCTGCGCTGTCCTGCTCGAACTTGCGCTCCACGCTTGCGGCCGAGATGTCCTCAAAGTCTGTTGCGATCAGGTTGTTCCTGCCAAATGAGGTGGTCCCGGTCGGTTGGACAGCTCAAGGGGTAGGCTAAGGTGTAACCAGTTAGTTGTCAACCTACCCCTCCTTCGTGAGAAACAGGCGGCGGTAAAAGGGGGTGGGGGTGCGGGGGAGGGGGTGAACGAGCCTGTGGATAATGTGCATATATTCCACGAATCGTGCACCACGCCGCCCTCGGAAACGCTCGCAGCCCGCCGGCGCCACCTGATGTCCATGTCGGCTATGCCACCTCCTTTTCGAGTTCCGGCCCACCGTCTCGATACGCTTCGCCCGGCGTGCGGCCGCCCAGCGCCGAGTGCGGGCGGACCTCGTTGTACAACTCAACGACACAACGCTCACGTTACCGGTCCCGAGGAGCACGAGGTTGCCTACGCTTGGCATCCGTGGGCTGGGAGGTTGGTCCGAGTCCATAACGTGATTCGACGGCCGACGGGCGCGATAGCGCGGTGCACGATGGTGGACGGCGAGCCTGCGGTGCGTACGCTGGAGATACCGAAATGGATGCTGGACGCGGCGTGTTGCCGGCACATGCGCCGTCGCACCGAACCGGTAACGAGCGTGGACGCTTTGCAGGCGCTACGCACGTTGCTCGCCGAGGTTTCCCCGTCGCGGGGCGGCGACGAGGTGCCTGATTCTGCGGCGGTACCCTCTGCTGGTGAGAAATCAGGAGGCCACCATGGACGCCAACCGTCGCCGAATTCAACCGAACCGTACGCTCGATCTGTTTGCGCCGAGTCCACCGATCTGGGACCACCTTCCGGAGCGGACCCGCCAGCGGGTGGTCGGTCTTCTCGCGCGTGTCCTGATCGCGCACGCGCGCAGCGAGACGCCCGGCGCGGAGAGGGACACGGATGACCGCTGAGAAGGTTGGTGCCCAACACCGGGCACGTAAGGCGGTCCTGTACGTACGTCAATCGTCGGCGTATCAGGTGACGCACAATCGGGAGAGCCAAGCGCTGCAATACGCCATGCGCGAGCGCCTCACACGGCTTGGCTGGTCTGACATCGAGGTGATCGACGAGGATCTGGGCCGCTCCGCGGCCGACGGCACGGCGCGTGCCGGCTTCGAGCGCATGGTCGCCGAAGTGTGCCTGGGCCACGTGGGGGCGGTCGCCGCACGAGAGGTTTCGCGCTTCGCCCGCAACAGCCGTGACTGGCAACAGTTGGTAGAGATGTGCCGGGTCGTCGACACGCTGCTCATCGATCAGGAGGCCGTCTATGCGCCTCGGCTGGGCAACGACCGGTTGCTGCTTGGCCTCAAGGGTAGTCTCAACGAGTACGAGCTCGATCTGCTGCGCCAGCGTTCGCTTGCAGCCCGCCATGCGAAAGCAAAGCGCGGCGAGCTCGTGGTGGCCGCCCCGGTCGGATTCGTCAAGGTCGGTGACCGATTGGAGAAGGACCCCGATCGGCGAGTGCAGGAGGCAATTCGCCTCATCATCGACAAGGTGGCCGAGCTGGGCAGTGTGCGCCAAGCGCTGCTCTGGTTCCTGGAGCACCGACTCGACCTGCCAACCCGGCAGGACAACGGCGAGATCGTCTGGAAGCGCCCACGCTATTCCACGATCTATAAGGTCATCGCCAACCCTGCCTATGGCGGAGCCTACGCCTACGGCAAGACCGGTGTGACCGTGCGCTATGATGGCGCTGGTGCGACAGTGGGCACGCGGCGCAAGACCCGTGACGAATGGCTGGCTCTGAAGCCCGGCACGCATGAGGGCTACGTGGAGTGGGAGCGTGCCGAAGCGATCCGTATGATGGTGAGCGACAACATCCCGTCTGCCGGTACGCGCGGTGCTCCCAAGCATGGGGCGGCGTTGCTGTCCGGGTTGCTGCGCTGCCGGCGCTGCGGACGCAAGATGACCGTCCAGTACACGGGCAAGCACGGCAACATTCCCCGCTATAGCTGTGTCCGCGGCCGGCTGGATTACGGCGAACCGAACTGCATCGGCTTCGGCGGCCTGCGCGTGGATGACACCGTCGAGGCAGCGGTGCTGGCCGCGATCCAGCCGGCCGCTGTTGAAGCGGCCCTGGCCGCCGAGGAACAGACGATCGCCCGGCGGGACCAAGCGCTCGAACACATGATGCGCGACCTCGAAGCAGCGCGCTATGCGGCCGAACGGGCATTTCGCCAGTACGATGCCGCGGATCCGGAGAACCGACTGGTGACTGGCGAGCTGGAATCCCGCTGGAACAACGCCCTGGTCCGAGTCACGGACATCGAGAAGCGGATCGCGCACCACGATGCGGTCGCGCCGCCATCGACCGATGTCGAGGCGGTCTCATTCACCACATTGGCTGCCGACTTGGCCACGGTGTGGGCGGCGCCGAGCACCGACGTTCGACTGAAGAAGCGGATCGTGCGCACGGTCCTCGAAGAAGCCGTTGGGGACATCGATGACGATACCGCCGAGATCGTTCTGGTACTGCACTGGGCTGGTGGCGCCCATACCGAGCATCGCCTGCCCAAGCGTCGGCGCGGACAGCGTAACACCGCCCCGAACGATACGGTCGAAGCAGTACGTACCCTTGCCCTGATCGCAAAAGATGACGTCATCGCCGGGTTCCTGAACCGCAATGGTCTGACGACCGGTAACGGAAACCGGTGGACCCGTGCACGGGTGACCGCCTTGCGCTCGACGTACAAGATCCCGGTGTTCCGTCCTGACGAATCCGGCAACGAGCCTTGGCTCAACCTTCGCAACGCGGCGGCGTTGGCAGGCGTTGCGCCGCGCACCCTGCGCATCGCGGCCGAACAAGGGAGAATCGACGCCCTTCATCCGTTGAGCGACGGGCCATGGCTGTTCAGCCGCGAGGATCTCGAGGGGACCAGCGGTCAAGAGATCGCGAGGTCTGCCCGTGCTCACCGTCTGCACCCCGCGGTACCGGAGACGAGTCAGAGAAGTCTATTTGAGGAAACAATATAGAGAGATGTGCGCTATCAAGATGGGTTGTAGTACTCCATCCAGTCGTCTATGACCCGCTGCGCCGCGAAGCCGTCGGCCAGCTCGCGCAGGTACACCGCCT
>JAPPNY010000021.1 GCA_028818385.1 Spirochaetaceae bacterium
GCGTGTTCTTCCGGTCCGACAAGCGGCGCTACATCATCATCGACGCCCCCGGCCACATCGAGTTCCTGAAGAACATGATCTCCGGCGCCGCCCGCGCCGAGGCGGCGATCCTGGTGATCGACGCCCGCGAAGGGGTGCGAGAGAATTCCCGCCGCCACGGCTTCATGACCGCGATGCTGGGCATCCGCCAGATCCTGGTGGTGGTGAACAAGATGGACCTGGTCGGCTACGACCAGGCGGTCTTCGACGCCATCCACCAGGAGTATGAGGCCTTTCTCGCCGACATCCAGGCCACGCCGCTCGGATTCGTGCCGGTGAGCGGGCGGCACGGCGACAATCTGGTGACGGCCTCGCCTCGCACACCCTGGTACGAGGGTCCGCCGCTGCTTGCGCGGATCGACGCCCTGGAGTCGGCCGGCGCGGAGACCGAGCAGGCACTGCGTCTGCCGGTGCAGGACGTCTACAAGTTCCCGGTGCGGGGGGACGACGCGCGCATCATCGCCGGCACCATCACCAGCGGGACCGTGGCCGTCGGCGACGCGGTGGAGTTCCTGCCGTCGCGCAAGCGGTCGCATGTGCGCAGCATCGAAGGATTCAACATCGCCCAGACGCGCGAGGCGGCGGCCGGCTCCGCCACCGGCATCACGCTGACCGAGGAGCTGTACGTGCGGCCGGGCGAGGTGATGTACCAGGCCGGCGAGGCGCCGCCGCGGGTCGGCACCACCTTCCGCGCCAACCTGTTCTGGCTGGATCGCAACCCGCTGGTGCGTGGCCGCCGCTACCTGCTGAAGCTGGCCAGCACGCGAGTGACCGTGCACGTGAAGGAGATCGTGCAGGTTCTCGACGCCGACACTCTGGAGCGCAGCGGCGCCAAGCAGCACGTCGGGCGGCACGAGGTGGCCGAGTGCGTGCTGGAGACCCACAAGCCGATCGCCTTCGACCTGGGCATCGACGCCGACCTGGTCGCCACCGGCCGCTTCGTGCTGGTCGACCAGTACGAGATCGCCGGCGGCGGCATCATCACCGAGTACCTGTCCGACCTGAGCGAGTCGCTTCGCGAGCACGTCCGGCGCCGCGACTACGCCTGGGTGAACGGCGCCGTCTCGGGCGGCGAGCGCGCCGACCGTTACGGCCAGGAGCCGCGGCTGGTGGTGCTGACCGGCTCGCTGCATCCGCTGCTGGTCCGGGTTGCCCGCGACGTGGAGCGCGAGCTGTTTCACGGCGGCAGCAACGTCTACTACTTCGGGCTGTCCAACCTCGCCGGCGGGCTGGACGCCGATGTCGAGCGGGAGCAGCAGTCCTCCAGCGGTGAGACGCGCGACGAGAACATCCGCCATCTCGGCGAGATCGCCCATTTCCTGACCGACTCCGGGCAGATCGTGCTCACGACGGTCGCCGACCTGGACGTCTACGAGGCGGAGACGCTGCGCATCCTCAATCAGCCCAACGATATCCTGATCGTGCGCATGGGCGAGGACCTGCACGGCGTGCAGGCCGACCTGGTCCTGCCGCCGGAGCTGTCCCCGGAGGACGCGGCGGCGGCGGTGTGTCGTAAGCTGCGCGCGGAAGACCGGACCGAAGGCGAGGGGGAAGGCGCATGAGATTGAAGGTCGGCATGATCGGCTGCGGGCGGATCGCCAGCACCATCGACGACGAACGGACGCCGGAGTGGCGCGGCGGGAGCGTACGGCCGCTCGCCCATGCCGGCGGCTACGCGGAAACCACGGACGTGACCGACCTGGTCGCGGTCTGTGACGTCGACGAGGCGAAGCTGCAGGAGTTCCAGCGCCGCTGGAGCGTGCCGCGCGGCTATCGGGACTTCCGGGAGCTGATCGACACCGAACAGCCGGACATCCTGAGCATCTGCACGCGGCCCGAGCAGCACCTGGAGGCGATGGTCTACGGCGCCGAGCACGGCGTGAAGGGCATGTTCGCGGAGAAGCCGCTGTGCTGCACCCTGCGCGAGGCCGACGCCATCCGGGAAGCGTTCGAGCGCTCCGGGACGATGCTGGAGTTCGGTCCGCCGCGGCGCAACTGGGCGGCCTACCAGCAGGCGCGGGCCATCGCGG
Source organism: Spirochaetaceae bacterium (assembly GCA_028818385.1). The sequence goes on from JAPPNY010000021.1 coordinate 2,070, forward strand.
CAAGCGGTGACCTGGGGCGGCTGCAGCTGGTGGTGGGCTTCTGGGGCAACAGCGTGGGCGGCCACGGGCTGGACACGGTGCTGTACCTGGCGGGCGATCCGGAGGAGGTCACCTCGATCCGCGGTACGCTGGACACGCTCAACCCGGCGCCGGGAGACACCTCGCACATGCACTTCGTCAAGGACACGCAGATCCGCAGCGCGCTGATCGAGTTCGCCGACGGCCCGGACATCGCCGTGGCCGGCACCGGCAACCTGGAGTTCGAGCTGATCTGCGAGGACGGCCTGATCCGTGTGCACAACGACGGCGAGGAGCTGCAGGTGCGCAGCAAGGCGACGCGCTCGGGCTTCGACCCGGTCCCCGTGGAGCCGCTCGAGCACTGGAGCGGCACGGTGCGCAAGATCCGCGACCTGGTGCAGGCCATCCGCACGGGTGAGCCGACCGTGAGCAACCTGCGGATCGCCATGCTCTCCACCGAGATCGGCTTCGGCCTCTACGAGTCCCACCTGCGCGGCGGCACCGCCGTGCGCCCCCCGATCCCCAACCGCGACCGCATCGTGTCGAGCTGGTAACAGGTCGCTGAGCGCTGGAGCGTGCCGGCTATCCGTCCACGTAGAGGGCGTAGAGCCGGGACCCACCGGAGAGGCGCATGCGGAGGCGAAAGGCACCGGCAGGCAGCGCCGGCCGGTCGCGCCAGGTGAGGCGCTGGTCCAGGCCCGACGCGGTCAGCGCGCGGCTGGCGTCGAGCTCGTAGCCCGGCAGCTCCGCCAGTCCGTTCGGGTCGGTGAGCGCGGCTTCCACGCGGCCGCCCGCCGGAATCTCCACGTTCGCGTGGAGCCGCGCCGCCGACCTTGCCTGGATCGTGTCCGTGACCGCTTGGCCGTAGGCGGCGCCGTCCACCGGTGTCAGGCTGCCGAACCGCTCGCGCGGCAGCGTGGCCATGCCGATGTTGCTCATCGATCCCATCAGGTTGCCGTGCGGGGTGAAGGCCGTGTAGTAGAGGACGGTGCGGCCGCCGATGTTAAGCAGCGGCCCCTGCTCCAGCAGCATCCGGTCACGGCTCGTGTTGTCCCGCCAGTCACGGTCCCACGACAGCTCCTGGTCGCGGCCGAGGAAGGTGAAGCCGGGAGCCGGCTCGCGGAAGTGCAGGCCGTCGTTGCTCAGGATGAACCCCAGGTCGACGGCGACCTCCTCGCCCCGGTAGTCCGGCCGCTCGGGCGTGCCGGCGATCGGGTGGTGCCACTGCCCGCAGACGCCCAGGCAGACGTTCGGGTAGGGCGTCACGTAGGCGCCCATGTGCACCTCCTCGCGGTCCCAGCCGGTCAGGTAGGGCGAGGAGGACTGCATCGGCTTGAAGAAGGCGTGGCAGGTCTCCAGCGGCCAGCGGTCCACGTCCGGCGATCGCCACACCACCATGGTGCGCGGGCCGCGGTAGGGGAGGGCGGGGTGGCGCTGCAGGGGCAGGTACAGCAGGGGCGACGCCTGGTGGCCGGCGATGTGGTAGCGATCCCGGTACCGGTACAGACAGAACACCTCGTGGTGCTGGCCGACCACGCCGGGCTCCTCCTGTAGCATCGTCCAGCGGTAGCCGTCCGGGCTGACGGCGAAGCGGGTGATCGACGGCATCTCCAGCGGCGGCGGCTTCCTCAGGTGCCGCCAGGCGGTGAACTCGATCACCATCAGGTAGCGCCGTTCCGGCGGCGCGTCGGGCTGGAACAGCACGTCCATCGACCCGGTGCCGGGCTCCACGTCGCAGATGTTGTTGCGGGTGCTGCCGCGGTACTCGACGATCCCCAGGTCGGGCTTGCGCCAATGGAAGCCGTCGTCGCTCTCGGCACAGCAGATGCGGCCGGTGTCGTAGGAGTGGACGACGTCGCTCGTCGTACCCAGCTCGGAGATGCCGCCGTGGCCCCCGCGCGACGCTTCGTATCGCTCGCGCTCGCGGGGCGAGGTTTCGCCCGCACCGTCGTCGCGGGCGATGTACCACATCCGGAACCGCTCGCCGTCGTGCACGACCGGGCTGTTCTGCGCGCGCCGCTCGTCGACCGCGCCGGCCGGGCCGCGCGCGACGATCGGGTTTCCTACGTACTTCTCAGGCCGATGCATCTCCAGCCGGAGGCGATAGCGCCACGGGATGCTCCGGTCGTCGAAAGCGAACAGCACGGCCCGCCCTCCGGGCTCGACGCGGGTGACGTCGCTCATCCGTGCCCTCGGTCGCGGAAGCGCAGCGAGTACAGGTCGGTGTCGCGCATCGTGATGCGCAGCCGGACCGGTGTCCCGGCCAGCCGGCGCAGGTTCGGGGCGTCCTGCCAGCGCACCTCGTGCTCGATGTCGTCGCCGAACACCTCGATGCAGTCATCCTCGGTGAGCCCGTCGATCGAGCGGCCCTCCCGGTCCTGCACCTCGACGCGCAGCCACCCCAGTGCAGAGGTGGAGAAATTCAGCACCAGACGGTCGCCGTCGAAAACCAGCGGTTTGGTCAGCACCTCGCCGCCGGCGGCACCCGCGCGGAGCGAGGCGAAGCCGTCCACCCGCAGCGCGTACCGGCGCAGCCGCGACGGGTGGTCCCAGCCGCCCTCGTCGACGAAAAGCGACAGCTCGGTGGCGCCGCCCTCATCCGGTGTCTCCAGCATCCCCAGCGCGGTGCCGTTGGCGCCGTAGTGCCAGCGGCCCTTCACCACCGGTCCGGGACGGATGAACGCCTCGCCCCACAGGTCGAACGTGCTGCCGTCGCGGCTCGTCATCAAGGCCGTGTCGGTGTAGCTGGTGCCGAAACGCTCCTGCGACCGGGAGATGCGCTCGTTGAGCTCCGTCACGTGGCCGTGGCCGGTGACGTAGCGCATGGGCAGGCCGAGAAACAGGTGCGGTGCGCGGTAGTAGGGGTTGATCTGGTTGGTGTAGATCTCCGCGAACCGCTCCGGTTCGTATGACAGCCACTGCGGCTCGCTCCAGGCCAGGAAGTCGGGCGAGGTGCAGGTGCGCACGTCGCGCACGGCGACCTCGCGGGCGGCCGCGTCGCGGCTGCCGTGGAAATCGCGCACGTAGGCGCGGTACTCGCCGCGGGTGGCGTCCCAGAAGGCGATGTTCTGGGAGTCGAAGTAGCCGGTGGTGATCAGCGGCCGGTCGCCGATCTGGTTCCAGTGGATGCCGTCCGCGGAGGCGAATCCGTATAGCGCCCGCGGCGGCGGGTCGTACCTGAGCGCCAGCGCCTTGAAGCGTTGCTCGGGCGCGCAGTCGGGGTTGGTGTCCAGGAACGGCGTGAAGGTGAGGGGAGGCTGACCGGTCAGGATCGCGTTGTTCGGCTCCCCGCCGGGAGTGTCGACCAGCTCCAGCTCCGGGCGGGTCCAGGCCAGGCCGTCGTCGCTCCGTGCGTAGCAGGTGTAGTTGTGCGGGATGCGGTAGCCGCCCTCGTGCAGATCAAGTTGGGACCCGCAGTAGTACATGCGACACACCGCGCCGTCGCGGATGATGGTCGTGAGGCCCGACCGGTTCCCCTCCCAGGGACGGTCGTGGACGAACACCAGCTCGCGCTCGACGGGCGTGCCGAGCTCCAGCCGCACCGCGCCGCGCGTCTCCTCGACCAGGAACCGATCGAACAGCGGCTCCAGCCGCGACCCGATGGCGATCGCGCCGTCGCTGCCCTGCGTACTGTCCATGTCTCAGAGTGACGCGGATCCGGTTGACCGCGCCACCCATCGCCTGGCGCCTCAATCGAGCACGTGGGGCCTGTCGCCGACGGCGGCCTGCAACTCGTTCAGGAGATCGGTCAGCTCCGCGGTGAGCGCGGCGTAGCGTGGATCGCCGTACACGGAGTGCATCTCGCACGGGTCGCGCTGCAGGTCGAACAGCTCCCATTCCGGCTCCTCGCGGCGGCCGGTGTTGCCGGGAATGGCGAGCGGGTCGGCGTAGTAGTAGATGAGCTTGTGGGTGTGCGTGCGCACCCCGTAGTGCGCCCAAACGTTGTGATCGGTGCCGTGCATCCAGTAGCGGTAGTACATGGCGGTGCGCCAGTCGGCGGGAGTGGTGCCCGCAAGCAGCGGGCGCAAGGATCGCCCCTGCATGTCGTCCGGGATCGCTACCCCGGCGTAGTCGAGGAAGGTTTCCGCGAAATCGACGTTGAGGATCATGTCGCCGTTGACGGTGCCCGGCTGCACGGCGCGCGGGTAGCGCACGATGAAGGGCATGCGCAGCGACTCCTCGTACATGAACCGCTTGTCGTACCAGCCGTGGTCGCCGAGAAAGAAGCCCTGGTCGGAGGTGTAGATGACGATGGTGTCGTCCGCGATCCCGTCGTCGTCGAGGTAGTCGAGCAACCGCCCGACGCCCTCGTCGATGGCGTCGACGCAGCGCAGGTAATCCTTGATGTAGCGCTGGTAGAGCCAGCGCTTGCGATCGCCGGGACCTGCAAAACTCACGGGCGCGCAGCCGACGGGCGTGAGCGGTTCGGCGCCGGCACCGAGGCGGCGGCGGGGATGGCCGGGATCGGGGGGCGCGACCTTCACGTCCCCGGCCACGAAGTCGCGTTCGACCCGCATCTGTGCGGCAGCGGCGGCGCGGGCCCGGTGCGCGTAGTCGTCGTCGAAGGTCTCAGGATAGGGGATCTCCTCGTTTTCGTAGCGCTGCGAGTGCCGGGGATGCGGCTCCCACGGCCGGTGCGGGGCCTTGTGGTGGCACATCAGCAGGAACGGGCGCGACCGGTCGCGCTGCCGGAGCCAACGCAGCGAGTGGTCGGTCACGATGTCGGTGGCGTAGCCGGGGACCACTCCGAGTTGGGTCATCTCCACCATCTCCGGGTCGTGGTAGCGCCCCTGGCCGGGGAACACGGTCCAGTAGTCGAACCCGGTCGGCCAATGCGCCGGTCCCTGGCCCAGGTGCCACTTGCCGACGTGCGCGGTCTGGTAGCCGGCGGCCCGCAGCAGCTTCGGGAAGGTCTGCAGGCGGTTGTCCATCATCGTGGCCAGCGTGGTGACCCCGTTCACGTGGTTGTAGGTGCCGGTCAGGATCGTGGCCCGGCTCGGCGTGCAGATCGAGTTGGTGCAGAAGCAGTTGTCGAACCGCATCCCGCCGGCGGCAATGCGGTCGAGGTTGGGCGTGCGGTTGATCCGGCTGCCGTAGCAGCTCATGGCATGCGAGGCGTGATCGTCGCTCATGATGAACAGGATGTTTGGCGCACGGCTCATGGGGTCCAGACCTCCTGCCACGCGTTATCCGATCTCAGATCGTGCAAGAGCCTCTACGCGCAACTATAGTGGCTGATCGCGCAACTTTCGAATCTTCGCGCAACAATTCCTGCGCATAGGCTTGTATCCGCCGGTCTCATCGGGCGGGGCCGACTTCCTCCCGATGCTAGTAGACTCCCGGCGACGATCCGACATGAAGCCCACGTTTACGATTGGCGTCTTCGCCATCATCCATGACGACGATGGCCGGGTGTTGCTGTGTCATCGTCGCGATCACGATCTCTGGAACCTGCCCGGCGGGGTGCTGGAGCACGGCGAGGCGCCGTGGGACGGCGTGATCCGGGAGGTCAGGGAGGAGACCGGACTCGAGGTCGAGGTCTCCCGGCTGGCCGGAGTCTACAGCAAGCCGGAGGCCAACGACCTGGTGTTCTCGTTCCTCTGCCGGCGGACAGGCGGCGAGATCGCGCTGAGTGACGAGGCGGACCGGATCGAGTTCTTCCGGGCCGATGAGCTGCCGCCGAACACGATCCCGAAGCAGGTCGAACGGATCGCCGACTCCATCTTTGGCACGGGCACCGTCGTCTGCCGCGTGCAGACAGGCGCGTCGTCGATCCAGCTCAGCAAGGCCGGGAAGCTGTAGCGCGGCCAGCCGCTTCGCCGCCGCCCGCTCAGAACTTGCCGACTCCGGCGGTGAGGCCGGAGATGATCTGCTTCTGGAAGACGATGCCAATCACGAGCGGCACGATGGCGCCCACCACGCCCAGGGCCATGATCGCCGACCAGAAGAAGGTGCTGCCGGTGAAGCTGGTCAGAGCCAACTGCAGGAGCAACGGGAACGTGATCGAGTCGTTGTCCCACAGCAGCGCCGACGCGAAGAAGTACTCTCCCCAGGAGAAGATGAAGATCAGGATCCCCATGCCGAAGATCGCGGGAAGCACGACCGGCGCCACCAGTTGCCACAGGATACGGACTTCGCCCGCCCCGTCCACCTTGCCGGAATCGATCATCGCGGTCGGGATGGACTGCATGTATCCCCGGCAGAACCAGATGAACAGCGGCAGGAAGATGATCGTGTGCACGATGATCAGGCTCGGGATCTTGTTGATCATCCTGAGCTGCGCGAACAGCAGGTAGAACGGGACGATCAGGGAGATCAGCGGAAACATCCTGCCGATGATGATCGACGTGTAGAGCACTCTCTTTCCCCAGAAGTCGAACCGGTGAAACGCGTAGGCGGCGTTGAGGCCGAGGACGATGGTGAGCGCCGTGGAGCTGAGCGCCACGAGCCCGCTATTGAAGATGATCCTGAGCACCGGGTACTGGGAGATGGATCCCAGCCCTTCGAGGGCGCCCACGTCTCTCCCCAGGAACAGCAGGCCCACATAATTTCGCACCGAGAAGTCGCTCGCTCCCACGGGAGGCGGGAACTTCGGCGTCTTGAGGTCCGGAAGAAACGACAGGAACACCATCCAGACGATCGGAAAGAGCGCCAGGAACAGACTCGCCCCGATGATCACCGTCTTCAGGCTGATGACCAGGTATTTCTTGGGTTCGATGGTATTCACGGTGCGTGCTCCTCCGCGGTTGGCCAGAGTCATTCGAGCGATGATTCGTAGGTCTTCGATGCCCAGAGGTACAGGACGATCAAGACCAGGATGAACATGAACACGATCAGGGACATGGAGGCTGCCGAACCGAGCTGAAACCTCATGAACGCCTCCCGGTAGATCATGATCGACCACACCCTGGTATCCCGCGTGACGGCGGTTCCGGTAGCGGTCGACATCATGAGGTAAATGGTGGTGAACGCCTGCATCAGGTCCATCATCCGGAATATGACGATGAAGGTGAGGGTAGGCTTCAGCAGCGGCAGCGTGATCTTGAAGAACTGCTGCGTGGAACCCGCTCCGTCGATGCGGGCCGCCTCGTAATACTCGTTGCGTATGCTCTGCATCCCGGCGATCAGGAGGAACATCACCACGAAGACGACCCAGGTTGTCTGGGCGACCACGATCGAGATCAGGGAACGGTCGGGATCGGTCAGATAGATCGGCTGGCCGGTGAAGCCCAGGCTCTGCAGGAACCCGTTGAGCAGCCCGTACTGGGGATTGTAGATGTACTGCCAGATGGCCGCGAAGATCGGGATCGGGATGACCAGCGGGATGATCAGGATGCCGCGCAGATACCGGGTGGCCTTCAGGCGGCTGTACGTCAAGGCGAAGATGAGGCCGCCGAGCAGCTCCAGTACCAGGGCCGAGACGGCATAGCGAAGGGTGATGTAGCCGGAGTGCCAGAACCCCGGATCGGTGAGGATGGCCCCGTAGTTGGACCAGCCGGCGGGGATGAGGTCTCGCCCCACGCTGTAGTCGAAGAACGAGATGTAGACCGACCTGAGGATCGGGTAGACGAAGAACGCGAACAGGAACAGAAGGCTGGGCAGCACGAACAGCAGCCCGACGAACTTCGTCCTCGTCGAAAGTGGCAACCTCATGTATCCCCCGCAGTCCGACCGGGCTCAGCCCGTGCAGGCTCGAGCCCGATCGGAGATGGCCGCAAAGCCTCTATTGCTCGGCCAGTCGGTCTTTCCAGTACGTCCCGATGTTGAAGCCTCCGAAGTTGACCGTGTTCAGGTCCGGAGGCACGGTCGCCTCGGCATCCTGGAGCGCTTCGAGGGGGTCCTTGCCTCCTTGCACGACATCGATGAATGCCTGCGTCAATGCGCCGGCCATTTCCTCGCCCGGCCGCGACGTGATCTCACGGGTCTTCATCATGTCGAGGATGACCTGCCACTCGGGGTGCTGCGCCCGCAGCTCGTCGTCGAGCAGCATGGACAGGTAGGGCGGGCCGATGGCGAAGATCGTGGAGTAGTACCGGTGAGCCTCCGGGCTCTGGAACCACTTGATCCACTCGACCGACAGGTCCTGCGTCTCCTGGGAGGCGAACGCATTGATGAAGTACGCGTGGCCGGTCATGGCGACGCCGCCGCCGTTGTTGGGCATCACGTTGTAGCCCAGGTTCGGCTTGCCGAACTGCTCCTTGCCGAAATGCGGGAAGTAGGGCCAGCTCCAGCAGCTCGCCGCCTGCCCGTCGAGGAAGAAGGTGTGCACCGTCGTGTTCGGTGCGTCCTGGGCCATGATGCCGGCCTTGAACATGTCGGTCATGAACTTGAGGCCGGCGGCTGCCTCGGGAGTGGCTATGTTGGGGGTGCCGTCATCGTTGTACAGCTTGCCCGCACCGAAGGCGCTGAAGAACTGGTAGTAGTGGTCCAGGGCGCCGGACTGGAAGCAGAAACCCGCTACCGTGGTGTTGCCGGCCTCGTCCCTCTGGGTCAGCGCTTCGGCAAGGTCCCACAGCTCGTCGAGCGTGGTGATGGGCAGGACCTCGTCGGGATCCAGGCCCGCCTCGCGCATCATGTCGAGGCGCAGGTACATGACGTTGGTGTCGCTGACCCAGTTCCACCCGTAGTGCTTGCCGTCCAGCGTGTAGAACTCCCATTGGATCAGGTCGTCGGTCAGCTCCTTGGGGAACAGGCCGTCGAGCGGCAGCAGCAATCCCGTCTCCGCGAACAGCGGCACGAGCGGCTCGAACGATACCAGGACGCCGTGTTCGGTATCCCGTGATGCCAGGAGCTGGTTGAACCGGGCGATGTGCTCGGTCAGGCTGCCGGTGGTGGCGACGTACTCGACGTCGACGTTGAACCTCTTGCCGAATTCGCCGTCGGTGATGCCGTCGTAGGCCTTGATGCTGGGGATCTGGTCCGGGTACATCATGACCTTCAGGGTGCGCCTGCCCTGCTCCCCGCCTTCCTCGTCGCCGCTGGCGAACGAGTGGACGGTTGCCAGTAACCCGAGCATCAGCGCGATGATCAGTGTCTTTTTCACGTAACAGTCTCCTTGTCGTCGTGGTGGACGATTGCTGAAGTGTTCAGCCGATTGCGATTCCCGGGTGCCACCGCGATGCCGTGCGATCAACCGGGACGAGATCATGGTTTCGCCGCAGCACCTCCTCGTGTGGGATCTTCGGACCACGCCTTCAGCGGGACGTCGTCCCAGTCGGCACCTGCCGGGGTCCAATAGACGGACGCGGGGTGGAACTCGGGATCGTCGCCCAGGGGATCGCTGCCGGTGGCCAGCTCGCCCAGGAGCTGGCGGCGGATCGGCGAGCTGCGGGCGACCAGTTCGGGATCCTGGCGCACGTAGTCGGTGGGACGGAGCCACCGGTAGTGGTAGCCGATGTGCATGACCTTCCGCGTCTTGTCGGACAGGTTCGGTCCCACGCAGTGCCAGGTGGCGGTGCGCCACAGCACGGCGGCGCCCGGCGGCAGCCGGAGCTCCACGGCCTCTTCGGGGTCCACCTGGTAGTTCAGGTCGCGCAACTCCTGCGGGCGGCGCCTGTGGCTGCCGGGGAGCAGCCACAGGTTGCCGGCGTTGGACTCGGTGAGGTCGGAGAGCACGTAGAACACCTTGACTTCCATGAACGGCAGCCGTCCGTCGAGCGACGGCGCTTCGAAGAGGTGGTCGCCTGCCAAGTCGGGGTGCCAGACCACATTCCGGTAGCCGGCCTCGTGGTCGGCGCCCGCGCCGCTTCCCAAGGCGCCGGCCTGCAGGTCCCGCGGATACGGCGGGCGGTAGTCCAGGTGGGACGTGCGGATCTGGATGTTCCAGCCGATGGCGTCGACGACCAGCGGCAGCATCCCGGGGTGGTCGATCAGGTCCAGGAACGCCTCGTGATGGGCCAGCGCGTTGCGGACCGCGAGCGGGTCGCCGGGCCCCAGGCGCTTGGCGCGCCGCACGCGCGCGCCCACCTCGTCGACCGCAGCCAGCAACCGCTCCAACTCGTCCGGGCCGAGGAAGTCCTCAAGGACTATGAACCCATTCTCGTCGAAGTCGCGTTGCTGACGCTCGGTCATCGCCATGACGTCCTCCCGTTCGGCGTCAGTAGGTCATGCGCCCCTGCAGGTACTCCTCGACGATCGGCCACCCATCGGCGATGGCGATGATCTCGTCGCCGCCGTTCGCCTTCCAGCGGGCCACGTACTCGTCCCAGTCGCCCTCCAGGTCCGCCTGGCCGGTGATCGCCTTGAGGTAGAACTCGTTGAACATCGTGTTCAGCGTCTCTCCGTAGCGCTGGCTGACCGTCGGCATGTCGGTCTCGCGGAAGTGGTCCCACCGGTAGGTGCGCATCTGCAGATCCGGCCCGCGGCCGTCCACCACGTAGTGGCTGTAGAACATGGCCGTCTCGCGCCGGAGGCTGATCTGCGAGTCCGTCCACGGGGCGATGCCCGGATACATCGCGAACTCGCCGTCCTCCGGCCAGTCGCCTGCGGGCACCTCCTCCTTGGGCGTGCGGGTCACGCCCGACTTGAACGGCTCTCCCTGCCAGGTGAAGTGCACGTCCGGGATCCCGTACTGGCCCAGGAAGCGTCCCTCGGGATCGAGCTTGTAGTAATCCAGGATCTGCAGGATCACGGCCAGCTTCTCGTCGCTCACGGAGCTGTTGATGAACAGGCCGCCGCCAAAACCGATGCCGTCGTGGCTGGTCAGGTAGTTGCCCCCTCCCTGGATGCCCGCCGGCCCGATCGGCGGCGGCACCACGACCACTTCCGGACCGGTGCCGAAGTCTTCCTCGCGCACGAACGCGGTGGGCGGGCGGTTCTTGATGCTGGGGTTGCCGGCGTACCCGGCCGAGGTCCCGAACGTGAGCCCGACCTGGCCGGCGTGGATCTTCTCCCACGCCTTGGCCATCGACAGCGTGGGGAACTCGGTGTCGATCAGGCCCATCTCGTACCAGTTCGCCCCGTTGCGCAGGAAGTCCCGGTAGCGTTCCGAGATCGGCTGCAGGTGCGTCTGGCCGTCCTCGAAGTAGTTGGTCACGCCGCTGGCGCCGACCCCGAAGTTGTGGTGCAGCCCGAACGCCCCCAGCACCGGCGCCCACATCCACGCCATGCGGTCGTGGCCGCTCATGGGAATGGTGTCGGCGCTGCCGTTGCCGTCGACGTCACCGTCGCGAAATGCGACCAGCAGCTCCTCGAACCAGCTCAGCGGCAGGTCGATGTCGTACGAGTACACGGCCCCCCAAGTGTCGAAGGGCACCTTGCCTTCGTCGTAGCCGGGCAGACCCATGCCCAGGCTCTCGGCCTGGTCGGCGCGGAAGGACGTCCAGATCAGGATGCCGTTGGCGTTCTCCAGGAAGCCGTTGATGCGCATCATCTCGTCCGGGTTGTCCGGGTTGCGGCTCAGCAGCCAGCCGAGCGGGCGCTCGTCCATCAGCGCCGTGTAGCGCGGCATGTTCTCGCGAATGATCGCGATCGGGATCGGCCGGATGTAGCCGTCGGCGACCAACTGGTCGAGCTGGCCGATCGGAAACGCGTCTGGGAGCTCGCCGGTGGCAAGCAGGATGTCCTCCTTCTCCTTCTCGTGGAACGGCCAGACGCCGTTGCTTTCGATGATGACCCCGAACTTCTCCTCCAGGTGCTGCTCTCCGGCGGAGTCCGGGAACCGCGACATCCAGGTGATGGTCATCACCTCCTCGGCCATCCCTTCCTCCTGTCCGGCTGCGGTCACCAGGGCAGCGGGGACGAGCCCGACGAGCAGTGCGAGCAGAATCGTCACGACCTTCTTCATCGGCATGGCCTTCATCGGCATGGTCCTCCTCGCGGGACGACGTGCAGGCGACGACTCACGGCGGTCGCGCTCGCACGACCTCCTCGCAGCGTGATGAGGCCAGCCTAACCCTTCAGCGACCCAACGAGAATCCCCCGGATGAAGTAGCGCTGCACGAACGGGTAGACCAGGACGATGGGGCCGATGGTAAGCAGCGTCACGGCGCTCTTCACCGACACCATCGGCAGCTCCTCGACGTCCTCCTCGATCTGGATGAACCCCTCCAGCATGCGCCGGAACCGCTCCTCCGCGTCGAACACGATCTTGCGCAAGAGCAGTTGCAGCACCCGCAACTCGTTGTCGGTCGTGTAGATGAGCGCGTCGAGCCAGGCGTTCCAGTGGCTGACCGCGCCCCACAGTGCCACCGTGGCGACCACGGGCTTGGCGACCGGCAGGATGATGTGGAGGAGGATCTGCAGGTAGTTGGCCCGTCGATGAACGCCGAGTCCTCCAGCGCTTGGTCGAGCGCCATCAGGAAGTTGCGCATGATGATGATATAGAAGCCGCTGGTGGTCAGCGGCAGGATCAAGGCCCAGCGCGAGTCGATCAGGCCCAGGGAGCGGATCAGCAGGAAGTTCGGGATCAGGCCTCCGGAGAAGAACATCGTGATCAGGATGTAAATGGTCACGAAGGTGCGGCCGGGAAGGTCGCGCTTGGACAGGGGGTAGGCGGCGCACAGGGTGAAGGCCACGATCAGAACCGTGCCGATCGTGGTGCGGTGGATGGAGTTGAGATACGCGCGTCCCACGTCGTCGCGGGTGAAGACGAACCGGTAGGCGCTGGTGTTCCATTCGTCGATCCATATCGTGAAGCCGAGCGAGCTGACCGCCGTGTTGCCGGAGAACGACAGCAGGATGGTGTTCCAGAACGGATAGGCGATGCTCAGCGCGAACAGCACCAGCAGCAGGTGGATGCCGACCTCGAAGGCGGTGCCGAGCGGCGTCCGCGAGCGCAGCGGCCTCATCGCTCTACCACAACCCGTACTCGCTGTGCCGGCGGATGATCAGGTTGGCGCCGACGATCAGGATCACGCCGACACCGTTCTTGAACAGGCCGACGGCGGCCGCGAAGTCGTACTTGTACTCCTCGAAGCCCTTGCGGTAGACGTAGGTGTCGATGATGTCGGCCACCTCGTAGACCAAACCGTTGTAAAGGTTGAAGATCTGGTCGAAGCCGGCGTTCAGGAGCTGGCCGAGTTGCAGGATGAACAGGATCACCATCACGTAAACCAGCGACGGGACGGTGATGTGCCACGCTGCCTGCAGCCGGCTGGCGCCGTCGATGGCCGCCGACTCGTACAGCTCGGGGTCGATCGACGACATCGCCGCCAGATAGATGATCGAGCCCCACCCCACGCCCTGCCAGATGCCGGTGGAGATCAGCATGGGCAGGAACAGCGTGGGGTCCGTGAAGACGTTGGGGACCGGCTCGATGTCGAGCAGCCGGTAGAGGTAGGCGGGGATGCCGCGCTGCGGCGAGAACACCTCGAAGACGATCGAGGCCAGCACCACCCACGACATGAAGTGCGGCAGGTAGGAGATGGTCTGCACCGACTTCTTGAACGCGGCGCTGCGGACCTCGTTCAACAGGATCGCCAGGATGATCGGCGCCGGGAAGCCGAAGCCAAGGCGGAGCAGGCTGATGACGACCGTGTTGCGCAGGATGCGCCCGAAGTAATAGTCCTGGAAGAAGATCCTGAAGTGCCAGAAGTCGTTCCAGGGGCTCCCCAGGATCCCCTTGGAGAATCGGTAGTCCTTGAAGGCGATGGTGACGCCGTAGATCGGGATGTAGTCGAAGATGAACAGGCTGGCCAGCGGGAAGAGGAGCAGCAGGTACAGCAGCCGGTAGCGCTTGGCCCTGCGCCAGCGCTGCTGGCCGACGGTGAGCGACTGGCCCGGAACCGGGCGCACGTCGGGCAGGCGCATCAGCCCGGTTCCGGCTCCGGAAATTCCGCTTCGCTCACTCGCAGTGCTCGGAGCCGGCCAGCGTCGCGCCCGACTGCTGGATCAGCTTGGCGACCAGCCCGGTCCAGCCGGTCTGGTGACCGGCGCCCAGGCCGGATCCGTCGTCGCCATGGAAGTACTCCGGGAACAGCAGCAGGTCGCGCCAATGCGGATCGCCGTGGAACGGACTCCGGCCGCCGTGCAGCGGGCGCCGGCCCTCGCCGTCGGCCAGGAACAGGCGGATCAGGCGGCAGGACAGGTCGGTGGCGACCTCCTCCAGGTTCATCCAGCGGCCCGAGCCGGTGGGGCACTCCACCTTCAGGTCGTCCCCGTAGTAGTGGTGGAACTTCTGCAGGGACTCGATGATCAGGTAGTTGATCGGGAACCAGATCGGACCGCGCCAGTTGGAGTTGCCGCCGAACAGGCCGCTGGTGGACTCGGCCGGCTGGTACTCCACGGTGTGCGCCTGCCCGTCCAGGTGGAAGGTGTACGGCTGCGCCCGGTGGAACTTCGAGACCGAGCGGATGCCGTACTCGGAGAGGAACTCCTGCTCGTTGAGCATGACCTTGAGCACACGCAGCAATCGCTCGCGGGTCAGGATCGACAGGAGCCGCCGCCGGCCCACGCCGGGGATGTCCACGCTGGCCATGTTGCCGGCCAGGTGCGGGCGGTTGTGCACGAACCAGTGCAGGCGGCGGTCGAAGACCTCCAGGTCGTCGATCATGTCGGGCTCGATCGTTTCGACCGCGAACAGCGGCAGCAGGCCGACCAGCGAGCGCACCTTGAGGGTCTGGGTTCGGCCGTCGGGCAGGTGCAGGGTGTCGTAGAAGAACCCGTCGGCGTGGTCCCACAGGCTGTGACCGTGATGTCCCCCCTCGGTCATGGCATGGGAGATGCGCAGGAAGTGCTCGAACAGCTTGGTCGCGGTGTGCTCGTAGACGCGGTTCCGCCGCGCCAGCTCCAGGGAGATCTTCAGCAGCGTCAGACAGTAGGCGCCCATCCAGGCGGTGCCGTCCGACTGGTCGATGTGGCCGCCGGTGGGCAGCACCGCGCTGCGGTCGAACACGCTGATGTTGTCCATCCCCAGGAAGCCGCCCTGGAACACGTTGTTGCCGTCCTCGTCCTTGCGGTTGACCCACCACGTGAAGTTCAGCAGCAGCTTGTGAAACATCCCCTCCAGGAACGCGGGGTCGGGAGTGCCGGTGGCGTGGCCGTCGATCTTGTAGACACGCCACGCGGCCCACGCGTGCACGGGCGGGTTGACGTCATCGAACGCCCACTCGTAGGCCGGGAGCTGGCCGTTGGGGTGCATGTACCACTCGCGGGTCATCAGCTCCAACTGCCGCTTGGCGAAGTCGGCGTCGACCAGGGCGAGCGGGATGCAGTGGAACGCCAGATCCCAGGTGGCGTACCACGGGTACTCCCACTTGTCGGGCATCGAGATGACGTCGAAGTTGGTCAGGTGACCCCAGTCCCGGTTCCGTCCCCGCCTGCGGCCGGGCGGCGGCGAGGCGGTGCCCGGGTCTCCCTGGAGCCACTGCTCGACGTCGTAGTAGTAGAGCTGCTTCGACCAGAGCATGCCGGCGAGCGCCTGCCGCTGCACGTTGCGCTCATCGGGGGTGAGGCCCGGGCAGTGCACGGCGGCGTAGAACTCGTCCGCTTCGGCTCGGCGCTGTTCGAAGGTCTGGTCGAAGCGTTCGAACGGGTCAGCGTGCGCCACGCGGGAGAGGCGCAGGCAGCAGGTCGACGATCCGCCGGGCGGGACGTTCTGCCGGTAGAGCGCCGCCACCTTGGTTCCGAGGCCGTAGGGATTCACAGCGTCGGCATCCCCATCGACGAGAAAGCGGTGGAAGGCATCCTTCACGTACGGACTCGGGTTGGGAGTCCCGAACACGCGCACGGCGTTGGTCTCGTTCTCCGTGAACAGCAGCTCCGGCGCCGCGGCGGCATGCAGCACGTACCGCCCGGCGGCCGGGTGATCGGCCTGCACCGCCGCGGCGCCGCCGCTCCCGTCCGGCTGCCCGAGCCGGCGGAGCACCGGCTTGGCCTCGACGTCGTGCATGGGGCCGGCCTCGTACCCCCAGCTCCAGGTGTTGCGGAACCACAGGGTGGGCAGCGTCCAGCACTCCGCCGCCTCGGGGCCGCGGTTCAGCACCGTGATGCGGATCAGGATGTCCTCCTGATCCGCCTTGGCGTACTCGACGCACACGTCGAAGTAGCGGCTCTCCGCGAAGGCGCCGGTGTCGAGCAATTCGTACTCGGGGTCGTGGTAGCCGCGTTGCTGCGACTCTGTCACCAGCTCCCCGTAGGGGAACGGGGCGTGCGGGTACTTGTAGAGCATCTTCAGGTAGCTGTGCGTCGGTGTGCTGTCCAGGTAGAAGTAGCACTCCTTGACGTCCTCGCCGTGGTTGCCCTCGACGCCCGTCAGGCCGAACAGCCGCTCCTTGAGGATCGGGTCGCGTCCGTTCCACAGCGCGACGGCGAAGCACAGGTACTGGGAACGGTCGCAGATGCCGGCCAGGCCATCCTCGTTCCAGCGGTACGCGCGGCTGGGCGCGTGATCGTGCGGAAAGTAGTCCCACGCCGCGCCGTGTGCGCTGTAGTCCTCGCGAACCGTGCCCCACGCCCGCTCGCTGAGGTACGGCCCCCACTGCTTCCAGTTGGCCGTGCGCGCCTGATGGGCCGCGAGGCGCGCGTGTTCCGCCGTTTCTCTCACGGCCGCCATGCCCGGTCCGGGGCTAGTCCCACATCCGGAAGCCGCCCACGAACGCGTTCTCGTTCGGGCAGATGAAGGTATCCGCGGGCAGCTCCTTGAGGAGCGCGGCGTTGCCGCCGCCCAGGACGACGTAGTCGGAGACCAGCGCGGCGCGCAGACAGGCGACGACGGCAGCCACTTCCCGACGCCACTTCTTCTTTCCCAGCCGCTTCAGGCCGCGCGCGCCGACGTAGTCTTCGAAGGTCATCTTCTTCTTGTAGGGAAGGTGGGCCAGCTCCATCGGCAGGACGGTGCCGGCCAGGACCATGGCCGAGCCGAGGCCGGTGCCCAGCCCCAGGAACAACATCCGCCCGCCGCGGTAGCTGCCGAGCGCCTGCATCGCCGCGTCGTTGATCACCTTCACGGGCCGGCAGAACGCGGCCTCGAAGTCGAACCCGACCCAGCCGCGTCCCAGGTTCTTCGGATCGAGCAGGATCGTGCCGTCGGACACCGGCCCCGGATAACCGATGGAGACCGCGTCATAGCGCCGATCGTGCGCGAGCGTCTTGACCGCCGCCACCATGTCCGCCGCCGTCATGTCCGGCCCCGACGGGACGGAGCGCCGCCGGTCGTCCCCCGTGACCTTCACTTTCACCTTGCTGCCGCCGACATCGACGACGAGTACGTCCATTTCCGTGCCTGTTGGCCGTGGTTCCGACTCGGTTGAAGCGTTGCTGATGACGGCGCATCCTAGCGAGCACGGTGAAGGCATTGTCAAGCCGGGAGCCGGTCGCGCGGCGATCCGGGATTCACGGCCGGGTGGCCGACCGGGCGCGCCTCGGCGCCGGGGACCGGGCGGTGCTGTTCGCCTTCGACGATCACGCCGTGCCGTGGCGCTACCGCGTGCGGCTGCAGATGCACCGGCCGGAGAAGCACGCCGGCAATCCGATCCTGGAGCGGGGGCCGGCCGGCGCGGTCGACTCCCGGCGGATGCAGTGCTGCCCGGTCGTGCACGACGGCGAGCGGTTCCGCATGTGGTACATCGCCCGCGACGACGGTGGCGCCGGACGCGGCCGTGCGAAGGGAGGGTACGCGGACGTCGCCCCGCAGGTCGTCCACTCCTACGACACCGGACGGATCTGCTACGCGGAGAGCGACGACGGGCTGACGTGGACCAGGCCCGAGCTGGGGCTGGTGGAGTACGGCGGCTCCCGCCGCAACAACATCGTCGATCTGCCGCCGGGCTCCGGCAACATGGACATCCTGTATCAGCCGGACGCCCCCGCGGAGCGCCGTTATCTCATGGTCAACGAGTACATGGCGTGGCGCCACCGGGCGGGCTCGGCCCTGGAACGGCCGTCCATCACCCTGTTCGCCGCCAGCCCGGACGGCTTCCGCTGGACGATGCTGCGGGACGAGCCGGGCGCGATCGGCCAGCACTTCGAGTGCTCCTGCCTGTACCGCTACCGCGGCAACTACCACGTGGCCGGCCACATCGCGCCGCCCATGGCGTACGCGCCGCTGCAGCGCCACCCGGCGATCTGGATGGTCGGCGCCAAGATGCTGGCGGTGTGGCGGTCGCCGACGGTCGACTCCTGGCCCCTGGAGATGTGCGTGGGCTTCTTCAAGCCCATGCAGTCGTCCTCACCCTTCCGGACCGGCTGGGACCGGGAGGAGAACCACTTGGGCGCCTACGTCACACCGTACCCGAACGTCTGCCTGGCGGTCACCGGCCAGTGGCACCACCCGATCACGGACGCGCCGCCGGAGCATCCCGACTACCTGGCTGCGCAGGTCTCGGCGGACCTGGGGTTCGCCTACAGCGAGGACGGCGTCCACTTCAAGGAGCCGGCGCCCGGCTTCACCTTCGTGCCGCGTGACCAGGAGATGGGCTGGGACCGCGACTTCCGCGGCAACACCACGGACGACCACCTGATCATGATCCAGGGGCCGATGGTCAACGCCGGCGAGGAGACCTTCATCTACTACACCGCGTTCACGCCCACCGGCGACCGCATGGAGGGGCGCAGCAACCTGGGCGTCGCGCGCATGCCGCGGGAGCGTTTCGGCAGCCTGGTCACCGTGGCGGACGCCGCGTTTGGACAGGTGGTGACGGCCGTGATCGGCGCGGGGCCTGAGACCTGGCTCGCGGCCAACACCGCGGTCGAGCCGGGCGGCCACCTGCAGGCGGCCCTGCTGGACGCTGACGGGCTCCGCGAGCTGCCCGGCTTCACGCTTGGCGACAGCGTTCCGATCCGTGAATCCGGATTCGCGCAGCCGATCGCCTGGAAGGGCGGGCAGCGGCTCCCCGAGGCCGGTTTCCGGCTGCGCCTGCGCCTGACCGCGGCGCGCCTGTTCGCCGTGGAGCTGCACCGGGGAACCGTCGACACCTCCTCGTGAGTGGCTTGAGGTGACCGTACCCTCCGGATTGCCAGCCACTAAAGATCTTCAAATTCGAGCTGTTACAATGCAAATCAATAATAGTTTCTGTACTTATTTGTTATTGGCGATGGCTATTTCGAGATCACGGCGCTTATCAGATAGATAGCCGAGCGTTCGACTTCCGATCATATTACCGGACACTTCCAGCCAGCGTAGCCGAGGGATGCAGGCGAGAACAAGAATAGCTTCCTCCTGAAGTGGGCATCCTGCCAATCGTAGTCGAGTGAGTTGATTGAGCCTGCATAAAGCCTGGAAGTTGATTCCTTTGATGTTTGTATGAGATAGGTCAAGAAGTGTCAGGAGAGAGCACTTGGCTATGTACTCCAAGCACAGATCTGTGCAGCGCGTGCCCCGAATGTCAAGCGCTCGTAGTCGGTGCAAGCGACTCAGTATTTCTGCTCCCGCGTCAGTAATGGCGCAACCTCTAAGCCACAAACACTGGACGTGTTCCTTGAATTTAACTAGGTGTTGAATACCCGTATCGGTCACCCTGGTACCGCTCAGGTTGATCATGCCATCTCCGATGGCAAAGTCTTCTTGTGCAAGTAGCGTGTCAATTCTGCGCTGTTGAATCGACTTCTTACGACGAGATATACGTCTTGATTGACGTTCTCTGCGGGTTGGATGTCCTTTTTGGTCCCAATGATCGGAGAAACGAGTCAGCGTGTGTTCCACAAGCGAGGAGGCGTGTATCAGCGGAGGACTTTGCTGTTGGACACCGATTTTCCCTACGGAGACTCCTTCCGTTTGGTATTCCTCCAGGGCTATAGACCCATCCTGCAATACGATTACACGACTCCAGGTGTTAGCGATCAGAATCGCAAAACCTCCTTCAACTGCGTGCTTCCTCATGACGCGCGTATTGATGGGACCGCCACCTCCGTCCATTGGAATCGCAACGATCTCAGCCCCTTGCGCAGCATATGGGGAGAAATGCTCGGCTATTGTCCGGTCGGCGCAGATCAACATGCCCATCCGGCCGAAAGGAGTGTTCTTGCACGGCATATTACGACCAGCATCGATCCACTGCTCGGTCTGAGGGAATACCTTGCTGTATCTATAGATGACAGTTCCCAAAGGAGATAGCATCACACAACTGTTACGTAGCCTCGGTTGGCGACCGCGAATATCTACTCGTTCAAGAAAGCCGAATACGAGGTGGATGTTCAGTTGTCGGCACATAGACGCTGCTCTCACCAGGTAGGGGCCATCAGGAATGCGCTGGGCAATGGTAATCATGCGGCGTCGTGAAGTAGGATATGTGCAGCAATATCCATCAAGTACTGATTCTGGAGCCACTACCAGTTCTGCCCCGAGGTTCGCTGCTTCGCGGACATAGGATTCCAGTCGACGGTAATTCTCTTCGATAGCGTATGGAAACCCACGCATGCTTACGAGGCCGACGCGAAAGCTCTGGTAGGGATCGCTTGTAGAGGCGTTTCTGTTGCTTTTGCTGGACGCGATACGCTGTGATATATCAGGATTATTCATCGAATTCACCTGTTTCAATTGGATGTTGTATTACGTCTAATCGGTGAGAAATCATTAGACACTACCCGTGATCGCCAGTGATTTCCAGCAGCAGTCCGTTGATCTGTGTCGTGCGCGAGGCGGAAGTCCTGCGGTTTCTGCGCGCCCACCTGTACGGGGTATTGTGCGTCCGCGCCGTCAGTCCCGGTCGTTCCAGAAGGCGGTGATCAGGCGGTTGACGTCGGAGGCGCGTTCCATCTGCACCATGTGACCGGTGTCGTCGAGGATGTGCACCCGGTCCTGGTTCGGGAGATCGCGGGCGTGGCCGGCCGGGATGATGCGGTCGTCGGCGCCCCAGATCACCAGGGT
>JAPPNY010000053.1 GCA_028818385.1 Spirochaetaceae bacterium
TCGCCCCATGATCCCAACCTGCCTCAAACCGTCCGCCCCGGCTGAATAGTTACGCCAAAGCGTTGAAACGCGCTCCGCAACCAGCTCAGGAACGTCTCGACCCGAGTAGCGCCACCCGGCTCGCGCAGCATCTGCTTGAGGAATATGGGCAGTTCGTCGATTACCAGAAGTACGCGGTCGTCGTGTTCTGCGCAGCCCTGGAGCAGCCGTTCTCCGTGATGGCGCCAGTTCCCGGCGTCCAGGCCGGCGCGAACCTTCAAGCGAAACCCGCTCACGCCGAGTTCCTCGACGGCCCCAAGCGCTCGTCGCGCCACATTGCCGAGCCGCGACACGATTGGACGAACGGGCTGCGCAGCCCGCGCGATGTCGGCAACCACGTCCTCCGGACAGGTCGCGTCCGAGACGTCAGTGAAGAGCGCGATCCATCCGCCGGAGTCCGTGAGCCGGCGCCCGAGCTCGCGTGCGATGCTCGTCTTGCCCATTCGTCGCTGTCCGGTGAGGAGCACGTGGTTGGCGGTGCGCACCCGTTCCTCCAGGATCTGGAGCTCTGCTTCGCGATCGAAGAAGTCGGGGCCGCTCACCCAGCGTCCGGTAGAAGAGGTCATCGGTCGGTGTCCGAGTCAAACGATACGTGGACCACAATGTGGTGTCAACCGAATTGTTGACGACTGTCTCGTTGACCCTGCGGCGTCCCGATCCAGGGCACGTGCGAGTCGCTGAGGGACGCGGTCTGGCGGTAGGGTCAGCAGGGCACTTCCTCGCCGAGGACCTGGGTGCGCTTCATCAGCCGGCGCTGGTTGGCCGGAAAGGGTTCGCGCCGGTGCATGGTGGCGCGGTTGTCCCACATGATCAGGTCGCCGACGCGCCAGTGGTGGGTCCATACGAAGCGCGGCTGGGTCATGTGTGCGAACAGCCGGTCGAGCAGGGCGCGGCTCTGTGCCGGCTCCATGCCGACGATCGAGCGGGTCAGGTGCGGGCCGACGTACAGCGTTCGGCGGCCGGTTTCCGGGTGCGTGCGCACGACCGGGTGGTCAACGGGCTCGGGCGGGTTCTGCTCTTCGACCGGATGACGATGGATGGCGCGGAGGCCGTGCACCCTCGTCCTGAGGTCGTCGTCCAACGCTTCGTACGCCGCGTAGCCGTTGCACCACTGGGTGGCGCCGCCTTCGTCGGGAACTTCGACCGCGTACAGCAGGGACAGGGTGCCGGGCCGGCGCAGGTAGGACAGGTCGGAGTGGAAGCTGAGCTCGCCGTGGCCCAAGGCGCCGATCGGCTGGCCGTTCTCCTCGATGTTGGAGATCAGGAAGATCTCCTTGACCGGGCGGTCGGGTTGGCGGCGGACGTGCTCGACAGGGTTGCCGAAATAGCCGGTGAAGCGGACCTGGTCCGCCTCGCTGATGAGCTGATCACGGAAGACCAGCACGCAGTGGTCGAGCAGGGCGTGGCGGAGCCGGCCCACGGTCGCGGCATCGAGCGCTCCACGGAGGTCCAGCCCCCGGATCTCCGCGCCCAGGGCGCCGCCGGATGGGATCACCTCGAATCGATCGGTCGCGTGGTTCATGGCGTGGGCGCAGGCCGCGCGACGAGCCTACTCCGATCGAGCGCGGCCGGCCATTCCGCAGGCGCCGGCCGTGTGAGACACTCCCCGTCGTGGCTGACCCGGCTCCGGGGTTCCTGTCCGTCGGCGAGGTGGCTCAGTTCGACGCGCTGGGAGTCGTGGTGCGCCGCGGTGCGCTCGGGCCGGCCGAGGTCGACGCCGCACTCCGCGAGATGGAGGCGGTGTGCGCGGAGGTCCTGGGCCATGCTCCGGGCGACAGGGACGTGGTGTGGGAGTCGCCATTCGTGGAGCGGAGCAACGCGCTGACCGAACTGGTCGCCGACGACCGCATCTTTCAGGCCGTCTGCGACCTGCTCGGCGAGGACGTGTTGTGGGAGGGCTCCGAGGGCATGTGGGGCTTCGACGACCTGGCCGATCACCACTGGCACGCGGACGGCGGCTGGCTCCCGGAGCAGATGGAGCCGTACCGGCTCAAGGTGATGCTCTACCTGGACCCGCTGCGCCGGGACACCGGTGCGCTGCGCATCATTCCGGGGTCGCACCGGGCGCTGCTGCACGAATCGCTGCTGCCGTTCCACGAGGAGACAAGGGCCGGCGGCGACCGGCGGTACTTCGGCCAGCGCGGCGAAGACGTTCCCGCGTACGCGATCGAGACCGATCCCGGAGACGTGGTGTTCTTCAACAACTGGCTGTTCCACTCCGTCTACGGCAAGGTCCATCCGCGGCGGTCGATCATCCTCAAGTTCGTGCGGATGCCCGGCAACGATCGGCAACGGGCCGAGCTGCGCGCCGTGCCGCGCGTGCGCGCCGCCAACGAGCTGCTGGCCGGGCACGGCAATGCGCGCATCCGCGCGCTGACCGGGCGGCTGCCCGACTACGCCGGCACGCAGGCCCCGGTCAGCTGATCGACCCTGTTAGCTGAGCGACCCTGTCAACTGACCGACCAGCGGGTCGCGTGGATGCTCGGCTTCCGGTCGGGCGGGGCGATCTGGTAGTAGACGGTCAGCAGCTCGCCCGGCGCCAGCTCCACGCTGGCGGGGTAGCCCAAGTCCCAGGTGGCCGGCCAGGGAAGCTCGATGTCCGGGGCGTCGTCGCGCAGCACGATCTCGTTGCCGGTGTCCCAGCTCGCGCCGCCGTCGTGGCTCAGGCAGGCGCGGTGCCCCATCGGCGGCACGCGCCGTCCGTAGGTGGCGAGCAGCGCTCCGCTCTCGAGCGGCAGCAGGTGCGCCGGATACCCCGGGATGGCCGTCGCATGCGTCTCGGTCCAGGTGCGGCCGCCGTCGTCGCTCTCGGTCTGGCGCAGGTAGCGGTGCTCGGTAAGCTGCTCCGGCTGGTAGCGCCATAGGCAGACCAGGCGGCCACCGGGCAGCTCGGCGGGGTGCGGTTCGGCGACGGCGTGGTCGGCGGCCGCCAGCGGCACGGTGCCGATCTGCCGCCAGGAGCGCCCTTCGTCCACGGACTCGACGGCGAGCAGCCGGTAGGGGGGATCGCCGGGTTTGTCGACACCCAGGAACAATAGGCGGCCATCGCGGAGCTGGATGGGACCGTGCGGGGCGGAGGCGACGGAGTCCACCGGCTCCTCCCAGGTGCGTCCGCCGTCGGTGGAGCGGCGGGTCCAGTTGCCGAGCCAGCGCTGCCGCTCCTCGGGAGCGACCGAGTCGAGATAATGTTGCCAGCGGTCGATCTGTTCCGCCGGATAGAAGGCCCGGTAGCCGTCCAGCCGCGTCCAGGTCGGCACCGTGAACGAGCTGACCAGGATGGCCCCGGAGCGCAGCACCAGCACCCCCGAGTCGCGGTCGTCGAGCGGCGTGTCGGCGATGGTCACCGGCTCCGACCAGGTCTCGCCGCCGTCGCCCGAGCGGATGAGCTGCGTCTTGCCGAACGGGCAGGAATGCTCTTCCCGCTCGCCGGAGAAGACGACCAGCAGCTCGCCGTTCGCCCTGCGGGCGATGGTGGGCCAGGAGAGGTAGCGCCCCGGCTGGCGGCAGATCACCGTGCTCCAGTGGATGTGTGCCTTCATGAAGCTGCTCCAAGCCCCTGCTCTGCGGCGACCTGCAGCCGCTGCTCCAGGTGGCGCCTGCGCTCGGGGCCGGCGGTGCGCAGCATCGCCTCGCCATAGATCACGCGCTGGCGGGCGTGGATGTCGGTGAGCCACGTGCGCAGGTAGGCCAGCGCGGCGCCTGCCATCCGCTCCTCGAAGTTGTAGGTGAACATCCTTCGCTTGCTGCTGCCGCCCCACGCCGAGTGCTTGGTCTTGTGGTTGAACAGCACCATGTCGCCCGGCTGGGACTCGATCGCCAGCGCCGGCACCTCGCTGCCGTGGATGCCCCACACCTCGCGGCTGCGGTTCTCCGCCGAGATCGGCACCACCGCGTGCAGGGCGTCCGCGAACGCGTCGCCGTGACGGAAGCTGCCGGGGATCAGCCGCAGGCAGCCGGTGTCGCGGGTGACCGGGTCCAGGTAGAAGGCGATCTTCACCGAGTGGAAGGGCGTGTCCAGGTGGTGGTCGGAGTGCCACTTCGTGTCGCCCACGTAGTAGTTGCCGTCGCTGCTGGCGTAGTTGTAGTCGTCGCCCAGGATGGAGGCCACCGGGCCGGCGATGCGCGGATCGTCGATCAGGCCGGACAGGTACTCGCTGCGGTCGGCGAAGGGGATGACATAGAGCGCCTGGCGGTGGTCGTGGACGCGGCCGCTGTCGGCGAAGATCCGCTCGTAGGCGGCGGTGATGGCGTCGATCTCGGCCGCGAACAGGCCGGGGAAGCGCAGGAAGCCGAAGGTGCGATAGAAAGCGAGTTGTTGCGCGCTCAGCCGTCCCGGAGCCATCGGCTCAGGTGCTGTACGGGTCGGCGGCGTCGCGCAACCCGTCTCCCACGAAATTGAAGGCCAGCACCGACACGATCACCGGCCAGACCGCGGTCATCAGCCACGGCGACAGGGCGATCGCGCGCAGGTTCTGGGTGTCCTGCAGCATCACGCCCCAGCTTATGGCGGGCGGGCGCAGGCCGAGCCCCAGGAAGCTCAGGCCGGTCTCCGCCAGGATCATCCCCGGGATGGCCAGCGTGGCGGTGGCGATGATGTGGCTGGTCATGGCCGGCACCATGTGCCGGAGGATGACCCGTTTCCTGGTCGCCCCCAGCACCTCGGAGGCCAGCACGTAGTCCTCCTCGCGCAGCGCCAGGAAGCGGCCGCGTACCTCGCGGGCCAAGGTGGTCCAGGCGAAGAACGACAGGATCACCGTGATCGCCAGGTAGCGCTGCACCACGCTCCAGCCGTGCGGCAGCGCGGCGGCCAGCGTCATCCACAGCGGGATGGTGGGAATGGAACGCAGGATCTCGATCAGGCGCTGGATGCCCGAGTCCACCACGCCGCCGTAGAAGCCGGAGATCCCACCCAGCACGATGCCCAGGATCAGGCCGAGGACGACGCCGATCAGCCCGATGGACAGCGACACGCGGCTGGCGATCACCAGGCGGGAGAACAGGTCGCGGCCGTTGTTGTCGGTGCCGAGCAGGAACAGGCTCTCCTCGGTCGGCTTCTCCACGGTGCCGAGCAGATGCACGTCGGTCGGGAAGATCCCGAGCAGCCGGTACTCGTAGCCGCGGGCGAACAGACGCACGCGGATCTTGCGGTCCGGAATGGGGGTGAACACGGTCTGGAAGGTGACGTCGCGCCCGCGCTTGAGCTCCAGCACGTGCGGACTGAGCCGGCCTTCGTCGAACAGGCGGATGCGCTGCGGCGGGATGAGCTGCCGGAACGCCTCGTTGTCGTTGGGGTCGGAGTAGGCGACGAAATCGGCGAAAAGCGCCACCAGGTAGAAGCAGCACAGCAGCACGCCGGACACCACCGCGGCCTTGTGGCGGAGGAAACGGATGCGCGTGAGCCGCCACTGCGAATAGAGCGCCTCCTGCCGTTCGCCCTCCGCGGCTGTCGTGCCGGCGCGGACCGGTGCGTCCGCCATCAGCGTGTCGACCCGGTCATCGCGCCCCCACCCGAATCCGAGGGTCGATCCACAGCAACACCAGGTCGGACAGGAAGGTGCCGATCACGGTGAGGATGCTCACCATCAGCAGGATGTTGCCGGCCAGCAGCATGTCCTGGCGGAGCAGCGCCTGGTAGAGCACCGGCGCCAGCGTGGGCAGGCTCATCACCAGCGCCACGAAGATGCTGCCGGACACGAGCTGAGGCAGGATGTAGCCGACGGTGCTGGCGAACGGATTGAGCGCCAGCCGCACCGGGTACTTGGCGATCAGCCGGCCTTCGGTCATGCCCTTGCTGCGCGCGGTCACCACGTACGGCTTGCGCAGCTCGTCGAGCAGGTTGGCGCGCATGATGCGGATCAGGCCGGCCGTGCCGGTCAGGCCGACGATCGCCGTGGGGATCGGCAGGTGCTTGAGCAGGTCCCAGAGGCGCCCCAGGCTCCACGGCGCATCCAGGTAGTGGTCGGAGAACAGCCCGCCCAGGTTCGTGTCGAAGATCAGGAACACCCAGTACATGACCGCCAGCGCCAGCAGGAAGTCCGGCGTCGCCAGCCCCACGTAGCCGACCACCGTCGCCGTGTAGTCGCCGAGGGTGCGCTGGCGGACCGCGGAGTAGATGCCGATCGGCAGCGCCACGATCCAGGTGAAGACCAGCGAGCATCCGGCCAGCACCACCGTCATCACCAGGCGGTCGGCGATGATCTCGCTGACCGGCCGGTGGTGCTGCATCGAGAACGAGGTGCCCAGGTTGCCCTGCAGCAACTGGGTGATCCACCTGACGTACTGCACGGGCAACGGCCGGTTGAGCCCCCAAAGCTCCCGCAGGTGGTCCGCCTCCTTGAGGCTCACGTTCGCGCCGAACGACTCCAGCTCGCGGACGTAACTGTCCACGAAGTCGCCTTCCGGCAACTGGATGATCAGGAAGGTGAGCATCGAGATCACCACGACGGTCACCACCGCCATCAGCAGGCGGCGGACGACGTAACTCGTCATCGATCACTCACGGCACGTCAAGAACGCCGGGGCAGGTGCACCCCGCCCCGGCGCCAAGCGGTCGATCGCTACATGTCCTTGGACGATGCCCAGTACCACAGCTCCGGGTGGGAGGAGCCGGGATAGCGGCATTTGCCGTCCACGCACCAGCTCCCGGCCGCGTTGGCCAACTGGTTGTTGAGCACGCGCGGGTGGTACCACACCTGCCCGGCGATGCCGATCGTCCAGACCTCGTCGATCAGGATCTTCCAGATCTCCTTGCCGAGCTCGTAGCGCTCCTCGGCCGGGACTTCGCGGCCCTTGTCGTAGAGCTCCCACACCTTCAGGACGTCGGCGGCGGTCTCGGGATCCGGAGCCTCGCCCTTCTCGCCGCGGGTCTCGTAGTAGACGCCCCAGAGCTGCCCGTTGGTCGCGATGTTGGTCACCGGCAGCCCGGCGGCCGGGGCGCCACCGCCCCAGAAGTCCTCGGAGCCCCAGTTGGCGCCCCAGGAGAGCTGGTACTGGTTGTTCGCCCGCCACTGGCTCGCCTGCTCGTTCGCCATCACGGACAGGTTGATGTCCAGGTCCAGTTCCTTCATCTCCTCGACGAAGATCTCGGTCTGGCCTACCCAATCCGGATGCGTCTGCACGACGGCCAGGCTGATCGTCACGCGGTTGCCGCCGGGGGTCAGCCGGAACCCGTCCGAGTCGCGCTCGGTCAGCCCCAGCCCGTCCAGCAGCTCATTGGCCCGATCGGGGTCGTAGGTGTGCCACAGGGTCCGATACTCCGGGCCCGGGTTCATCGGGTGATGATCCGCCACCACCGGGGAGCCGGGCACGGCCAGACCGAGCATCCATGCCTCGTTGTACTGCTCGCGGTCGATGCCGAGTGATACGGCGCGCCGGAAGTCCGCGGCGTTCAGCAGCGCCTCGATCTCCGGATCGCCGCGCCACGTGCGGTTGATGGAGATCATGGACGCGGAGCCGGCGTTGGCGTAGTCGAAGTAGACGTCGTAGTTGCCCCGGTCCTTGTTCTCGAGCATGAACGGCACCTGGTCGAGCTTCGGCAGCCGCCAGTTGAAGTCGTCCTGCCGGCCCGCGAGCCGCAGGTAGACCATGTCGCCCGTCTCCACCTTGGGCAGCTCCCAGGTGTCGATGTAGGGGAGCTGATTGCCGGCCGAGTCGACCGCATAGAAGTACGGGTTGCGCTCGACCTTCCACAGCGCGCTGGCGTTGAGGTTGCCTTCGACGGTCTTGTACGGGGTGATCACCGGCAGATCGGGGTTCAGGCCCCAGTTCATCTTGTTGCCGTACAGGCTCACCCAGCTTTCCAGCTCGGCGTCCGCGGCCATCTTGTCGACGGCGTCCTGGCCAGCGTACGCGGGATGGAACTGCTTCATGTAGTGGGCCGGGGCCACCGGGCCGCCGGGAAGCCAGAATCCCAGGGTGAATCCGCGGCCGATCGGGCAGAACGGACAGGCCATCTGCTCGGGGAAGGTCCAGTACGGCTCGTCGAACTCCCAGCGCAGCGTGTAGTCGTCGATGATCACCAGGCGGGCGGGCACGCCGTTGGGGGTGAGGCCCGGCTCCGGCTCGGGCTGGATCTCCGTGTTGCGGTAGACGTCCTCGTACCAGAAGCGCACGTCCTCGGTGGTCAGCGGGTGGCCGTCGGACCACTTCAGCCCTCTGCGCAGGTAGAGGGTCACCGACCGCGCGTCGTCGCTCTGCTCCCAGGACTTGGCCAGCGCCGGCACCAGCCTGCTGCCGGACGGATCCCAGAAGATGAACTTGTCGAACGCCGACGCGTTGCGGTTCAGAGCCTCGGTCGAGCCCAGGGTGGACATGACGATCGAGCCGCCGTAGGTACCGATGGAGCCGCCTTCGACGACGAGCAGATCCTCGCGCACCGGCAACCGTTCTTCGACCGGCGGCAGCTCGCCGGCAGCCACCTTGGCGGCCAGGTCGGGCGCCTCGCTGAACGAGGTCGGGTAGTCGGCCACGTCCAGCACGTAGTTGGGCGGCGTGTACTCACGGCTGAGTCTCGCCGTCTGTGCCAGGACGAGTCCGGGCACCAGCGCGGCGAGCGCGATGAGGGGGGCGATTCGTTTCATATCGGTCTCCTTGCGGTCGAGATCCAGGCCGCCCCCTCCCGCGCGACCAAGGCCCGATCATCGTCCAGGCCCGGCAGGGGGTCAAGCGACCGTACCTGACCGACGGCTCTACGGGCTATCCTCGCCAGTCGAGACGGGATGCCTCAGGTGCCTGGCGCAGTTGCAGATCGACAGTCCCGACGAGCGCGAATTGAAACGAGATCGTCGCGAGTCATACTCCTGAACGGACCGAGCAGCTCCGGAAAGACGACCCTGGGGCGCGCCGTACAGTGCGCTCTGGGCTCGCCGTTCTTCTACTTTTCTTCCGATCAGCTCGTCGATGCGGACGTTCTACCGTCCGTGGATCGCACGGCGAAGACCGGGGAGTGGTCGTGGCGGATCATCAGGCCGCGCTTCTTCGACGGATTCCACCGCTGTGCCGCGGCGATCGCCGATGCCGGCAACGACATGATCATCGAGCACGTGATCGAGTTCCGTAGCTGGTACGTCGATCTGGTGACGCTGCTGCGTCATCACTCGGTGTTCTTCGTCGGCGTACACTGTGAGATCAGCGAGTTGGAGCGAAGAGAACAACTTCGGGGTGATCGAAGAGTCGGCGAGGGCCGCTTGCATCTGGAGGATGGCGTGCACACGTGGGGCCGCTACGACATCGAGGTCGATACCTCCCGCTTGTCCCGTGACAGGGCGAGAGACAGAGTGGTCGAGGGCTTTCGGCGCCACGATCCCGCGTGTAGTGCGTTCCGGTCGGCATGGTTCGATCTGGAGCGGGGAGGATCCTTGACACCTTCCGTCCCATCGGCCCGTAGTTCGGCATGTATCGGCTCCTGAAAGCACGCGAGTCCGATCCCGTGCGCGTCGCCGTGATCGGCGCAGGCAAGTTCTCCTCCATGTTCCTGGCGCAGGTGCGCACCGCGCCGGGCATGCGCGTCGTGGGCGTGTGCGATCTGGCCCCGGAGCGGGCGCAGGCCACGCTGCGGCGGTCGGGCTGGAGCGCTGAGGAGATCGCGGCGATCGGCTTGTTTCCGGACGCGGACAGCGTGATCCGCCATGACGATCCCGAAGTGGTGGTCGAGGCGACCGGCGATCCGGTCGCCGGGGTGCGCCACGCGCTGGCCTGCATCGCCGCCGGCCGGCACGTGGTCATGGTCAACGTGGAGGCGGACGTGCTGGCCGGCCCGCTGCTGGCTCGCCGCGCGGCTCAGGCCGGGACCGTGTACTCGCTGGCCTACGGCGATCAGCCGGCCCTGATCGTGGAGCTGGCGGAATGGGCGCGCACCTGCGGGTTCGAGGTGGTGTGCGCCGGCAAGGGCACCAAGTACCTGCCGGCATTCCACGCCTCCACGCCGGACACCGTCTGGCAGCACTACGGGATCAGCCCGGAGCGCGCAGCGAGCGGCGGCATGAACGCCAGGATGTTCAACTCCTTCCTGGACGGCACCAAGTCCGCGATCGAGATGGCCGCGGTGGCGAACGCGACCGGGCTGCGGCCGGCGGCCGGCGGGCTGTGCTTTCCTCCGTGCGGGAGCGACGAGTTGGCCGAGACGCTGAAACCGGCCGGCGACGGCGGAACGCTGCCGCACGCGGGCGCGGTGGAGGTGGTCTCGTCACTGCGGCGTGACGGCAGTCCAGTCGAGCGCGATCTGCGCTGGGGCGTGTACGTGACGTTCGCCGCCCCGTCGGACTATGCGGCGGCCTGCTTCGGCGAGTACGGCGTCCCCACCGATCGGAGCGGCCGGTACGCGGCGCTGTATCGCCCGGCGCACCTGATCGGGCTGGAGCTCGGCATCAGCATCGCCTCCGCGGCGCTGCGTGGCGAGCCGACCGGCGCTCCCGAAGGGTTCGCCGCCGACGTGGTGGCGGTCGCCAAGCGCGACCTGGGCGAAGGAGAAGTGCTGGACGGCGAGGGCGGCTCGACCGTCTGGGGACGCCTGATGCCGGCCGCCGACGCCTTGGCAGCGGATGCCCTGCCGATCGGCCTGGCGGCGGGCGGCACCCTCAAGCGGCCGGTCGCGGCCGGCGAGACGGTCGCGCGCGTCGACGTGGAGATGCACGTTCCCGCCGATGTCCTGGAACTCCGCCGGGAGATGGAGCGCCGGGCGGCTGCCTGAACTACATGGGTTGCTGGTGCGCTTGGAGGCGGAAGATCCATGCCTCCCATGCCAGGGTGCGGGCGGAGAAGATGTGCTGGAAGCCGGCGGCCGCGATGGTGGCCGCGGTTCGCTGCCAGTCGTGATAGTAGGGGTGGAAGGAGCTGCGCAGCAGCTTGAGCAGGGCGATGCCGAGCCGCCACGCGGCGGCTACGAGCCAGTGCGGCCGCGGAACCACCACCGCGTACAGGCGCTGTGCGCGCTCCAGGGACACCGCCAGCAGCGTGTCGATCTCCGGGTAGCAGCACAGCACCTTGTCCAGCAGCACCACGGCCGCCGGCGACAGCTCCTCGGCCCGTTCCACCGCGTCGCCGACCAGGTAGGTGGTTCGCGGCGCCACGCCGGTGCGCTCCGCGGTGGCTCGCGCCTGTTCGATCATGCCGCCCGAGATGTCGATGCCGACCGCGCTGGCCGCGCCGGCGCCCAGCACGCGCCGCTGCAGTTCGCCGGTTCCACAGCCGATCTCCAGGATCGAGGCGCCGGTGACGCCGGCCGCGGTCAATCCTGCCAGCAACGTGCGCTGCACCGGCTCCGGCCCGCGCCGGCGGTAGCGGCGCGCGATGCGCGAGGCCTGGCGCGTGAAGAAGGGATCGGTTCCGGGGCACGCCCCGCTGCCGCGCCGACGACGCTCCGGTCCTTCGCGGCCGGTTGCGGACGAGCAGCCACAGGCCATGCGCGCGCTATGGAGTCAGGCCGATGCGGCGCCGATAGATGTCGAACGCCGCCGCCTGCGTCTCGCGGAGCTTCGCGTCCAGCTCGTCGAGTCCGGCGCACTCCAGGGCGGTCGCCAGCTTCAGCCGCATCGGTTCCGGGGCGTCGCGCACCGGAGCTCCCTGGCTCCACGTCAGGCGGAGCATGGCCTGCATCGTCCGCTGCATCCGCACCGCGCCGGCGAGGAAACGGGCCTCTTCCTCCGGGATGACGCCGGCGGCGCCCAGGGCATCGAAGCAGGACGCCGTCGCTCCCACGAGCACCTCCGGCGACTCGTGCGCATGGCGCAGGCGCAGGTACTGGGCCAGGGACTCGAGGTCCACCAGCCCTCCGCGCACGTGCTGGACGTCGAACGGGTCCTGCGAGGGATGTCCGGCGGCGATCGCCTCGCGCCGGCGCGCCACGTCTTCGAGCAGCCGCGCAGGGTCGCGCGGGCTGGCAAGCGCTCCCTCGATCGCCGCGGTGACCGCCGCGGACGTGGCCGGGTCGCCGCAGACGACGCTGGCACGGGTCAGCGACATGAGCTCCGGGGTCGACGCCGCGCCCGTGTGATCGTCCCTGAACTCGTCGAGCGTCGACACCGGCAGCTCGATCTCCCCTGACGTCCGCAGGCGCTCGTCCAGCTCGTAGAGCCGGCCGTACGTCGA
The DNA here is from genome assembly GCA_028818385.1 of Spirochaetaceae bacterium. The sequence continues at coordinate 12,124 of JAPPNY010000053.1, forward strand.
TGGACTGCGGAGAAGGGAGGTCAGTTCGCTGGCTGCGTCTCGGTAGAAGGTCGGAGCGTCGATGGGCGTCGCGCCCGCGGTCCTCGCCCCGGCCTCGAAGTCCGCCGCGAGCAACAGGTCCAGGTCGGAGCCGAAGGTCATCTCCCCAGCGCCGAGCCGGCCCCTTGCCACGACCGCGCAGCCGCCGCCCGGCACCGGTCCGTGCCGTTCGTGCAGCCCGTCCAGCACGTCAGCGAGCAGGCGCTCGATGACCGCCCCGGCGACGTCGCACAGGGCCGCGGACGCCTCGTCCACGGTGACCAGGTTCTCGAGCGCCTGCACGGCCACCTGGAACCGGCGGTCGCCGGCCCAGGCGGCCACCTGCTCGACCCGCTCCGCGGCGTCCCGCCGGCCGGCCAGGCGCTCGTCGAGCTCGCGGGCCAACTCATCCCGCTCGGGGATCGGCAGGAAGAACGACGGGTCCAGGACTGCCTGCAGAAGCCGGGGATTGCCCTCCAGGACGTCGGCCATGCGGGGGGCGCTGCCCATCACGACGGCGATGAGGTTGAGGAGCCAGGTGTTGGCCCGGAGCATGGAGAAGAAGGCGAGGTCTTCCGGCAGGGCCGCCAGGAAGCGATCCATGCGAGCCAGGGCGCGGTCGGGATCGGGGGTCCTGGCCAGCGCGTCGACGATCTCGTGGAGGATCTCGCGGATGATGGTGCGGGCACGTTCCGAACCGGTCGACTCATGCCGTCCTTCCGCCCAGCCCCGGAAGATCGCGATGGCCGCGGGAGCCCGCGTGAACCCAGCCGCTTCCAGCTTGGCGATGGCGTCCGGGTGCTCGTCCGGTCCGTCCAGGAGGACGGCGGTGATGTCCTGCTCGCTCTCGGGGACGTTGAAGCGGGTGCGGTAGAGGTCGTGGACCTCGCCCGCCACGGACTCGATCCGGCGCACCAGCTCCTCTGCCGAGGCAAGTCCCATGAAGGCGGCGATGTGCTCCAGCCCTTCGTCGGAATCCGGAAGCACCTGCGTCTGCGCGTCGTTGACCATCTGCAGGCGGTGCTCGACGCGCCGCAGAAACAGGTAGGCGTCGCGCAGGGCCGCCGTTTCCCGTGGCATGATGTGGTGCTCGCCATCCAGCGTCTCCAGCATCGCCAGCAGTCGGGAACCGCGCAGCCGGCGGTTGCGGCCGCCGTGGGCCAATTGGTGCATGTGCACGAAGAACTCGATCTCGCGGATGCCGCCGCGGCCGAGCTTGACGTTGTGGCCGGCGGCGCGGACGGCGCCGTGGCCGTGGAAGTCGTGGATCTGCTGGCTCACCGAACGGATCTCCTCGACGGAGGTGAAGTCCAGCGCCTCGTCCCAGATGAACGGCGAAAGCCGCTCCAGGTAGGCCGCGCCGGCCGTCAGGTCGCCGGCGACGGGCCGCGCCTTGATGAGCGCCGTCCGCTCCCAGGTCCGCCCGAAGCGCCGGTAGTAGTTCAGGGCGAAGTCGACGGTGATGGCGACCGGCGTGGATGACGGGTCGGGGCGCAGCCGGAGGTCGGTGCGGAACACGTAGCCGTCGGCGGTGCGCGTCTGCAGGATGCGGACCAGGTCCTGCGTGACCCGCACGTAGCAGTCGCTGAGGGTTCGGGAACCCGTGTAGCGGACCGACTCCGGGTCGAAGAGGACGATCAGGTCGATGTCGGACGAGTAGTTGAGCTCGCGGGAGCCGTGCTTGCCCATCGCCAGGACGAAGTACCCCCACCGGTCCCCGTCCGGCCGTTCCAGGTCGCCGCGCTCGACCCGGTCCAGGAGCAGGTGGGAGACCGTCAGGCGCACGGCGTGGTCGGCCATGTCGGACAGCAACTCCGCGCACTCCATGACGCCGTGGATGCCGAAGCAATCGTACGCGGCCGCGAGGACTGCCACGCGGTTCCGCTGGCGGCGCAGGAAGGTCATCAGTTGGTCGCGCTCCATGGCGGGATCCGCGGCGGCCAGGTCGCCGCGCACGCGGCCGGTGATGGCGTCGGGAGTCTGGTCCACGAGCGCCTGGGTGAGCTCTAGGTCGCGCTGCAGCAGGAGGCTCAGGTGCGGGCTGTTGCCGCAGAGGAACGAGAAGAACGCCTGTCCCGCGGGCGTCTCCAGCGCCGCTCCGAGCGCGTCCCTTCCCTCGCGGGCCGCGCCGTCGCGCAGCCGGTCGATGCCGGCCTCGGCCTGGTCCTGGTGGTGCGGGCGCAGCGTGTCGAAACCGTCAGCCTGAGATGCCAGCGCCAGAACGCTGGGCGATGTGGGGTGGGCGATGATCAACGCTCCTGACCGGTGGTGTGCATGATGCGCGTGAGCGTGGCACGACTCGGCGTTCGATGGCCACGCGACGCGCGGCTTCTCCGCCGCGTTGCCACCGGCACGTCCCCTCGCTATGGTCGGCGGTCATGGAACGGAGCTGGGTGCTGACCGACGCGGCGTCGGGGTTGTGGGTCGAAACGCTGGAACTGGGACCGGAGCAGCTCGGCATTCCCGGCTGCGCCGTGCGCAAGCGGCGCCTGCGCGGCGGACTGCGCGACGGCGTGGACCTGGTCGAGGTGACCTGCGGTGAGCTGTCCTTCAGCGTGGTGCCGACCCGCGGCATGGGCGTGTGGCGGGGGAGCTACGGCGGGCAGGCTCTTGGCTGGCGGTCGCCGGTGCGCGGCCCGGTGCATCCGGCGTTCGTCGATCCGGCCGAGCGCGGCGGCGTCGGCTGGCTGCGCGGCTTCGACGAGTGGATCGTGCGCTGCGGCCTGGACTCGAACGGCATGCCGGGGCCGGACATGCGGGTGGACGCCGCCGGCCTTGCGGAATCGGTCGAGCTGACGCTGCACGGCATGATCGCCAACCTGCCGGCGCACACCGTGCAGGTCACCGCGGACGCCGCCGCGGGGGTGATCAGCGTCACCGGGCAGGTGGACGAGGCCGGCTTGTTCCTGCCGTCGCTGCGGTTGTCGACGTCGATCTCGGCCGGTCCCGACTCGTCTCGGATCACCATCGCCGACACGGTGCGCAACCTGCAGGATATGCCGGCCGAGCTGCAGCTCCTCTACCACTGCAATTTCGGTCCGCCGTTCCTGGAAGAGGGCAGCCGCGTGCTGCTGCCGTTCAGCGAGGCGGCGCCCCGCGACGCCCGCTCGGCCGAGGGCGTGGCGGAGATCGACCGCTACCACGGCCCGGCCCCCGGCTTCGTCCAGCAGGCGTACTGGATCCGGCCGGCCGCCCGGCCGGGCGATACGGCCACTCTCGCCGCGCTGGTCAACCCTTCGAGGACCGCCGCGGCGGTGATGCGCTTCGACGTCGGCGAGCTGCCCTGCTTCAGCCTGTGGAAGAACACCGCCGGCGAGCGCGACGGCTACGTGACCGGCCTGGAGCCGGGGACCAACTTCCCCAACCTCAAGAGCGTCGAGCGCGACGCCGGCCGGGTGGTGGAGCTCCCCGCCGGCGGGGACTACGCGGCGACGTTGATGCTGGAGGTCGCCTCGGGCGAGGAGGCCGTGGCCGCCATCGAGTCGGAGGTCCAGGAGATCCAGGCGGGAGCCGCCGCCACGGTCCACGCCGAGCCGCACGCTGCGTTCGGCGCCGTTGGGGACGAGTGAGCCTCACGTAAAGGCGTCTCGCCCGCCCGTCAGGTGCTGCTCACCGACGAGCCACTCGGCCGAGTCGTGTCCCGGAGAAGGTTATCGTCGTCGGATAACCTTGGATAACCTCGGTTGAATTGCCACGTCTGGTCCTGCTTCAGCTCGGTCCTGTCGGCAGCGGAGGCGTGAACACGTAGTCGGGGTCGCGGCGCTGGCGCCACAGGATGGGGAGCATCTGCGCCCATGACCGCCACAGGCCGCGCGTCGCGGGAGGCAGGTCGGCGGCGATGGCCTGCCGCAGCCTGCCGAGATTGTAGAACGGGACGCTGGGGTACATGTGGTGCTCGACGTGGTAGTTCATATGCCAGTAGAGGAAGCGGGTCACCGGTCCCAGCAGGACCGTGCGGCAGCAGCGGCGGAAGTCCGGCACGTCCGAGCACAGGCCGGAGTGCTGGGTCTCGATGAACAGGAAGCTCAGCCACGGCGCCAGCCAGCGGGCGAACGTCACCACCAGCAGCAGCATCCACTGGCCCGTGGCGATGAACACGGCCGCCAGCACCAGGTGCCCGGCCAGTACGACCCGCGCCCAGCCGAACAGCGCCGCGCGCTTGGCGGCGTCGCCCTGGCCGCGGGGACGGTCGGCGAAGCAGCGCTGCTGCCACGGGTTGTCGGCCAGCCGGCCCGTGCTCCACCGCAACAGCGCCCTGATCTCCCCGATCATGCCGGGCACCGCCAGCACGAAGCGGCCCGCCCACTGCAGCGGCCGCAACGGGCGCGGCAGCGTCACCTCCTGATCAAGGTCGTCGTGCACGGTGTACTGGTGGTGGCGCACGTGGCTGGCGCGAAAGCTGTCCGGGCTCGACCAGTGCAGGAAGGAGAAGAGGCGCAGGAACAGCTCGTTCACGACCTTGGAGCGGAACACGGTGCGGTGCGACAGCTCGTGGCGCGAGTGCTGCAGCGCGCGGAACAGGGTGCCGTGCACGAACAGCGCGGGAATCAGCCACGGCCAGCTCAGGTGTCGATGGGTGAGCACCACCGCCGTGCCGGTGACCGTCAGCAGGGCCAGGAAGCCCAGGCAGTGCAGCAGCGGGCGCAGCGTCCGGCGCTGCGACAGGGCGCGGAGCTCGGCGATGGGCAGCGGCGAGCGATACCACTGAATCCTGGGGTTGGCAGCCCAATCATGCTCGACGGGAGCCGCGCGAGTGGCGAGGGCATCGGGAGCGGTCGTGCTCATGGCAGCGGTTTCCCGGCAGTCTCTCACGAAAGCGGGCCGCGTCGACACTATTCACCACCACCCCCATCATCCTCTTTCAGTCGCTGAAGGTGCGGAGCGAGAGTTGCTCGTGGAGGTGGCACGCCACCTGGTGCGATGTGCCGCCTCCCGTGCCCGTCTCCACCAGCTCCGGCTGCTCCACGGTACACCGCGGTTCGCGGTAGGGGCAGCGCGGATGGAACGGACAGCCGGCCGGAAGCATGCCGTACGACGGGCTCTCGCCCGCCTTGACCAGGTGCAGCTTGCGCGCGGTCGGGTCGGGGTTGGGCGATGAGGTGAGCAGCAGCTCGGTGTAGGGATGCTTCGGCCGTGCGAAGATCTCGGCGCGGCTGGCCAGCTCCACGATGCGGCCCAGGTACATGATCGCCACCCGGTCGCTCAGGTAGCGCACCACCGCAAGGTTGTGGGCGATGAACAGGTAGCTCATGGCGTGCCGGGCCTGCAGGCTGCGCATAAGGTTGAGGATCTGTGCCTGCACGGACACGTCGAGTGCCGACACCGGCTCGTCGGCGATCACCACCCGCGGCTGGAGGATGAACGCGCGCGCGAACGCCAGCCGCTGCCGTTGGCCGCCGGAGAATGAGTGCGGGTAGCGGTTCATGTAGACCGGGTCGAGTTGCACCAGGCGCAACATCGTCGCCACCCGTTCCTTCAGCTCCGCGCTGTTGCCTGCCAGACGGTTGTTGATCAGCGGCTCGCCGACGATACGCAGCACGGTCATGCGCGCGTTGAGAGAGGCGAAGGGGTCCTGGAACACCATCCGCACCGTGCGCCGCAGCGCGCGCAGCTCGGCGGCGTCCATCTGCACGATGTCGCGCGGCGGCGCGCCGGGGCCTGGCGTGTACCAGATTCGGCCGCCGGTCGGCTCCTCGCTGCGCACGATGCACAGTCCGGTGGTGGTCTTGCCGCAGCCGCTCTCCCCCACCAGCGCCAGCGTCTCTCCGCGCGCCAGCGTGAACGACATCCGATCGACAGCGCGAACCTCGCCCTGCCGGCGGCGCAGCAGGCCCGACTCTTTGGCGTAGCTCTTGCTGAGCCGCTCGGCCGCGATGATCGGCCCTTGCACTGCACTCATTCGCCGCGGATCAGGCAGGCCACCCGGTGGTCGGCCGCGACGGCCACCGTCGCCGGCGTGTCGCGATCGCAGCGCCCCGGCACGAACTCGTCGCAGCGGGTGTGGAACGGACACCCGGGCGGCATCTCGTACGGGCTCGGCACCATGCCCCGGATCGGCGCCAGCGCCTCGATCGGGCCGCTGAGCCGCGGAATCGACGCCAGCAGCGCGCGCGAGTAGGGGTGCTCGGGCCGCGCGAACAGCGTTTCGACCGGCGCCGTCTCCACCACCCGCCCGAGATACATCACCACGACGCGTTCGGTGATCTCGGCGATCACCCCCAGGTCGTGGGTCACGAGGATCACCGCCATCTGCATGCTGCGCTGCATCTCCAGCATCAGGTTCAGTGCCTGCGCCTGCAGCGTCACGTCGAGCGCGGTGGTGGGCTCGTCGGCGATCAGGATGCGCGGCTCGCAGGCCACGGCCATGGCGATCATCGCCCGCTGGCGCATGCCGCCGCTCAGGTTGTGCGGGTAGGCGGTCAGGATGTCGGGGTCGTGCAGGCCGACACGGCCGAGCACGTCGAGCGCGCGCTCGTTCAACTCGTGCTGCCGGCGATGCCGCGGAATGCTCTGCGCCTCGTCCATCATCGCGATCGCCTCGGTGATCTGGTTGCCGATGGTGTGCACGGGGCTGAACGAGGTCATCGGCTCCTGGAAGATCATGGAGATGTCGTTGCGGCGCAGCGCCTTCATGGTCTCGCTCTCGCGCGCTTCGCCGGTGATGGTCACCGTGCCGCCCGCGCCGTGGTAGCGGATGGTGCCGCCGGTCACCCGCGCCACCGGCGGCAGGATGCCCAAGATTGCCAGCGAAGTGACGCTCTTGCCGCAGCCGCTCTCGCCGATGATGCCGAGGACTTCGTTGCGGTGCAGGGCGAAGCTGACACCGTTCACCGCCCGCACCGTGCCCTCCTTGGAAGGGAACACCACGTGCAGGTCGTCTACCTCGAGCAGCGCCGCTGCCATCAGGCCTTGAAGTTGAACGCCAGGATGGCGGCCACCACGAAGAACGCCGGGATGAACAGCCACTGCGCCGCGATCAGGTTGCGCAGGTGGCGGCACTCCTGCAGCATCACCCCCCAGCTTATCGCCGGGGGCTGCAGTCCGAGGCCGATGAAGCTGAGCGCGGTCTCACCCAGGATCATGCCGGGAATCGCCAGGGTGAGTTCGGCGATGGTGTGGCTCAGGAACGAGGGCAGCAGGTAGGAGAAGATCAGCTTGCCGTCGCCGACGTTGTCGAGGCGGGCGGCGCGGATGTACTCCTCCCGCTTGAGCGCCATGAACTTGCCGCGCACGGTACGGCTGCCGCCGGTGACGACCCCGATCAACGCCAGGATCACCGTGATCAGCACGTAGCGCTGCACCACCGAGAGCCGCACCGGCAGCGCCGCCGCCAGCGCGACCCACAGCGGCAATGTGGGTACGCTCATGAAGGTCTCGGTGATGCGCATGATCACCTTGTCCACCGCCCCGCCGAGCAGCCCCGCCATGCCGCCGATGAACAGGCTGGGGAAGAAGCCGATCAGGATGCCGACGAAGCCCACGGTCAGCGAAATGCGCGACCCGTACACGATGCGCGAGAACAGGTCGCGCCCGAGCGAGTCCTTGCCCATCAGGCTGAAGATGCGGCCGTCGCGCAGGCCGAACAGGTGCAGGTTGCCGGGAAACAACCCCCACATGCGATAGGGGTCGCCGCGCACGAACAGGTACAGCGGCTGCACGATCGTGGTGTCCACCGAGTAGAGGTACTCCCAGGTGTCGGGATCCACGGTCTTGACGATCGGGTGCACGAACGGGCGCGGGTGGAAGCGGCCGTCGGCGTCGAAGAACCTGATCCGCTGCGGCGGCGCCAGGGTGAACTCCTCGTCGTAGGCGCGGGGATCATAGGGGGCGATGAACTCGGCGAAGATGACGCCGAGATAGAGGAAGCCGATGAACCCGAGCGCCACCACGGCGACGCGGTGGCGCAGGAAACGCCAGCGCATGAGCTGCCACTGGGATGCGTAGGCACGCTGACCGGTCGCCGCCGGCGGATCGCCGTGCTGCAGCGACGTGCCCGAGGTGCTCATATCGCGTCCCGGATGCGTGGATCGACGATCCCGAGCAGGATGTCGGAGAGCAGAATCCCGACCACCGTCAGGCCCAGCTCGATGAACAGGATGCTGCCGGCCAGGAACATGTCCTGTGCCATGATCGCCTGCAGCATGATCGGCGCCAGCGTGGGCAGGCCCAGGGTCACCGACACCATCAGCTCGCCCGACATGAGACTGGCCAGCAGCCATCCCAGGCGCACGATGAACGGGTTCAGGGCGACCCGGAACGGGTACTTCAGCAGCAGCCGCGCGCCGCTCACCCCCTTGGAGCGCGCCACCATCACGTAGGGTTTCTCCAGCTCGTCGAGCAGGTTGGCCCGCATGATCCGTACCTGCTCCGCGGTGCCGGCGGTGGCCATGACGATGGCCGGGATCCAGAGGTGGTTCAACAGGTCGAGGACCTTGGGCAGGCTCCAGGCCGCGTCCAGGTACTGCTGCGACATCAGGCCGATGGTGGCGGTGCTGCCGGTGAGCGAGAACACCAGCCACGACAGCACCAGGGCGAAGATGAAGTTGGGCACCGCCAAGCCGATGAATCCGACGAAGGTGATGCAGTAGTCGAGCCAGGTCCGTTGCCGCACCGCCGACACGATGCCGATCGGGATCGCCATCGCGTTGAGCAGCAGGAACGAGATGAACGACATCAGCGCGGTGAGTGGGAGGCGCTCGGCCAGGATCGCGCTGACCGGCTTGTTGAACAGCATCGAATAGCTGAAGTCGCCGCGCAGGATGTTCCCCAGCCAGAAGAAGTACTGCACCATGATCGGCTTGTCGAGGTCGTACTGGGCGTTCAGCGACGCGACCAGCTCGGGGGTGATCTCGACGCCGCGGTTGCGCATCAGGGCGATCTTGGCCTCGATCACGGTGCCGGGGGGAAGCTGGATGATGACGAACACGATCACGCTGCCGATCAACAGCACCGGGATCATCATCAGCACGCGCCGCAGCACGTAGATGGTCATCGGTCAGAAAGGGCCGCGTCCGCCGCCACGCGGTTGCGCATGGCGGCAGACAGCGGTATGGGCCGGTCTACTCGTTCAGGAACAGTACGTCGAAGAACAGGTAGCTGGCCTCGGAGCTCAGCGGCTCGTCCGGCACGTTGCCGACCCTGTTGTGGAAGTAGTAGAAGGAGACCTGCGGGATGTCGACCTTCGACTCCAGCGGAGAGATCGACCACAGCCCTTCGCTGAAGATCTTCACCACCTCCTGCTCGATCCGCTTCCTGGCGTCGACGTCCATCGCACGCGGATACTCCTCGGACAATTCGTACAGCCTCTTCACCCCGTCCGGCGGCTCCACTCCCTCGGCGCCGCCCGAGTGCAGCCAGCGCGCCCATGGGGTGGAGACGTGGTAGCCCTGCGGATTGCTCGGCACCACGTGCGGAAAACGCGCGATGCTGGCGGTCGGTATGCCGCGCCCGATATCGACGGGGCCGACCAGGATGTCGTAGTCGCCGGTGGTCAGTTTTTCCCCGTACGCGTCGCCGGCGTAGGGTCGAATCAGGAACTCGATACCGACCTTCTTGAGTTGTTCCTTGTAGATTTCGGACATGGCGACTTCGGCGCTCTTGTCGGTCTCGACAAGCCCGATCAGCTCCAACGGCTTGCCGCTCGGGAAGGTGCGCGCGGTGCGGCCCGCGTTCCACGCCAATCCCAGCTCGTCGAGCATGTCGTTTGCCGCGTCGAGATCGTGCTCCTTGTAGGGCTCGTCGGCCGGGTGCACCAAGTCACCCGCCACCGGCGTCTGGGACAGCGTGTACTGGCCGCGGAACAGCAGGTCGTTGATCTCCTGTCCGTCGATCGCCAGGGCCACGGCGCGCCGGAAATCGATGTCGTTGAACAGCTCTCGCCGCTCCGCGTCCTCGCTCGCGAAGTTGAAGTACACGGTGCCGTGATACATGATCGCCGACATCGCCGCGTGCAGCCTGAAGTTGCCTGACTCCTCCGCGTTGCGCAGCACGCTGAAGTTCGAGATGTCGCCGAAGTCGCCGCGCAGGCCGAAGTCGATCTCGCCGGCCAAGCCCTGCAGCAGATAGGCGTCGCTGCCCATCCCCATCAGCGGAACGCGGATGCCGTCGATGTAGGGCAGCTGATTCCCGGCCACGTCCACCTTGTAGTAGTAGGGGTTGCGGCCGTACACGCCCAGGGTGTCGCTCTTGCTTTCCAGCCTCCACGGGTGGATGACCGGCAGCTCGGTGTTGAAGTTGCTCCAGATCACGTATTCCTTCCAATACGCCATCCAGGTGGTGAAACCGGCTTCTTTTGCCGCGCTCTCCGCCTTGTCGCCCGCCACGGCGGGGTGGAACTGGCCCATGTAATGCTCCGGCAGGAACGAATCGGGGAACCAGCGCATCATGTTGTTGGGCAGATTCGGGTACGGGCCGGCGAACTGGAACTGGAAGGTCACGTCGTCGACCACGTTCAGGGTGGCCATCACCCCGCCGACCTTGAGGTTGCCGACGCCGTGCGGGTTGAGGTCCTTGTCGGAGGCGTCGTGGTCGAACCAGAACCGGATGTCCTCGGTATCGAACGTCTCGCCGTCGCTCCAGCGCAGGCCGTCCCGCAAGCGGATGGTGTACACCCGGGTTATTCGCGCTCCAGCCCGAAAGTTGGCTGAATTGAGGATTCGAGAC